>CAZYFX010000010.1:0-25874 GCA_964646725.1 uncultured Oscillospiraceae bacterium
CTCTTCGGTCAGCATTTTACGCATATCGGTGCGTCCCGACGGGTCGCCGATCATACCGGTACCGCCGCCGATGAGGGCGATGGGCTTGTTGCCGGCCATCTGCAAGCGCTTCATTAAGCAAAGTGCCATAAAGTGTCCGACATGCAAGCTGTCGGCCGTGGGGTCGAAACCGATATAGAAGGTCGCCTTTCCGTTGTTTACCAATTCCTTGATTTCTTCCTCATCGGTCAATTGGGCAAGCAAACCGCGGGCTTTGAGTTCTTCGAATACTGTCATTTTTTGTGCTCCTTTAAGTTTTACGGCCGAAAGCCGATGTTTACGTTTGGTTAGTAGTTCGCCGCGTCATCGATAAGCTCCTTGGCGGCGGCGCGCGCCGAGGTCGTTACTTCAATGCCGGAAATGATCCGTGCCGTTTCGTCAATCCGCTCTTTGGGAGAAAGTCTGCGAATGTCGGTCACGGTCGAGCCGTTCTCCTCATGCTTGGACACCAGAAAATGCGTGTGCGCAAGAGATGCGATCTGTGCCGAATGCGTAACGCACATGACCTGTGAATCGCGCGAAGTCTGCAAAAGCTTGATACCGATACGACGCGATGTCTTGCCGGAAATGCCGACGTCCACTTCGTCGTAGATTACAGTCTCCACGCCGTCCTTTTTGGCAATCACGCTTTTAATGGCAAGCATGATGCGTGAAAGCTCGCCGCCCGAAGCGGTTTTCGCAAGCGGGGAAAAGGGGAGTCCGACGTTGGTTTGTATCAAAAACTCCACATCGTCCGCGCCGTCGGCAGTCGGAGCTTTTTGTCGGATATCGGCTGCAAAATGTACCTTACTCATTTCCAAAAAAGCAAATTCACGCTCAATTTCGACTTTTAACTGCTCGGCGGCCGTGTGACGGCTTTCGGTCAGGCGATCGGCAGCAGAATCCAAATCATTTTTTAAGACTTTCAGCTTTTTTTCCAATTCGTCGGCGCGTATGTCGGAAAGCTCCAAATCGGACAGACGCTTTTCGGCGTTACGGCAATATGCGAGTATCTCATCACAGGAATGACCGTACTTCCGTTTGAGCTTATATATATCATACAGCCTTTGCTCGATTTTGTCAAGCCTTGCCGACGGATTTTCTTCGGCATCTCCCGCCAGATCGTGCATACTTTCGGCAATATCATACAGTTCGGAGCGAGCTTTTTCCAAACGCTCGATGTATTCGTCCATTCCGTCCGACATTTTGGACAGCGCATACAGACAGGACAGAGCCTTGTCTGTGTTTTCCGCCGCACTCAAATTGTTGGCAAACAGAACACCGTAAGCGGTGAGCGCGTTCTCGGCGATCTTTTCGATATTCGACAGCCGTTTCTTTTCGGCGGTCAACGTTTCTTCTTCTCCGGCTTTCGGACTTACGGCTTTGATTTCCTCAATCTGGTAGCGAAGCATTTCGACGGTGCGCTGTTTTTCGGCTTCATCGGTCGAAAGCGCTTCATATTCCTCCAAAGTCTCGCGATATCGTGTATAGGCCTCGGAGTAAGCCTCAAACGCTTCGGCATTGTCGGCATATGCGTCCAATACGGAAAGGTGCTTTTCCTTTTTCAAAAGCTCTTGATTGTCATGCTGACCGTGGATGTTGATAAGCAGAGAAGCAAGCTCACGCAGTGCCGAGGTGGGAACGGGACGGGCGTTGATGCGGGCCGTGGATTTACCGTCGGCGGTGAGCTTTCGGGAAATATATAAAGCGCCGTCCTCGTCCGGCGAAAGCCCCAGCGCATCACAGCGTTGCAGGGTCGGCGCGGCAAGGTCGATAAACACGCCCTCGACCAGTGCATACGTTTCGCCCGCGCGGATGAGCTCCTTGGACAATCGTGCACCGCACAAGGCACCGATCGAATCGATGATAATGCTTTTTCCAGCGCCCGTCTCACCGGTAAACGCGGAAAAGCCCTCGGTAAAATCGATATCGAGCCGTCTGATGAGCGCTATGTTTTCAATGTGTAAAGAGGCAAGCATGTTGTGCTCTCCTTTTGTATCGGTTTAAGCATTCGCTTAATGTATGATGCTTTTCGAAAGCTTTTTGACGAAATCGGCAGCGTCGTTTTCGGTGGCCATAACGATGAATATGGTATCATCTCCCGCAAGAGAGCCCACGATATCGGGTATGTCGAGTGAATCGATGGTGGCACAGGCCGCCTGCGCCATTCCGGCATAGGTTTTTAAGACCACCATATGCCCGGCCGAGCTAATCTTGACCACCATTTCGGAAAGTATGCTTTTAAACTTGTCCGTAAAGCGCGTATCCAACTCATTGCGAACGGAATTGGCGGCATATTTCGATTTGACCTGCCGTCCGTCGCGAAAACCGCCCGAAACCTTGACCAATCGTAATTCCCGAATGTCGCGCGAGACAGTCGCCTGCGTTGCGACGAAGCCGTTCTTTTTCAACAACTCGGCAAGCTCCTCTTGCGTTTCCACGTCGTGTGCGGCGATCAATTCAAGTATTTTTTCCTGTCGTTTTGTTTTCATAAACAGCCTACCTCATAATCGTGAGTCGTTGCAAAGGTTAAGAGTTCTGCGCGGCGGCAAGCTTGTAGTTGAGTAAGCTGTAAAAATCCACATCCTTCAAACGGACAAGCTTGGTGCTGACGGGTGAACGGGTGATACGTACAATATCACCGTCGTAAATGGTCTTGACTCCCTTTCCGTCAACGGTGCAAAAGGCTTCGCCGATTTTGTCGGCAATGAACTCAATATCGATGACCGAACGCGGGGAAAACAGTACCGCACCCGAATTGGCACACATGTAGGGACAGACGGGAACGGCGCAGATACAGTCGAGCTTAGGGTCGATGATGGGGCCGCCTGCGGACATGCAGTAGGCCGTTGAGCCGGTCGGGGTGGAGACAACGATCCCATCCGCACGGTAGGTCGAGATGTTTTTACCGTCACAGCTCAAGCGCAGACCCACCATGCGGGAAACCGCGCCCTTGGACAAAACGACATCGTTTAGCGCCGCCGCGCTGTGAACGCATTGTCCGTCACGCAGAATTTCGACCTTTAGCATCATACGGCGGTCTATGCGAATACCCGCCGTTGCTTCGGCATCCGAAATGTCCGAAAGCGAAGCAAGTCGCCGCACAAGCTCCAACTCATGCGTTTCGAGCTCCGCAATATAACCGACCCGTCCCAGATTGACACCCAATATGTACGCACCGCTGAAAGCGGCTTTTTTGGCGATCTTCAAAATTGTTCCGTCACCGCCGAACACAATGCACAGTCCCGCACGGCGAAAGAGCTGGTATTCGGGAAGATATTCGATTTTTCGGCCGGCAAGAAGAGAATCGGCCACGCTCGGCAATTCGCCGTAGGGACGTTTGAAGGTATCCGACATTAGGATGCGGCAATCGTATTCTTCCAAAATGTCGAGCAGCCGGTTGGTATAAATTAGGTCTTTGTCTTTGTTGGGGTTTACGGTTATGGCAATCTTCAGCATGGCAGCCTCCTTGCCGCACATGGGGGGCGGCGGCAAAAATCATTACCTGCATATTATACTACTGTTTTTGCATAAATTCAAGAGCTGTACGGCATATTTTTGAAAAAAGATATCGTGTATTCACACATTTTGAACGGTTTTTGAGGAAAAGAGACGTCGATACTCGGAAGGTGAATAGCCCGTTATCTGTTTAAAGTAGGTGGAAAAATAGTATTCGTCGTAAAAGCAGGTAATACCCGCTATGTTTTTTAACGGTTCCGTTGTTTCGATCAAAGCTGTTTTCGCTTCATCGATACGCTGATTCAGTAAATACTTGTACGGTGTAGTGCCGTAGGCTTTTTTGAAAAGTCGGGTGATCTGCGATTTGGAAAGGTTCATGGAAGCGGCGAAATCATCCATGGAAAAGGTTTTGTTGATATGATTGTCGAGATAATCTTTCATGATTTCCTCGGTGAGAGTGGAGACGTTGCGATGAATGTTCGTGTAAATGCCGTACAGAAGTTCATGTAATATCGGAATTATTTTTTCGGTGGGGTCACTATTGTCTTGCACAGCGGAGCGGGCTAAAGAAATGAGGGTATTCAGTTTAGTGCTTGTGTCGAAGCCTTTGATACAAAGCGAACGTGGGATGTTATACATTTTTGCCGTTTTTTGCGCCATTCTTCCGGAAAAAGTGATGAATATTTTCTCCCACGGCTCCTGTGGGTCAGCCCAATAGTGCCGATACTCGAAGGGCAGGTACACAAACGTGTCACCGGCCGAAACCGTAATTCGTTTGTTATCGAGAATCAAATAGCCTTTTCCGGATAAAACATATTCAACGGAGAAGGAGGTCGGATTGTTGTTGAAAATTTCATACATCGGATCCGGGTGCGAGCATCCGATGTATTCCAGATACAGCAAGTGTCGGTTGGACAGAGATTGCTTCACTTTATACAGATCCTCGTTGGGGGCTGTTCGGTTGAAATGCTCGGGATAAAGAATCGGAAATAAATTTTCAACTGCCATGCGCGTTTTCTCCATTATTATGCTGATTATAGTTATTGGATTTTTCTTCCGTTTCGTTTATTATAATATACAAGATAATATTTGTCAAGAACGTTTTTTGTGTATGTTTGCACAAATCGCGCCAAGGAATACGGTTGCTATGCTCGGATGTGTGCCGTAGAAAAACGGGAGGAAACGATATGGATCATACGATTAAATTCAAAAGAAAACTTACGGAGGGCTATTATCTTGCGGACGCTCCGACAACCTTCGCCAACAGTACGTCCGCTTTTTACGAAGGCGTTCCGAACGGCTGGAAGCCGGACAATCGCTTTATGAAAAACGAAGATTTTTCCGACAAGAACCGTTTTGTCCATATGCGCGACACCTCATCGGATACTTTCTACGCCTTAAACCGTGATTTCGCTCCCGAGAAGGAGGGGGTTATCACGGCCGAACTGCTTTTGGACGTCAAAAGCACGGACAACTGCGTGTATGTTGCAATGACCGACGCAGAGGATGAGCCGCTTGTCAAGCTTTCGGTTCGAAACGGAAAATGGGTGCTTGTCGGGAACAACGAAGCGTTTTCCGAAATAGTGGTGGACGCATCGGAAAGCGCGCGATACTCGGTTATTCTGACATTGGATCTGACGGAGCGAATTGCTTCGGCCTGCATCAATAACACGTTTGTACCGACGGTTTCGGTCGGTTCGGGAAGTGTCAGCCGACTGAAGCTCGGCACTCAAAAAGGAGGAACGGGCTCGATTCGTTTGGAATATGTCCGCATGTGGAAGGATTACGCGCTGAACGAACATTTCGCCGTCCCGGATACATGCGCAGGGCAGCGTCCTTGCGGTTGGACGGTTGCGGGCAATTTTTCGCTTGCCTCCACGGCTTCTTGCAAGGGAAGCGAGATATACAGCCTCAAGAGCTCGACAAAAGGCGGAGCGGTTTCTTCGGCGCAAAGGCGTTTCGAACGGCTGAACGAAAAATTCAGTTTGGAAGCGTATTTCCTTTTGCCGGAGAAAACCGACGGAATGCGCCTGTCGTTTGTCAACGGCTCGGAAGAAGTATTTACCTTTGAAACGAAGAACGGTGCGCTTTACTACGGCGATCTTGCGGTGAACGACTACATTCCGAATATTTGGCAGGGGCTTTGCGTGGATGCGGATTCTTCTTCGGGCGAAGCACTTATTCGGGTCAACGGAAAGCTTCGGGCAACCGTTCGTTTTGACGCGGACGCGATCGACGGCATAAAGGTCACTTTCGCCCCGAAGAAGGATGCGGTGCTGTGGTTGGATGACATAAAAGCCTATCCCATGGTCGAGCACGACGACTATCCCGCGCAGCCGCATGTTCCGAAGAACCGTTACAACATCGGAACGAACGTGTGTTGGCTGTGGCGCGACTTCAACTGCGGAGAGGGCTGGGACTCGGTTTCTTCTTTCCCCGAATTCGAACCGTATATGGGATACTATGACGAAGGCTCGCGCGAATATGCCGATTGGGAGATCAAGCAGTTGGCCGAAAACGGAATCAATTTTATTCATGCCTGCTGGTATTCTCCGAACGGTGCGGACGATACGCCGATCAAAAATCAGGACTATTCTTTTTCGGCGCTTCATGACGGTTATTTCAATGCAAAATACAGCGACTTAGTCAAATTCTGCATCATGTGGGAAAATGCGAGAATGGCGGATATCAGCGGATTCGAAAAATGGAAAAACCGCGTGTGGAATTACTGGGTGGAGTACTATTTCAAGGATGAGCGTTATTTGCGCTTGGACAACAAAGCGGTACTTACGGTATTCGTTCCGAGGAATTTGGAGATTACGTTCGGCGGACCCGAAGGCGTTCGAAAAGCGATTGCCTTTATGAACGATGACATTAAAAAATACGGTTACGACGGTATTCTTATTCTTTCGGATAATGAGCATTACCAAAGCTATGAATACTTAAACGAATTGGGTATCGACGGTTCGTATGCATATCAATGGGGACGAGCAGGCGACAGAGCCGACTATCAGATCGAACAGAATCACGACTTTGCCGCACGTTCTCTGGCCGCCGGCAACCACCATATTCCGACGGTCAGCGTCGGGTTCAACTGTGTCGGGCGCGGATTCAACCGTTCGGGATTTGTTTCCGCGGAAGAACATTTAAAGGTGTGCCGTGACATCAAGGATCTTTTGGATGAATACCATACCGGTACATGGCGGGACAATACCCTTATCGTTTCGACATGGAATGAGTATTCCGAAGGACATTTGGTCGCCCCGACACTCTCTATAGGATATACGCTTTTAGACAATGTACGGCGCGTATTTACGGAAAGCGGTGACGAGGACTATTCGCTTTATAACGTTCGCCCGACCGATCGTCAACTTGAACGCATTACCCGTATGTATCCTCCGAAATATGCGCCGCTTCGACAGCTGCTTACGGAATCGGACGACACAGACATTTTTAAGGATGAAAAGAAATGCCGAATTGTACGTCGCTTTTCCATGGATAGAGAAGACGACGCGAAGGCTTGGAAGCCGAATGACCGTATCTGCAAGGTTGAACTCGGAAACGGCATGTTAAGTTGTGTGGCGGATAAAGCCGACCCGAACATTATATGCTGCGAATCTCATCTTGCTTCGGAGATTGATGCGATCCGTGTGAAAATGCGTTGTAAAACCGAGCCCGGTGACGCGATTGCACTGTTTTTTGCGACGGACACGGATCCGCGCTACACCGGAAGTAAAGTATTGACTGTTCCGATATGCCGCTCGGACGAGTTCGTCGATTATTATTTGCTTACCAAGAACGGCGATTGGCGTGGAAATGTGATCGGGTTTCGTTTGGATCCGATCGGCGGCGTAGGAAGCTTTGAAATCCTTGAAATCGATTTTCTCAAATCGGCGGCATCTCCCATGGATTTGTATATCGACGGAACAAGATTCAATTTTCCGTTCACGCCGATCGCATGTGACGACGATTTTGAGATCGCCGTGGATAAAATGCTCTTGTTCAAGCTCGGATTGTATTATGAATATGACCGTTGGACGAGCGGAGGAAAACTGTTCCTCAAAGACCGAAATAACATGGCTTATACGTTTGAAAACGGCCGAGACTTCGTAAATGTCGGCGGAACGGATAAACCTCTCGGCTATACCGTGAAAACCCGTGACGGTTTGCCGGTCGTGCGGATGGGTTCGCTTTTGTCCGTGCTCGGAAAAACATATGACGTTAAAAAAGCAAACGGTCATACCGAAATCTACCTATAATAAAAAGAAAGCGAGGAGAAGAACATGTTGTTTTCGAAAAAGCTTGCCATCCTTTTGACTGTCGGAGCTTTGGCGAGCACATTTCCGTTTTGCGCAAGCGCCGATTTTGTCAAGCAGCAAACGTATACCGACGGAATGTTTACAGACGTGGCGGAAGACGAATGGTATGCGGACAATGTAAAGGACGTATACGAATACGGACTTATGAAGGGGGACAGCGCCAATACCTTTTCTCCGTCGGGCACTCTTTCGGTGGCCGAAGGAATCACGGTCGCGTCGCGTATCTATATGACGCTGACGGGAACGGAAATTCCCGACGTTGCAGGCGGCGAATGGTACGAAAAATACGTATCGTATGCTCTGTCGAACGGATTGATGGCGGACGATGATTTTGACAACTACGACAGAGAGCTGAAGCGTTTCGAAATGGCGCGCCTTTTGGCAGTGGCTTCAGAAAGCGTGTTGAGCGACATCAATACGGTCGGTGCGATCCCGGATGTTCCGAGCAACCATCCCGCGTATGAAGCGATAAAATCGCTCTACGAGGGCGGCGTCTTAAACGGAAACGACGAATACGGAAACTTTGCGCCGGTTTCGAATCTTCAACGTTCCGAAATGGCGGCCATGACCGTGCGTATTGCCGACGCTTCAAAACGCGTGTCCAAGGAGTTTGTCGATGAACCGGTGCGAGAGTTTACGGATTCTTACTATATCATGGAGGTTCCGTATTCGGGAGCCAACAGCGAAAGTGCACGGTACGAAGGAGTTCCGAACGGTTGGAACGGTGACAACCGCTTTTGGTTGCTTGACAATTCGTCCGATACCGAGCGTTTTCTCCGAATGACCGATTTGAACGAGAAACAGTTTTACGCACTGAACCGCGATTTTAACGAAGAATACGAGGGCGTAATTACAGCGGAGCTGTACATACAGGCTCAGAGCGGCGATGAAGGCGTATATGTGGCTTTTCAGAATCCGAATGAAGAAAATGTAGTTACGGTCACTCCCGAAAAGGGTGTGTGGGTCGTAAAGGGAATCGACCGTTCGGTATCCGAAGTGGTCGTTTCGGAAAACGAAATGCAGTGGTATGCCGTAACCGTTACGGTTGATTTGGACAAAAATACGGCGTCCGTCAAGATCAATAACCGTGACGCGGGGTCGGTGTTTATTGAGGACAAGAGCATTTCCAGACTGAAGCTCGGCACGACCCAAGAGGGGGTCGGAAGCGTATATTTCAACTACGGCGAAATGTGGAAAAACCGACCGATCAACGAACGTTTTGTGGTTTCGGGCGCAAGTTCCGGCGAGAATCCGAGTGGCTGGAATGTGAGTGGCAATTTCCGACTTGCATCCATAGCCGGTCAGGTCGGAAGCGAGCTTTACAGCTTAAAATCCAATACAAAGGCGGGAGAAACCTCCGAAGCTTCCGTTTCCTTCGAAAAGATGAACGGCCCGATGGGCTTGGAAGCATTCGTACTGTTCCCGGAAATAACGGACGGCGCGCGCGTAAGCTTTATGTCGGATGAGCGAGAGGTCTTTACCTTTGAAACAAAAGACGGCAAGCTTTATTACGGTGACACGGTCGTCAACGATTATCTGGCCAACATCTGGCAGCATTTGCAAGTGGACGCCGACACCGAAACCGGAAAGGCAATCATTAAGGTAAACGGAAAAAAACGCGCGGAGACGGATTTTTCCGCTCCTTACATCAACGGCTTCTCGGTGAACTTCTCCCCGAAAAAGGATGCGATCATGTGGTTGGACGATATCTGTGTTTACAACCTTTTGGAGCATGAGGATTACCCGTCTTATCCGCAGGTCGCCGAATCCGTCGATTATAACATCGGTATCAACGTATGCTGGCTGTGGCGCGACTTCAACGTGCGCGAGGGTTGGGATTCGGTTTCGGCTTTTCCGGAATTCGAGCCGTATTTGGGCTATTACGATGAAGGTTCTCGTGAAGCGGCGGATTGGGAGATCAAGCAGTTGGTCGAACACGGAATTGATTTCCTGCACGTTTGCTGGTATTCTCCGAATGCTTCCAACACCACTCCGATCAAGAATCAGGACTATTCGTTCTCGGCCTTGCACGACGGCTACTTCAATGCAAAATACAGCGATCTTCTGGATTTCTGCATACTGTGGGAGAATGCCGGACAAAAGGACTTTTCCGGCTTCGATGCATGGAAAGAACGTATCTGGAATTACTGGGTCGAATACTATTTTAAAGATGACCGCTATTTCCGCTTGGACAACAAGGTCCTGATTTCCGTATTCAAACCGCAGAACCTCGAAAAGACTTTCGGCAGTGTTGAGGGTGTGCGCGAAGCCATCGAGTTCATGAATGAAGACATTCGGAAATACGGCTACGACGGGATCATTCTGATCTCCGACAACGAATGGCATGTTTCCTACGATTATATGAATTCGCTCGGCTTCGATGCGACCTACGCCTACCAGTGGGGCAGTGCGGGCTCGGACGGCGATTACCAGATTGAGCAGAATCGCACGTTTGATCAAAACGCCCAAAAAGCGGGAAATCACCATATTCCGACGGTCAGCGTAGGCTTCAATGCCGTGGGACGCGGCTTTGTACGCTCCGGCTTCGTGTCGGCCGAGGATCACTTAAAGGTGTGCCAAGATATTAAAAAGATCCTTGCAACCTATCAAACGGGCACATGGAAAGACAATACGCTGATCGTCTCGACGCTCAATGAGTACTCCGAAGGTCACTATGTGGCGCCGACGCAGTCCATCGGATATTCCTTGCTTGAAAATATTCGCAAAACCTTCACGAGAGATACTTCCGATCATACGAAAGCCGATGCACCGCTGACCGATGCGCAAAAGGCCCGAATCACCAAAATGTATCCTCCGCAGCATTCGCCCATTCGCCGCCTTATGTTGGAAGATATATCCTTAACCACGGATATTCTTAATAAAGACTACGAGTTGCTTGACGAAAGCGCGACCCTTTCGACCAAATCGGGGTGGAAGGCGAACCACAATATCATTTCGCTGACCGAAAAGGACGGTGTTCTTTCGGGTGTGGGCAATTCGTTTGACTATGGAATTATCAATGCTCAAACCTTGTCCGTACAGGCTGAGGATGTTCATGTGATTCATCTGCGCATGAAGACCGACAAAATCGGAAAGATTCAGATATTCTTTGCAACGCGAGAATCGCCCGAATTGGACGGGGCGAAGAGCTTAACCGTTTCCGTTACGGCGGTGGACGAGTATGTGGATTATTATTTCCTGCCCACACAGAATTCGGCTTGGACGGGTACAGTAACAACGCTCCGTCTCGACCCAAATACAATCGCTTCCACCTTCGATATCGCCGCTTTCGAATTGTACGGAATGAAAGACAGAGTCAATGTTTATATCAACGGACAGGTTCAGAATTCCGCCTTTACGCCGAGTGTAACGGATGACGGCGATCTTGAAATGACCGTGGAAGCATCGTTCTTCACAAAATGCGGACTGTATCACGAATTTGATCGCTTTACCGGTGACGGCGTACTGACGCTCTACAATCGGAATAACGATAAGATCGTTTTGACCGTCGGTTCGAATAAAGTGCTTGTGAACGGCGAAGAAAAGAACCTCGGCTTTACCTTTAAGCTCCGCGACGGTTTGCCGGTTCTCCAAATCATGAAATTCATACAAATTGTCGGTTATGACGTCCGTCGTGTCGAGAATGATATTCGCATTCAAACCTGCTCGGACGAAGAATACGAAATTCTTGCGGCTTATGAAAACGATTGCTATGAATTCGGATTGGACGGCGAGCTGATGGGATTCGTCGGACACAATTCCGTTCTCAGTACCGAAGGAGATTACATTAAGTCAACCGCTTTGGGAAATGACCAGGGCTTCATTTTAAAACGTGAAATGACTCTCGATTTTGATGTATACAATGCTTTGACGGTCGGTTTACGGTATGAGGAAGATATGACTTTGAACGGCGCGGAACTGTTCTACATCAAAAAGGGACGCGGAGACTTTTCGGGTCAGTATCGTGTGGGGGGCGAATATGTGCTTCCCGAAGACATCCGACCGGGCGATACCTTTGAGATCCTTTTCGATTTGGCCTCCGCTTCGGATATGGAGGGCGTTCTTTCTTCGATACGAGTCGATCCGTTTACTTCCGATAAAGATTATTACATTGATTATGTGCGCTTCACCTACGATGCCGACATCGCGTTCCGAAAGAACGCGGAGGAAGCGGAAAAAGAAGCAACATACAACAGCTTCAAGTATGTGGACGATGAGAACCAGTGGGAGTGGAATGCTAAAGAAGACAATACCGCCGGGTGGGTCGGACAGTGCACCGAACCGCTGCAAAACACATCTGACAGTGTGCGTTTTGTACCGACCGCCGACGATACGGCGGCGATTCGAACAGTTTGGTTTGAGGCCTCCGACTATCAGATTATTATTTACAGCGTAAAGTACAATGAACTGATGCTTCGCTCCGCACCCGAACTGTTCTTCATGAACGAAGGAGACGGAGGTTATTCCGCGTCGAAGGGCGTAAAGGGCGAGTATATTATTCCGAGCGACGCAGAGCTTGGCGATACGATTCTCTGTAAATTCGATTTGAGAAGCCATGCCCTGTGGAAAGGGAAGATTATTCGGCTGCGCTTTGATCCGTACAACGGAAAGGAAGTATATGAGATCCGTTCTTTGAGACTGTGTACGGCGAAAATTCCGGAAGAAATGCTGATTCCCGAACCGACACGACCGACCGAACTGATTCTGAATGCGGGCGATTCGTATCCGGACGGCATTACCGTTAGCGGCGGAAACGCGGATATTCTCGTTGCCGATGACCCCGAGGACAGCAATGTGAAGGTGTTTAAGGTTGAAGCGAATACACGGGATAACCTGTACACCTATATGAACATTAACATGCAGTTCGAAGCGGGAGCGACCTATACGGTTTCGTACCGAGTGTATCCGTTAAAGGATCAGAACGGAGAGACTTACTCCACGCATATTGCGGCAACACTTATCTACGGAACACAATCCAACCGAGCACTCGATAATCACCGTGTGGGACACGATATCTCCGTAACCGAAGGAAAAGGCTGGTACGATATTGTACGAACCGTCAAAATCGCGGATGATTACTATCCGCAGGACGGCGATAAATTCCAGTTCTGGGGTACGCCGGAAAACAGGATTTCCGTCAGCTATTTGATCTCGGATATCAAGGTCGTTAAGCAATAGTTTATACGCAACCATGCGGCAGAGGTTTTCTTCCGTGCGGAGACGGCCTCTGCCATGGGAATAAATTTTGCAAATCACAAAAAGACGAAAGGATGAAAGAGTATGAAAAAAAGACTGATTTGCCTGATTAGCGCCTGCATGTTGACAAGCCTTGGGGCTTTTGCCGTGCCGCAACCGGAAACCGTGGAGAGCGCCCGAAACAATTGCGACGAAGCCGTCGAAACGGCAAGCGTAACGGCACAACAAAGTGACGCGCCCGGCTTAAATGAATTGACCGGAACGTCGGCTGCATTGGATTTTGAGGACATGACAAGCGTTCCCGATACCATCGCGCTCTTCGGTGACTATATGAAAGACCTTTCGATCACCGATGTTCCGAGTGATATCGGCGGAAACACTTCGCAAAAAGCTTTAAAGTTTACAAGAAATACCAATTACAAAAACTTCTGGCTCACCGCATTGAAAGTTAAGGTTGACCAGGAATGGGAGCGCCCGTATCATGTGTCTTTCGATATTTATACGGATATGCTTCGAAAAACCGATTCGATCAGCGGCAGTACAAAAATCTATATCGGCACGACTTCGCAGCCGCACATCGGCCAGAATTACTATTTGGCCGAGTTGGGATTGAACGAAAGCTCGAAACAAGGCGTTTGGACTTCTTACAACAACCGAAAGGCCGTGTGGAACGGGGGCACCCGTACCGAATGGTGGTTCGGCTTCGAATTTGTCAACAACGATATTGCCGAAACCTATTATATCGACAACCTTTCGATCATTCCGTATTACAAAGTGACTTATCTTGACAGCAAGGGAAGCGCTCTTGCCACCGAATACGTTCTTTATGACGCGGACGGCAAATTGATGACCGAATACACGGTTAACAATACGCGCGCAACGAAGGGGTGCTGCGGCTTTGCTTTGTCGAAAGCAGACGCAAGCGAGATGAAAATCGCAACCAAAGTTCCGTTGGAAAACAAAGATATCGTTCTTTACCCCGTGACCGTTGAAGGTGTTCTTTTGACAGACGGAACGATAAATAAAAAATACGATCTCGAGACTTGGTTTACCTTCCCGACTCCGTCTTCGCTCGGCATGTCGGAAGAAAACTTTGTTAAGTGGTCGAACGGCCGCATACACTTCTCAGCCGGTGAAACGGTTTCCGACGTGAAAACGATCAAAGGCGAGATGTTCAGTCCGTATTATCAGGATGCTTCGCTTCCGGCCATGGGCTTTTCGTTTGAAGGAGACGGATTGGTGGATGCAAGCACAGCGCCCGATTCCGTGGAGACGGTTACGGAAAACGGAAACACGTACTATCACATTCATGTGGATAAAAAAGATGGCTGGTATCCGACCGACGTAAAGTTCTGGTTCCCTGTTTCCCGTTTTGCCGCGAGCGGAAAAAATTTTGACCCCAAAGAGTATTCCGTATTTCAGATGCGTACCAAATATACGAATGTTTCTCACATCACCGACGGCGTGGCCGAAGAAAAGAATCAGGTCAAAACAAAGATTCGATACTATATCGGGGACGGAAAACCCAAAGAAGCTCCGATGATCGGCAACAAAGAGTATACAGTCAAAACAGACGAATTTGTTACAATCACCTGCACTATGTCCGCGTTGAATCTTGACAGCTGGAACGGAAGCAAAATCGATTCGTTTTTGCTGGAACCGACCGGAGTCAACGGTTCGTTTGATGCGTACATTGACTACATGCGCATTTACCGAGACGGTGTTTGCACCGTGACCTACGATCTCAACGCACCCGAAGATGCAACCACAAGCGACATTCTTCATACCGTTGCGGCAGAAACGGGACGCGGTGTCGGCAAGGGCTATCTGCTCACGACCGATGAGCCGGTGATCACCGGTTACACCTTTGTCGGTTGGGCGGAACGGGCCGACGCAAGCATGAACGATGTGGTGACTTCGATCGATCTGACCGGTGACAAAACCTTCTATGCCGTTTGGATCATGGATGAAATGGTTATACCCGAAACGCTCAAAAAGAATTCTTTGCGCACCGTCGATCCGGTTGGTCTGCGCTTTGTCTCTTTAATGTATCTCGATATCAAAAACGGAACCAGTGATATCTCCGCCGCATTGAAGAATGTCCGTCCCGACGCTTACGGCTTCATCGTTTCGAGAAAGTCTCTCTTAAACGGAACGGATTTGAACTTCGGCTACGGTCCCGACGAAAACGGTTCGGGTACGACCTTCGGCGGCGTAAAGTATGTCAGCGGTTTGGCATTCGACAAGGCCAACGGCATCGACAAGGTTTACGATGCGGACGGCAGCATACTCTCCGATGTGACTGCCGGAGAAAACGAAGCATTTACGGCTGCGCTCATGAACATTCCGAGTGAAAACTACGACGAGATCATGGTTGCAAGACCCTTCGTTCGTTTTGGCTGCCATTATTTTTACGGCGCGGTTCGCGAAGCAAGCGTTCGCACGGTTGCTCTTGAAATGTACGAGCATTTCGAATCGCTGTCCGATGCGGAGCAAGGCGTTGTGACCGAAATACTCACTGCGACAGGCGATATTGTCGAATAATGAAATTCTATCCTTTTCGGTATATGTGAAAATCAGCATATACGAACTCTCCTTTTGGGAACGGCTCTGCGAGAAATCGCGGAGCCGTTTCTTTTACCATTAGGTTATATGAAACTTATGCGTGGCAGGAGCATGAACATCAATTAATGACTTTTTGCACGAAAACCAAAACAATATCAGCCTGACTCTTGACAATTCGCACAAATCGGTGTATAATATACATGTAAAATCCTATATGGGGTGATCTCATGTTCAAAGATAATCTTCTCCGTTTGTGCGAAAAGCGCGGTATCACGCCTCAGGTTTTGTGTCGGTCTCTCGGGATCGATTTACGTACCATGAACGCCTGGCTCGACTCTTCCATGCCACGTCGCGCTTCGCTTGAAAAGTTAGCGATGTATTTCTGCGTCGAGGTGGAGGATCTGTTGGCGGACGAGGATTATCCCTTTAATCTTGAGGACTGTCCGTTGAATTTTGAATGGACGATTTAGAACCTTAGAACGGAAGCGGAGATGTTTGCTTTGAAAATCGAAAAAGGTCGTCCCGTCCCGCTGACTGCCGGGTGGATCGCCCATGAGCTTGTCGATTTGACAAAAGCCTTTTTGAGTTTACGAAAGGAATCCTTTGAACCGGTTTATGATCTGTATGCCGCATTCCAGCACGAAAATAGGTGGCAATTATATACGCGGGAAAAATACGACGCGGCCGCGCTGCGCATGATCTGTCGCTTCGATGCGCTCGCGTCCTATGAGCTATATGCGACCGAACAGGGTCTTGCGTATTATCGGATTCTTTCGGAGGGGCGCGCGTATGAATTTCTTCGCCTTGTTCCGTATGCCAAGGATGATCCGTTGGTCATGCCGCCGAAAAGAAAAAACGAAGCGGCCGGGGATAAATGAAGGTGTGCCGCTTTTTTGACGAAAATCGAACTGTGAGGGCTTGGAACGGAGACAAATCCGCCGCCGAGCCTTTTCTTTTCATCCGATTTCCCCGAGAAAGCCTGATTTCGCCCCATTTTGCAAACCGAAATTTCAAATTATGCAAAAAAATGTAAAATTCCTTGAAAAGTATTGCAATTACGAATAATTTGGTGTATAATAATTCAAGCAGTGCAAAGCTGCGGCTTTCGCACAAATATGCTTTGAAAGGATCTGTATCCGTGAGTTATCTTTCGATGGATTTGCAGCAGTTAAAAGAACGGGAAGCTGCATTATTAAAGGAATATGAGGACTGGAAGGCGCAAGGACTTGACATCAACATGACCCGAGGCAAGCCCTGCAAGGAGCAGCTCGACCTGTCGGAAGGAATGTTGACCGCCATTTCCTCCAACGCCGATTGCTTTACCGATTACGGCTTCGACTGCCGCAACTACGGCTTGGTGGACGGTCTTGACTATGCCAAAAAGATTTTTGCCGATATTATCGGTGTGCCGTGGAATCAGATCATCGTCGGCGGCAACTCCAGCTTAAACCTCATGTATGACGCGGTGGCGCGCTACATGCTGTACGGAGTCTGCGGAGAAACGCCGTGGGTCAAGCAGGATAAAATCAAGTTTTTATGTCCCGTGCCGGGCTATGACCGTCATTTTGCCATTTGTGAGAGCCTTGGTATCGAAATGATCAATGTTCCGCTGTTGGCCGACGGGCCGGATATGGACATGGTAGAAAAGCTCATTGCCGACGAATCCGTCAAGGGTATGTGGTGTGTGCCGAAGTATTCCAATCCGACCGGAACGACCTACTCGAACGCGGTCATTCAACGTATCGCTTCCATGAAGCCGGCGGCGAAGGATTTCCGTTTGTTCTGGGACAATGCCTATGTTGTACACGACCTGTACGACGAGGGAGACACGCTCCCGGACATTCTTCCCGAATGTGAAAAGTACGGTAACGGCAATCTGCCGCTCATTTTCACATCGACCTCCAAGATCAGCTATCCCGGCTCGGGTGTCTCCGCGCTTGGCGGCTCGAAGGAGAATATCGACTATATCAAGTCCATCATGCAGAAGCAGACCATCGGACACGATAAAATGAACATGTGGCGTCATGTGCGCTATTTCAAATCGGCCGACGGTATTCGTGCGTATATGAAGAAGCATGCCGCGATTTTGCGTCCGAAATTCGAGATTTGCGAACAGGTTTTGGAGGAAAGTCTTTCGGATACCGGCATTGCCATGTGGACAAAGCCCAAGGGCGGATATTTCATCAGCTTGAACGTGTATGCCGGCTGTGCGCTCAAAACAGTCGCGCTTGCAAAGGAAGCGGGCGTTGTTGTGACCGAGGCCGGTGCGACTTTCCCGTACCACAAGGATCCGGGCGATACCAACATCCGCATCGCACCGTCGTTCCCGAAGATTGAGGAGCTGGAAAAGGGAATGCGCGTTCTGTGCGTATCCGCAAAGCTTGCCGCCGTACAAAAGCTTATCGAAGAGAAGAAATAATCGACATATTCATGTTGATCTGTAAGGAGATTTATCATGCAGGAGTATAATTCCTACGTCAGCCCGTTTTCCACACGCTACGCTTCCAAGGAAATGCAGTATGTCTTTTCCGCCAACATGAAGTTTACCACTTGGCGTCGTCTTTGGCTGTCTCTTGCCAAGGCCGAAAAGGAGCTCGGATTGGATATCACCGACGCGCAGATTTCCGAAATGGCCGCCCATCTGGACGATGTGGACTATGAGGTGGCCGAGGCACGCGAAAAAGAAGTTCGCCACGACGTGATGGCGCATGTGTATACGTTCGGCAAGGTTTGCCCCAATGCCGCCCCCATCATTCATTTGGGCGCGACTTCGTGCTATGTCGGTGACAATGCCGACGTGATCGCGTTGCGCGAGGCCATGAAAATCATCGAAAAGAAGTTGTGCTCGGTCATTGCCAATTTGACCGAATTTGCACTCAAGTATAAGGATATGCCTTGTCTGGCCTATACGCATTTGCAGCCGGCCCAGGCAACCACCGTCGGAAAACGTGCTACGCTCTGGATCAACGAGCTGTTGTACGATCTCGACGAGCTTCGCTATCGTCTGTCTTCCTTGAAAATGCTCGGCTCCAAGGGAACGACCGGTACCCAGGCAAGCTTCATGGAGCTGTTCGAGGGGGATACCGAAAAGGTCAAAAAGCTGGAGGAACTTATCTGTGCCGATTTCGACTTTGACGGCGTGGTGCCGGTATCGGGTCAGACCTATTCCCGAAAGGTCGATGCCGCCATTCTGGCAACACTTTCGGGCATTGCGCAGAGTGCCTATAAGTTCGCCAACGACCTTCGCATTTTGCAGTCCTTCAAGGAAATGGAAGAACCGTTCGAAGCCCATCAGATCGGCTCATCGGCTATGCCGTACAAGCGTAATCCCATGCGAAGCGAGCGTATTTGTGCTTTGGCGCGCTATGTGATCTGCGATTCGCTCAACCCGGCCTTTACGGCGGCAACGCAGTGGTTTGAGAGAACGCTCGACGATTCGGCCAATAAGCGTATTTCGGTCGCAGAAGCGTTTTTGGCGGTCGATTCGATCTTGAATATTTATATGAATGTGACCAACGGGCTCGTGGTGTACCCCAAAATGGTGCGCTCCCGTTTGATGGCCGAGCTTCCGTTCATGGCCAGCGAAAACATCATGATGGATGCCGTCAAACGCGGCGGTAACCGTCAGGAACTGCATGAACGCATTCGTGAGCACGCCATGGCGGCAGGGAAGGTTGTCAAGGAGCTTGGCGAAAAGAACGATCTTCTGGAGCGTATCGCCGACGATCCGGCATTCGGACTGTCCATGGAGGAACTGAATTCGATCGTTGTTCCCGAAAATTACACCGGTCGCAGTGCCGAGCAGGTCGTCGAGTTTGTGGAAAACAATGTCAAGCCCGCGCTGGCCGCCTTCCACGGAGAATTGGGCAAGGATTTCGAGTTGACGGTTTAATAAGCAGACATGAGACTTTGTGCGCTTGCCGGAGATATAATTTACCTATAGTTTAATAAAGGAAAAAAGCCGAAAGCCCTGGTTCCGCAAGGTTTTCGGCTTTATATAACGAAGGAGAAATGTCGAATGGATGCGATTTGGCAAAAAATGCTTGAAGCGGCTCGAGATGTGCAAAATGCAAGAAAAATTTCCGATTATGTGGACGCCGGCGGCGTTGCGGCTGCGATCCTGTCGGAAAGCGGAAAAATCTACACGGGCGTTTGCGTGGATACCTGCTCGACCTTGGGTATTTGTGCGGAACGAAATGCGATTTTCAACATGCTGACGAAGGGAGAAAATCGAATCGCCAGGGTGCTTGCCATTATGCCGAACGGGGAAGCGGGGGCACCGTGCGGTGCCTGTCGAGAGCTGATGGTTCAGCTCATGCCGAGAACATATCATCATGTGGAGATCATGCTGGATTACAGCTCGGAAACGGTCGTGACGCTCGGCGAGCTGACACCTCGGTGGTGGATAGAGTAAGTGTGCCCGCATGAGGTAAGCTTACAGAATCGAATGCTGCCGAAACAGCTTGCGTTGTCGAAAAAGTAAAATGCAGCAAACGACCGTTGCTGTGTGAAAACGTGCATGAACTTCCGCCAATTGGAAATACTTCTTTTGTGATCAAGACAAAGGAGGCTTTTCGGTGCGTGGCGGAAAAGTGGAAATATGCGGCGTCAATACTTCACAGCTGAAGGTTTTGGACGCAAAGGAAAAGGATGAGCTGTTGCGCAAGGCAGCGGCGGGGGATAAAAAGGCGCGAGACGATTTGATTGCCGGCAATTTAAAGCTGGTGTTGAGCGTCATTCGCCGTTTCTCCAATCGCGGAGAGAATCCGGACGATCTGTTTCAGGTGGGGTGCATCGGTTTGATCAAGGCCATCGATCACTTCGACCTTTCACACGGTGTACAGTTCAGTACCTATGCTGTTCCGATGATCGTCGGCGAACTGCGGCGGTATCTGCGGGATAACGCGCCCATCCGTGTCAGTCGCTCGGTACGCGATTTGGCTTATAAGGCGTTAAATGTTAAGGATGAATTAGCCGCCAAGCTTTCGCGCGAGCCGAAGGTCGAGGAAATAGCCGCCGCTCTCGGTGTGCCAAAGGAGGATGTTGCGCTTGCATTTGACGCCATTGCCGATCCCGTTTCTCTGTATGAGCCGGTATACAACGAAAACGGTGACAGCGTTTATGTAATGGATAAGGTCTGTGATACGAGCAATACCGACGAAAGCTGGTTGGAAAGCATCGCCATTTCACAGGCCATCGAAAAGCTTTCGCCGCGTGAGAAACGCATCATCATGCTGCGCTTCTTTAAGGGACGCACGCAAATGGAGGTTGCCGACGAAATATCCATCAGTCAGGCACAGGTCTCCCGCCTGGAAAAAGGAGCGCTGGAGCGCATAAAAAAGGAGCTGCGTTGATGTGTCGAACAAACGTGATTCAATCGTGTCTCCGTTCGGAATAAGTCTTTTGCGTGTGTGGCTGCTGTTCGGCTTGACGGCTGTCTTCCTCGGGCGAATGACTGTGCTTGCCGGACTCTGTGAGGTGATTCCCGCGTTGGTCTTTCCGCTCATCGGAGCCTCGGGCGCACCCGAAAAAAGAGTCGGCCGCCTGCTGCTTATGCAAAGCGCAGGGTTTGCCGTGTGTGTGGGGCTGCTGCTTTTGTTTCGTGACTTTTCATGGAGTGCTTGCCTTGTGCCGCTTTTGGCGGGATTGACAGTGGCGCTTGCGGATAAAATCATCTGCGAACGAGGGCTGTTTTCGGAAAGACGCACAGTCGTGCGCGCAGTGCTGTTTTGGATGGCATTCGCAAGCTGTTTTGCGATCCGGTAGGATTGAGTAGACCTCTTATACCATAATGTACCCCTTAAAGCGGACGCTTGAAATTCTTCGAGACGGCTTTAAGGGGATTTTTATGTCAATTGCGAACCCCATATCTGTCAACATTGTTTGACAACGTGCAAATACCGTCATCGGGTAGGGGAGCATATAAAAAGGACAGCGATACTATTCTCGCTGTCCGAAAAACGTTCCGATATAGTCTTTCACTTCAAACGGCTCCAATATCGATGTCTTTGCCAAATACAGCGGATGATGCGGATGCCCGACCTTGGAGCGCTTTCCCGCCGTGAACCATTGTGCGTGGTATTCTTCTCCGAGAGACAGCATATCGTGCACACACTCGAACAGATACGGCCGCTTTTCGATGATCGCGCCCCAAGCCGCCCAAACGGACGGCGTTCGATTGTTTGCGTAAAGGCTTAAAGCGTATGCAAAGGCTTTCATATTTTCCCTATGAAGCGCATTGTTGCGCTGTTTTTCCATATCGTCGGGATTAGTGGCGCGCTGTGGGTACAAATTGAACATGAGAAAGCTGTCAAAGCCGTTGTAATGAGCGATCCGTTCCACCGATTTGAGCGTGTTGTCCAACGCATCTGGGTGCGCGGTGGATGGATTGATACCGATACAAATGAGCGGATTTTCGCCGCGTGTGCCTAAAATATATCGATATTCGTCGTACACGCAAGGCACATACAGCCAACGTGACACGTCGTAGTCGCTCTGCGGCTCAAGCGCCTCGGAAAGCGCACGGTCAAACGGTAAAATACAAAGCACGTCGGTGCCTGAGCTTGGTATATGCATACGGCCTCCTATTCGTTTTCGATTCGATTTTCGTCGGCGGCGGGATCGTTCGGGAACAGTGGCTCGAGGACGGTGCCGGGAAAGTAGGTTTGCAGGATCTCCTCAAAGGTAAAGCCCTCATCCGCCATACAACGTGCGCCGAACTGACTGAGCCCGACACCGTGTCCGTAGCCGGATCCGTCGAGCACGATCACTTCTTCAAATCCATAGGTGGTTTCCACACCGTCGGCGGTAACGTAGTCGTAACCGTCGGCAGCGGTCATTTCATAAATCCCGTCGGCCGATATGACGGTAACGGCGGGGGTCACTTCATCATCGCTCGGGACATAGGTGTAGGCAATGCCGAAGTTGGCACTTTTGACGAGCGACGAACCGAAAAACGAACGCACACCGTCGGACGTTTTGAAGGTGTAGGTATTTCCCGCACCGTCGGTCACCGTCATGCGCTCAATGTAGCCGTTTTCGGCGCGTTCATACGTTATGTCGGCAATTCCGTCGATGATTTTTGCCGCATAGGCGGAGGCAATGCGCGTCGATAATTCGTTCCGCGCAAGAACCGTCTCCCATTTTCCGTTGGGCACATTTCGATAATCCTCATACGGCGTGAACACCGATGTCAGATACGGATAATCCGCAGCACGACTGCCCCAGGCTGCCGCTGCGCTTTCCGTATAGCCGCCGTTCGAGGAATGGTAGGGCGTGGTGGCAAGCGCACCGTTGTATTTGAGCACCAGCCCCGCCGTGTCGGCAACTGCTGTGTCGGTACGCGCGTTTTCTTTGGCCGCGCCTCCGTACACCTGACAATGTGTGGTGGCACAAAGATCAAATCCGCTTTGCGTGTGCGACGAGGACAGCATACTCCGCAGTGCGTAGGTACGCGCCGCGACCGCTGCCGTTTTCAACGCTTCCTCATGCCAGGAAGTGTATACTTCGCTCGGAAGCACACCGCGCAGATAGTCCTCGACCTCCAAAACATTGACAATGTGCAAAGAGCCGTCGGCGGCGGCCGAGATTTCGAAACAGCCCCGATAGGGCTTGCCGCTGAAGGACAGCGTTTCGTTGTCATCAAGCGGATAAATATGTATTTTTTCGGGACTTTGCACCGATGCGACCGTCGCGTCAAACAGTGTGCTGACGTCAAGCATTCCGTCATGCACCGCGAAAACGAGAGTGCCGACATCGATATGCGCCTTCTCGTCGTAACCGTCCACCGCGATCTCAAAGCCGCCGTCGGCTTCCAAAATCGTTTCGGTGATGGGCGAAGTGCCGTAGGTAAGTCCCACACGAACGGGAAGTGCCTCTTTCTCGTGAGAAAAAACGACGGTGCTTATAGAGCCTATAAGCACCGCAAGCCCGATCATGCGTTTGAGCGTATATAAACGTTTCATGCTGTGATCCTTTCGTTTCGTCGGTCGATCAAAGGAAAGCGGGAATGACTGCGATCAATGTCGAAACAATGAAAAGAGCGGCTAAAAGGCAAACCAAAATACGGGTAGCCCATACCTTCATATCCGCCTTTGCTTTCTTCTTTGCAGCCTTATCGACTGTTTTTTCCGTCCTAACCAATGGAATATTCCCCCCTAACCAATATGTATGATTTTTCATTTAAGACTTCAATGCCGCGTCCGTCACCGCCGCGCGGAATGAGACAGTAAGCATTGTGTTCGACGGCATCGCCGTCCAAATATTCCTTCGAGCCGGTGATGTTGGCAATGCCCTGTTCATCAAACGGAGAAATGACGCATACCTCACTGCCCGGGCGAACGATAAGCTCCAAAACGGATTCGGCATATAATTTCTGTCCGCACTTGAGCTCTAACAGCGTGTAGGAGCTGCTTTCTGCGGAAGCGGCATTTGTGTTTCCGGTATCGCCTTTTGCGACCTCCATCAAAACGTCCTTCTTGAATTGCGGCAGGATGATCTCGGTCAGATAGCTGAGAGTGACAAGGGGGTCGCTTCCTTCCGAATACGAAACAAGCGAAAAGGAAAAAGCACCAATAAGCAGGGTACATAACAAAACGACTGTCCCGAGCTTTAACGGTCTGTGTTTCACAAAACGACTCCTTTCCCTGTAAACTGCTTATATTTTAGCATATTCTGCGTGTACATGCAAGAGGTAAATTTGTACAAAACCGATTATTTACATAATGTTAAAAAACGGCTTCCGTCGGTGTCTGCAAAAAGCACCGGTTAGCGGAAACCGTTGAGATCGTGTGGGTTCTGCGTGTCGTATACATCAAGGGTAGGCAGCTCTCGGAGAGATCCGAGAGTTGCTTTTTTGCAGATATTCCACTATGTTACAAAATATTTACAATTGATATATATCGGTGTTAGAATATCATTACTACAATAATAACAAAATTGTAAATTGGAGGAATTGGTATGTTGAAAAAACTTTTGGCCGGTATTTTGGCACTTTGTACGGTGCTGTCCATGCCGGGGGCGGTGTTGGCGGCACCGGTGATGGAGGAGGTGGAAGAAGCAAGGGAGAGTGTGTCTGAATCGGAGACTTTGGACAAAGTGTTATTTGAGACAGAGAAAATAGTTGAATTATCGGTAGCCGATAATGGTGCAGCGCAACAGACGTCAAATGAAGACACTTCTTTGATGGCATCAATCCATTACATTACAACGGCCGAAGAATTAAATAATGTTAGAAATTAACCGGTACATATTATCTAATGAATGATATTGATTTATCTTCTTATGGTGATTGGATACCGATCGGACATAGCGGAACGACGTTTTCCGGGTTATTTAATGGTCAAGGATTTAAAATTACAGGTTTGACAATCGGTAATGATGAATATGAATATACAGGATTATTCGGTAAAGTAAGCGGAACGATTACCAATTTAGCTGTTGATGGAAATATATGCGTTGGAACGGATAATGTCGGCGTGTTAGCCGGTTATGCATATAACGGAACTGAGATAAAAAAATGTTATACAACCGGCAGCATAGAAGCTAATAAAAATGTAGGCGGACTTGTAGGTTATACTGAATCTTCAAACACCAAAGAACCTGTTACAATTGAGAATTGTTATTCAATGGTAGCGATAACCGGAGTTAAAGCCGGAACGTCCGATTATCTTGGCGGTTTGGTTGGTAAAAACTCTTCTTCGTTTGGGTATACTAATAGTGTTGGTACGATTATTAAATGCAATTATGCAATAGGAAGAATAGATTCAAAGAATATAAATGCAGAAAAGATTGGTGGAGTATTAGGTGGATCGAATGATGATATAACAGTTGCTGCTTGTTATTATGACCAACTGGTGAGCGGTATGAGTGATACTGGAAAAGGTATTCCGCTTTCTACATCAGAGATGAAAAAGCAAAAAACATTTGTTATTTGGAATTTTGATACAGTATGGGCGATATCCTCGAGTGTAAATAATGGTTACCCTTATTTACAAGCATTTGCTCTTTCCGATACACCCCCGGTAACAGGAGTAACGCTTAACAAGACCTCTTCTACTTTAACCGTCGGTGACACCGAAACCCTCACCGCGACCGTCGCTCCCTCGAACGCCACAGACAAGAGTGTGACTTGGACATCTTCCAACCCGTCGGTTGCCACTGTTTCGAACGGTGTAGTGACCGCCAAAGCCGCCGGAAGCACGACCATTACGGTCAAAACCGCCGACGGCGGCAAGACCGCGACCTGTGCCGTGACCGTCAAGGCGCAAGAGACCGAAAAGCCGGTCGAGCCGACCGACCCGAATGCTCCCGCCTTCG
>CAZYFX010000011.1:0-25131 GCA_964646725.1 uncultured Oscillospiraceae bacterium
TGGCGGAGAGGGTGGGATTCGAACCCACGCGCCCTTTCGGACAAACGGTTTTCAAGACCGCCTCGTTATGACCGCTTCGATACCCCTCCGTAAATTCAAATTTGATACACCATTGCCTAACGTGATTATTGTATCATGTTTTCCGCTGTTTGTCAAGGCTTTTGGACGAAAAATGTGCGTTTAAACGAAAGTTTTTTTCGACATTTGTTTGTGCGTTTTCGCTTACCCGCGATCGTACCTCTTTTCCTGTGCCATGTATAAGGTCAAAATGCACAAAAAAACTCCGCCGACAACGTTTTTCCGAAAAAGCCCTTGACACGGAGCTTTTTCTGTGCTATACTGTGAGAAACGGATTGGCGTATGTATATACACGAAACGTTTTAATTTCTCGGAAAGGATGGCAAAGCCGATGACCCGTTCGCAGAACACGCTTCTTCGCCCCGATTTTCGTTGCGGTCGAATGCCTTTTCCCGGACATGTCGCATGTGTGGGGCTTTTGTTTTGCCGTTCGTTCGCTTAATGCCTGCTTTTTACGGTAAAAACCGCCGTGTGCTTGTCCGGGTGTGCTTGGCTCCCGGGCTTTTTTCTTACAGCCTATATATCAATCGATAAATAAGGAGTTTCTTATGATCGAACTGCAAAACGTCAGCAAGACCTTCGAAACGATCTCCGGCTCGGTCGAGGCGGTGCGCGACGTCAGCCTGACGGTACATAAGGGCGACATTTTCGGCGTGATCGGACTTTCGGGCGCCGGAAAATCCACCCTCGTACGCTGTATCAACCTTTTGGAACGTCCGACCGACGGAAAAGTGCTTTTCGACGGCGTGGATTTGGCGTCCCTCGACCGAAAAAGTTTACTTGCCACCCGCCGAAAGATCGCCATGATCTTTCAGAATTTCAATCTGCTTGCCCAACGCACCGCCCGCGACAACGTCTGCTATCCGATGGAGATCACCGGCGTTCCGAAAAAAGCGGCACGCGAAAAGGCCGCCGCGCTTCTTGCGCGTGTGGGACTTGCCGACCGCATGGATTCCTATCCGTCGCAATTGTCCGGCGGACAGAAGCAGCGCGTCGCCATTGCCCGCGCTTTGGCCACCGACCCGCAGGTGCTTTTATGTGACGAAGCGACCAGCGCCCTCGACCCCAACACCACGCGCTCGATTTTGGCGCTTTTGAAGGACATCAACCGCGACCTCGGCGTGACCATCATCGTCATTACACACGAAATGAAGGTCGTGGAACAGATCTGCAACCGTGTGGCCGTCATGGAAAACGGCTCGGTCGTGGAAACGGGCGAGGTCAAGGAAGTCTTTCTCTCCCCCAAGTCCAAAATCGCACGCGAGCTGATTCTTCCCAAAAGCGAGACGGTGGAAACGCTTGTGTCGGATAAAATCATCCGCATAGCCTTTGACGGACAGAGCGCTTTCGAGCCGCTCATTTCCAATTTGGTCATGGAGTGCCATGCGCCGGTCAACATTCTGGGCGCGGACACCAAAAACATCGACGGAAAAGCGTTCGGACAAATGCTTCTCCAGCTTCCGGACGACCCGTCTTCGGCCATGCGCGTCAAACAATATCTGAACGACCGCGGAGTACGCTTTGAGGAGGTGGCCGGGGCATGAGTGCGTTTTTTCAAAATCTGTTGTCTGCACAAAACCTGTCGTTTTTCGGCGAAGCCATCCTTTCGACGCTCATTGTCACGGTGGTCAGCACCTTTCTCGCCTATCTCATCGGCGTCCCGCTCGGCATTCTGCTGTACGGAACAGCCAAAAACGGCATTTTCCCGAATCGGACGGTCAATGCAACGGTCGGTTTTGTCGTAAACGTGATCCGTTCTATTCCGTTCATCATTCTGCTGGTCATCACCCAACCGCTGGCAGCGGCGGTCGTCGGCTCACGTATCGGCGATGCGGCCTTTATTTTCCATCTGGTTTTGGCTTCGGCTCCGTTTGTGGCGCGTATGATCGAATCATCGCTTCGCGAAGTGGACGCAGGCGTGATCGAAGCCGCCCAGGCCATGGGCTCGACCAACTTGCAGATCATGCTCAAGGTGGTCATTCCCGAAGCGAAGCCGTCGCTCATCGTCGGCGCGGCCATTGCCATCACCACCATTTTGGGCTACACGCCGATGACCTATCTGATCGGCGGCGGCGGGCTCGGCAAGGTGGCCATCCAGTACGGCTTATACCGCAACGAGCCGGATAAAATGTATATATCGTCCTTTTTGCTGATCGTTCTGGTGCAGATTCTCCAAGAGGTGCTCAACCATCTCGCCAAGGTCTGCGACAAGCGTATCCGCAACAAGTGACCGTATATAAATAACCATTCTTTCATTACGCAAAGGAGAATCTCATCATGAAAAAGGTACTTACACTCATCGGAACCGCTCTGTTGGCAACCTGCCTCTTAGCCTCCTGCGGCGGCAAGAAGGACGACAAGACTATCACCGTCGCGGCCAGCTCCTCTCCGCACGCCGAAATTCTGGAACAGTGCGTTGAGCCGTTAAAGGCCGAGGGCTACACACTCGTTATCAAGGTCATGGATGACTATGTGATCCCCAACAACGCCAC
This sequence comes from uncultured Oscillospiraceae bacterium, assembly GCA_964646725.1. Classification (GTDB taxonomy): domain Bacteria; phylum Bacillota; class Clostridia; order Oscillospirales; family CAG-382; genus UMGS882. Next base: position 2,571 of record CAZYFX010000011.1, read on the forward strand.
CGAAAGCGGCGACGTGGACGCCAACTACTTCCAGCATCAGCCGTACCTCGATTCCTTCAACACAGACAACGGAACACACCTCGTTTCGGTCGCCAAGGTTCACTATGAGCCGTTCGGTATCTATGCCGGCACCTGCACCTCTTTGGACGAACTGGCCGAAGGCGCCAAGATCGCCGTTCCGAACGACGTGACCAACGAAGCGCGCGCACTTCTTCTTCTCCAGGACAAGGGCATCATCACTCTGAAGGACGGCGCGGGTCTGACCGCCACCAAGGAAGACATCGTAAGCAATCCGTTAAACGTGGAGATCGTTGAAATGGAAGCCGCTCTGGTTCCGACCGTGCTCGGAGATGTGGATGTAGCCGTCGTCAACGGTAACTACGCCATTGCCAACGGCTTAAAGGTATCCGAAGCGCTTGCTACCGAGGACGCCGCATCCGAAGCCGCACAGACCTTCGCCAACGTGCTTGTGGTCAAGGAAGGCAACGAAGCAAGCGAAAAGATCACCGCGCTCAAGAACGCGCTTTTGAGCGAAAATGTCAAGAGCTTCATCGACAACACCTACGACAAGGCCGTTATCGCGATTTTCTAAGTTAACCGAATAAAAGAGCAAGCGGACTACAGTTGATTTTGCTGTAGTCCGCTTTATGTTTTTGAGCTTGCGCGTCGATGCTTCGTCGCCTGAGCCGTGTGTGCCATTGGACACACGGCGGAGTAAAAAACGCGTCCACCGAGTAACAATTCCACCTAAACTACGCCCGCGAAAATTGCCCCGGGCTTTCCCGGCGCGAAAATTGCTGTACGGCTTCCCGCAAAATTTTACTTCGGCATTTTACAGAGCCGTCCGTCCTGAAGATGGACGGCGGAGTAAGAACACGCGGACGAAGCTTCGCCTTTTAATTAAAATTTGCCCGCGAAAAATTGCCCCGGGGCTATCCCCGGCCGAAAAAGCGGTCTTCGATCATGAGACAGAGACAGTGGTAGACGGGAAGATGCATTTCCTGAATCTTGTACGTCTCAACCTGCGGTACGCGAATGCATACGTCCGCAAATTCGGAAAGTCTGCTTTCTTTTTCACCGGTCAGCCCGATAACACGCATTCCCTTCGCTCGCGCCGTCACGGCCGCATACAAAACATTCTTGCTGTTTCCCGAGGTGGAGATGCCGAGAAATACGTCACCCTCACGTCCGTAGCCGTTCACCTGTTGCGCAAAGCACAAAAGCGGCTCGCAGTCGTTCATGTATGCCGTCGTTAAAGACACATGCCCGTCTAAGGCAATCGCCGGAAGCGCTCCCTGCAAATGCTCCGCAAGCACCGTTCCCAGCTCCGTATCCGCTTCGCAAAGACGAGCGGCAAATTCTTCGTTCGGCTTGCGTTCGAGCACAAAGCTCTTCATCAACTCCCCGACAATGTGCTCCGCGTCCGCCGCCGAGCCGCCGTTTCCGGCTGCCAACAGCTTTCCGCCGTGCGCGTAGCAATCCTCCAAAAGACGGTACGCACCGTCAATGCTTTCTCGCACGACGGCAAGCGACGGATAGCGCTCGATCAGCGTGTTCAAATGCGCCGTGATTCGTTGTTCAGACATGGTGTTCCTTTCTCTTTCCGCATACCTCTATGCATTTTCCAAAATATCCGCAATACGCTTGCAGGCAAATCCGTCTCCGTACGGATTGCTGGCACCCGACATGGCCTCGTAGGCATCCTTATCCTCCAACAGGCGCTTAAAGTTTTCGTAAATGACCTGCTCGTCCGTTCCCACGAGCTTAAGAGTCCCGGCCTTGATACCCTCGGGACGCTCGGTCGTGTCGCGCATGACAAGCACCGGCTTTCCGAGCGACGGGGCTTCCTCCTGGATACCGCCGGAATCGGTAAGAATCATGAAGCTGCGCGCCAAAAAGTTGTGGAAATCCAACACTTCGAGCGGCTCGATGATGCGGATGCGGTCACAGCCGCCCAACTCCTCGTCGGCCGCCTGACGGACGATCGGATTCATATGGATCGGGTAGATCGCCTTCACATCCGAATGCTCCTCCAACACACGGCGAATGGCGCGGAACATATGGTGCATCGGTTCGCCGAGGTTTTCCCGACGATGCGCCGTGATCATAATGAGCCGACTGTCCTTCGCCCACTCAAGCTCGGGATGCGTGTAGCTCTCCCGCACCGTCGTTTTCAAAGCGTCGATGGCCGTGTTTCCGGTCACATATACGGACGAAGGGTCTTTCCCCTCCTTCAAAAGGTTCGCCTTGGACAGCTCGGTCGGCGCAAAATTGTACTTGGCAACAATGCTGACCGCCTGACGGTTGAATTCCTCGGGATAGGGACTCAAAATATTATACGTCCGCAGTCCCGCCTCCACATGACCGACGGGAATCTGCTTATAGAAGCAGGCAAGCGCCGTCACAAAAGTCGTGGAGGTGTCACCGTGAACCAAAACCACATCCGGCTTCACCTCGTCGAGCACTGCGCCGATGCCGTTTAAAATGTTGGTGGTGATATCGAAAAGAGTCTGCTTATCCTTCATGATGGACAGATCGTATTCCGGCGTCACGTGAAAGGCCTGCAACACCTGGTCGAGCATTTGGCGGTGCTGACCCGTAACGCAAACCACGGTCTTGATCTGTTCGCGCGTTTTGAGCTCGTTGACAAGCGGGCACATTTTGATGGCTTCGGGACGCGTCCCGAACACAAGCATGACAGTTTTCATCGTTTCCTCCTAAAAATGGCTTAGCCCTTCAACTTAGCGGCATTTTTCATACGCTGTACGTTGGAGAGCACCGACTTGCGCAAGCGGATCGATTTGGGTGTGACCTCGATGAGCTCGTCCTCGTTGATGAACTCAATGGCCTCCTCCAAACTGAAAATGACCGGCGTGATCAAACGGAGCGCTTCGTCCGCACCCGCTGAGCGGATCGCCGTCAGATGTTTCTTTTTGCAGACGTTGACGCTGATGTCGTCGGTCTTGGGCGATTCGCCGACGATCTGACCCTCGTATACGTCCTGCGACGGAACGACGAACATCGTACCTCTGTCCTGGGCGTTGAAAATGCCGTATGCGGTGGTCTTGCCCGTTTCGTAAGCAACGAGCGACCCGGTCACGCGCTTGGGAATATCCCCCTTGTACGGCGTGTAGCCGATAAACAGCGCGTTGATGATGCCTTCGCCGCGCGTATCCGTCAAAAACTCGTTGCGATAGCCGAACAGACCGCGCGTCGGAATGTGGAACACCACGTTCATGCGGTCGCCGTGCGGCACCATATCGATCATTTCGCCCTTGCGTGCGCCGAGCTTTTCGATGACCGAACCGACAAATTCCTGCGGCACCTCGCAGGAGACTTCCTCCAACGGCTCGTTTTTCACGCCGTCGATCTCCTTATACAGCACCTTCGGTGCGCTGACCTGAAACTCGTAGCCCTCGCGGCGCATGGTTTCGATCAAAATGGACAAATGCATTTCGCCGCGCCCCCTCACACGGAAGTTTTCGCTGGACGTGCCGTCCTCCACGCGAAGCGATACGTCCTTTAACAGCTCTCTGTACAAACGGTCGCGCAGATGGCGGGAGGTGCAGAACTTGCCCTCCGTGCCGGCAAACGGCGAATCGTTGACCGAGAAGGTCATTTCCAGCGTCGGCTCGGAAATTTTGACGAACGGAAGCGCTTCGGGCGCACTTGTGTCGCAGACGGTATCGCCGATGGTGATGTTTTCCACGCCGGACAGGCAGACGATATCACCGGCCGAGGCACTTTCCACATTGACGCGCTTCAAGCCGTCGATGGTAAAGAGATTGGCGATTTTGGCACGGTACGGCTCATGCTGTCCGTGATGATGGCAAACAACGATCTCCTGATTCTTTTTGATCGTGCCGCGCTCGATGCGTCCCGTCGCGATACGTCCCACATAGTCGTTGTAATCGATGGAGGACACAAGCATTTGCGTCGGGCCTTCCATATCCACATCGGGCGCGGGAATATGGCTGATGATCGTCTCGAACAGCGCCACAAGATCGGTCTCGGTGCCCTCGGGGCTGAGAGAAGCCGTGCCGTTGCGTCCCGAACAAAATACCACGGGACTGTCCAGCTGATCGTCGGTCGCATTCAAAGAAATGAGCAGTTCCAGCACCTCGTCCACGACCTCGTTGACACGCGCACCGGGACGGTCGATCTTGTTGACCACCACCACCACGCGGTGTCCGAGCTCGAGTGCCTTTTGCAACACGAAGCGCGTCTGCGGCATGGTGCCTTCAAAGGCGTCCACAAGCAGTATAACACCGTTGACCATTTTTAAGATTCGCTCGACCTCGCCGCCGAAATCGGCATGGCCGGGGGTATCGACAACATTGATCTTGATGCCCTTGTACACAAGCGATGTGTTTTTGGCCAGGATGGTAATACCGCGCTCACGCTCCAAATCGTTGTTGTCCATCACACGGTCGGCCACGACCTGGTTTTCGCGGAAGGTGCCGCTCTGCTTGAGCATTTCGTCCACAAGCGTGGTTTTGCCGTGGTCAACGTGAGCGACGATGGCGATATTTCTTAAATCTTCTCTGATCATTTCAGTCCCTCTTATTCTTTGGATAATATAACATCTTATTATATCACAAGTAAATGACAATGACGCATCGATTTTTTTGTTTTTACCTGTTGCTTGTTTTTATTTTACATTTTGTTTTTATTTTATACCTACCCCACCGCATCCGATCATGGTTGATACACACATGGTGTAAGTCATCATTTCAGGTAACTGCATGATAAAACCGCCCGTGCGCATAAGCGCACGGGCGGTCGGAGTGCATCCGTAACGGTTAAACCCGATTACGTTCAAATGATTGTTCGCTTATTCAACGATGATATAAGCAAGACCGAACTCTGCGGCCGCATTGAACGGGTCGAAGCGGATCGCGGTGATGGTGTTGGCAAACTCTGCGTTGGCTTTGCAGTCGAACACATAGTCGGTCACGCCCTCGGAGTTGGTTTCACCCTTTGCACCGACTAACTTTCTTGCTTCAGCCCAACCGCCGCTCGGCGTGGTGAAATAGATAACCGGGGAGTAAGCGCCGCCGAAATCCTTAACACCGACGGTGATCTTGGAGATCTCTTTGCCGTTGATATCGCCGAGGCAATCCTTGAAGTAGACGATCGGGTCGTTGGCACTCGTGCCCTTCGCCCAAGCCGCACCGTTCTTGATGGAGAAGGTCTTGGCTTCGCAGTTGCCGAGGTTTGCACCTGCAACGAGGTCATCGGCGTAGATCTTCTTCTTTCTGGATTCGATCTCAGCCTCGGTCACGATTCTCTTGCGGTTGTTGGAATCGACCAGACGATTGATGATAGCGGCAACCTCTGCGCGGGTAATGTTGTTCTCCGGCAGGAAGTTGTAAGCACCGTCAACACCGGCCACGATACCTGCATTGTACAGTTTGAGAACTGCCGAATATGCGGAATCCTTCTTGGCAAGGTCGGGAACCTCGGTGAACATGTTGATCTTGGTGTAGAATTCGGACGGAAGTGCCTTAACCATGATAGCGGCTACCTGTTTTCTCAAAGCAGGCACGTCGTAATCGGTGAACTGGTTGTTCTTGATGATACCAGCCTTGATAGCGGCATTCACGAACGGCGTGAACCAATCGCCCTCGGTAGCGGCGGTGGGAACTTCCTTACCGTTGTAGATGTAGTTGACACGAACGGCCAGCGTGATGGCTTCCGCGATGGTTACATCACCGTTGGGATTGAAGATGGTAGCGGATTCGCCTTCGACGAAGCCGAGTTTGTAAGCGTTGGAGATTTCGGAGTGGTACCATTCGCTTTCCGCAACATCGGTGAACGGCATTTCGCCCTTATTCACGACGGGGAACAGCTCCTTGTTGCCTTCCACTTCATCCATGCTTGCGGGAACGGTGTTGGTGAACATGATCCAGTCGATATCGACCGTACCCTTAACATCACCGCCGAGAGAGAAGAACATCTGGGTTACGGTATCCTTCCAGTTTTCCATGGAGGACATATCGTAGACGAGCATGGAGTATTCGTCGGTCATCTTCTGGGTCATGGCATCGCCTTCGCTGAACTTTCCGGTCTTGCTCGTCTGGAAGTAGACGCGCAGTTCACCATTCGTAAGGCCGGTGTGCTTAGCCTTGACCACGATGTACTTGTGAGAAACTGCGTCGATCGCGAGGGTGGATGTGAAGAGTGCGGGAGAATCGCCCGAACCGTCCTTCTTGCCGAGAGACTTGAAGCTGATTACGCTGTCCTTCATGCTGTTGAGGGTCATCTGACGATTGTTCTTGAAGAAGTCTGCTTCGTACTCTTCGTCGAAGTTGAAGAGGATGGTATCCTCGGACTTGGATTCGTTCAGAACCGTCTTGGTATCCGAAGAACCGCCGGAAATGACATACTGCTCGCCGTCGTTCTTAACTTCGACAACGGTAGTGTCATACTTATACTTGGTACCCACACTGCCGGTAGAAGTGGAGCTGCCGCCGGCGGTAGGCTGCTTGACATAGTTTGCGGTCTTTTCGGCGCTCGCAAGATCGGTCAAAACGACAGACGAAGGAGCTTCGCCGTTCGACGAGGTGAGAACCGCGCCGCTGATCGGACGGCTGACGCCGGTCAGATCGATTACTGCATAACCCTTGGCATTGGCGGTAGCCTTTACGGTACCCTCAATGCCACTTGCATCGATGTAGGAAAGTTCGTAGCTTACGCCGCTGGTACCCTTAACAAGGATAGCGCTGTTTGCGACGGTCACTTCGCCGACATTGACCACACCGTCCTCGGATTCGGCGGTATCCACAGCCTTATCCCAAACGGCATAAAGCGTAACGTCGCCTGCGATACCGAAGCTCGTCTTAACGTCGGAACGATCGGTTGCGGACTTCGACCAACCGACGAAGGTGTAGCCTTCGCGAGTCGGCTGGTCGCTGATGTTCAGCGTACCGCCCATCTTGACGGAGGTTTCGCCAGGCATACCGGTAACGGTATCGGTGGTGTTCGGGTCGAAAGTAACGGTAGCCGGGCCTAAAAGCATGACAGATGCAATGCGGAACGACTGGTTGGCCACACGGCACGGGTCAACGTAAATGGAAACGATCTTATCTGCGTTCGGCCAGCCACCGGGCTGTCCGCTCTGATGCGTGCTGAAGTCGTGAACAATGGTGATGAAGTCGTCAAGACCCGAGGGGTTGCCGGACATGCTCAAAGCATAGGTTTCAGCCTGTGCGTAGCTGGAGGTAGGACCGGTAGCACCCGGAATCTCGTCGTAACCGATGCGCTGGGTGAATCCTTTTTCATCGGTATACTGCGACTTGTAGTAAATACGAGTGGAGAACTTGCCGGTACTCGACATGCGAACAAGAACGGTCGAGTATTCGCGCGGGTCAATGTTGATGTTTGTGATATGATAACGGTAGTCGGCCGCATGGGTATCCACCTGCGTGTAGCCGTTTCCGCTGTCGTTGTAGTTTCGGATAACGCCCTTGCCCCAAACGGCATAGACATTCACTTCGGTAGCAGCCGGAACGTTCACGGAAGCAACCGTGGAAATGGTTTCATCCGAGGTAGCCCAACCGATGAACGAGTAGCCTTCTCTGGTCGGTGTTGCGGAGGACAAAGTGGTCGGACCGTAAGCAACGGTATCGGCGGGAAGTCCTTCAACGGTGTCGGTGGTGCCGGGATTGTACACGATCACGCCGCGGTCGGCCTGGTTGGAAAGCTTGACTTCCTTGGTCACGGCGTAGAAGGGATTGTAGTTGGAAGTTGCGGTGATGATGAGCTTATCGGTGTTCTGATGCGGAGTGAGACGACCGCTTTCGGACATGGTAGCAACCTCGGTGTCACTGATCGACCAGGTAACAGACTTATCCGGGACGGTACCCTCGGAGTTGAAGTTAACCTTGTACTGAACCGAACGGTCGGCAATGGTCAGCTCGTCGCTTCCCACGATCTCCATGGTAAACGGAACGAAAGCTTCGGTTGCGTCATAAGTAAAGGTAGCGGTGATGACGGAGGTATCCGCATCAAGCGAAACGGTCGTGGCTTCCACACCGTTCATGGTGACCGTCGTGCCCTCGGCAAACATCTTGCCGGTGCCCACGTTCGGAGCAAGGGTAACGGTTGCGGTGTAAACGGTCTTTTCGTCGAAACGTCCGTTGACGAGCGACGGCGACCAGGTGAGCGACTTAACGGTAGCGATGCCGCTCTTGTCGGTGACGGCCGATGCATTGGTTTCGGCAACCGTTCCGCAAGCGGGAGCGGTCAGACCGGTCAAAGCGATCTCTGTATTCTCGAACACATCGGCTTCGAGAACTTCAATGGAACGAACGGCGACGGAGAGCTTACCGGTAAACAGGTCGAAACGGAGCTTTCCGATGGTATCCACCCACTTGGCATGGGTATACATATCAAAGGTAGCGCTTACAAGCCCGTTTTCATCGGGCTCGCCAAGCGATCCGCCCTTGTTACGTTCTGCGGAATCACCCTGGTTAGAGTTGTAACCGAAGAAGAAGCCTTCGATGTATTTCCCTGCCGAATAGTACGAGCCGTCTCCGTAGTTCATATCGAACGTGACCTTGAGAGCCTTATACTTGGCAGCCGGGAGAGCCGACGGGAATGCGAAGATGTAAGCATCTTCCGTCGTAGACGTAACGATCATGTACTTATCGTCGTAGCACTTCTCGGTAATCTTGGCATTACCGTCACGCCATGCGTCGTTGTTGGACTTGATGGCGAAGTTGTAGCCGGGGGTGATAACGGCGGTAAGGGTCATGTCCTTATCGACCGTGATAAGCTTGCTTTCGAGAGCCAAGGCATCCTCGAAGGTGTCGCCGGTGAGCGACCAACCGTTGAAGCGCTTGTATGCGACGGTCGAGCCGATGTCCTCAAGCTTGGAGAGGTCGAGCGTCTTGCCGGCGATGACCTTAACGTCTGCGGGAAGATTGGTAGCTTCCTTACCGACAAACTTGACGGTGTAGGTCTGCTTGTCGGTGACCATATTCGGCGTGAGGGTCAGTTTGCCGGTTTCGGCCAAATCAACCGTTGCGCCTGCGGCGTAGGTGTTGCCGTTCTGATCAATCCACGGCTCGGCCGTGTCGATCTGCCAATCTTCATCGGTGGATTCGTAAGGCATTTCGGGAAGCGTGATGATGCTTTCCTCGTCAAGACCCGGATAGTAACCGAGCGTTGCGGGAGCGGTTTCGCCTTCCTTGAGCTCGGCCTGTACGCCTGCGCCGAAGGTGGCGGTGAGCTTCTTGTAAAGCGCAAAGTCATCTACATCATAGGTAGTGATCTTTCCGCCCGACGGATTGGAGTAAACCGATATTTCATGCTGATTGGTACCGCTGATGTTGGGCGTGAACTCGACCTCAACGGTCATCCAGTCCTTCGGTGAACCGAGAGAAAGCATGTGATTGAAGCCGTTGGCATGCTGACCGAGATCCGGGTTGCTCGTATAGTCGAGCGTACCGGTGAACGAAATGTTCATGTTCATGCTTCCGCCGCTAACCGAACGAGCCTTCGTGATTACCTTGTAGGTCTCGCCGCTCTCGAACAGAACATTGACCAAAGTGTGCGGCCATGCTTCTTTATCCTTGACGGGAGACAGGCGGGCAAAGTGGTTTCCGTCCTCATCTTCCATGCGGGTAACAACGGACTCGGCGTTGGTGGTGAAGTATCCGAAATAATCGCCCTCGTTGTCGCCGTAGGGGATCATGTTCTCATATTCGTTCGGATAATAGGAAGCGAGCTTGTAGCTAAACTCGGGGAGCTTGACAAGGCCCTTGCCGTCGGCCGTCGGGAGAGCGGTTTGCGCACCCGCGATGGAGAACGAAGCGCCCGGCTTGACGTTCTTCGGATTCGGGTAGATAGCAAGCGTCATGGTGTCTTCATCGTATGCAACGGTGAAGTCGCCGCTGATGTTGAGTAAGTCAGCGGAAATAGCGGAAGCGTCGAGCGCAGTATCGAAGGTGTAGAACGCACCGGGATAGCGCGGGTCAACGTCCGTGGTCTTTCCGTCGTAGCCGGAGACTTTCGTCGGGGTGACGATTTCCATTTCGGAAAGGTCGATGTACTTGGCGACTAAGTCGGCCGCTTCCGTAAAGGAAACGACAGCACCCTTGTCGTACACGTTTCCGCTTGCGTCCTCGAAATGAGAAAGCAGATAACCGCTCTTTTTGAGGGAAGCGGCGGTCGGGAGCGTGAAGGTGCAGGTTTCGCCTTCGTTAGCGGTATGTGCAACCGGTGCTTCGGTCACACCGCCGTCGTAGTTGACGGTAACGCTGAAGGTTCTTCTCTGCCAAACGGCATAGACGGTCACTTCGAGGTTTGCGCCGACCATGTCCTTTCTTTCAACCAAGAAGGAATCGACGGCGCGGCCGTCAGCCGTGCGCGCCCAACCCACAAAATCGTAGTATTCGCGCGTAACGACCGATTCTTCCTTGGTCGGAAGCGTGAAGGTCGAGCCGGACAGAACCTTCTGCGAGGGCTGTGTGCCCGTACCGCCGTTGGCGTCGAACACGATCGTGCCTTCGGTGGGAACGGAAACGATGTTCACGTTATCAATGGTGAACTCAAGATCGGCGGCATTTAAGCTCTTTCTTTCGACACCGATCTGGCAAATAAAGCCGGTGGTATTTGCTTCGGGGCTCAAAACGAAGGAAGCCTCGCCGGAGCCGTCGATGGTCATCGAGCCGCTTTCAACGGCCGTCGTTTCGCCGTCGTGCTTGTAGTACGCGCTGACGGTATGCTCCTCACCGTCGGCAAAGACGATATCGAAGGTCAGCCTGTACGAGCCGAGCATAACGTTGCCGAGAGAGAAGCCGATACGGCCGGCTTTCTTACCGGTCTTTTTCTTGAAGTTGACATCGAGCACCTTGTTGCCGTTGTCATCCTCCGCAACCGCATAGGTAACGGTCGAGGGGGTCGGGTCGAGCATCCCCTCCGGCAGAGCGTCGATCTCGGTGTCCTCGAAATCCCAGGTCATGGGAAATTCGGCATACACCGTGTCGTCGGACAGAGCGGTGTTTTCGGTGACCGTCTGTTCGGGGGTGGCATAATCCGTGCTGCTTTCAACGCCGAAGTCGATGTCCGCCGCGACAGCCGGCAGGCTGAACGCCACAGAGGACAGGATCGTCGAGAGGCACAGGATCAAGCTGATCGTTTTTTTCATGTGGACTGCACTCCTTTAAATGAATTGTGTACTCACTCCGGTAAGCCGCCTGTCGGTGAACGCGGGAGAAAAGCAAATACAGACAGCTATCCCTATAGAATTACGACTTTATTATACAACAAAATAATTTTATTGTCAATAGTTACAAAGAAATTTACCGAACAAATCTTTGAAATTGTTACATTCCACGCCACGGCACTATATATGCCGTCCGTATTCGTCTCGCATCACAAGATTTAGTGTTTCGAAGCTTCACAAATCGTTCGAATTTTGTGTTTTTTGCGCAAAAACGACTTTTACAGGCGGGTGCAGAGCTCCGAAGAGAGCGACAAAAATTCCGACAATTCGTCAGCCTCGAGCGGACGCGACGCGACGAGCGCAAGCATATAAACCTGTTTGGCCAACTTTTCGGTCAATTCGTCCTCATTCCCCTGTGCGACACGCGCGGCCAACTTCTCGGTGAGAGGATTGGAAAGGTTGAGCGAAAGCGTCAGCTCCTCGGGCATACTTCCCATGCCGTTACCGTACATTTTCATCATGTCGGCAAAGCGGCGCGCATCCTCGGACAGTCCGAGCACGGCGGGGACGGAGGAATCCTTTAAGGTCTGGCATTCGATTTTGAAATGTTCGCCCTTATTCAGAACCTTTTCGAAGTAGCCCGCCAACTTCTCGTTTTCTTCCTTTTTATCCTCGGAGGTTTCTTCCTTTAATATATCGCTCACGCCGCTGTCCACGCGCACGAACTTGACATCCTTCAATTCGTCCGACAAATCTCCGTGCTCCACCGAACCGAAGAACTGCACGTCGAGCAATTTTCCTGCCTCGATGACCGGCACGTTCTGCTTTTCGAACATGGCGATATAGGCCGCCTGCTGTTTTTTGTCGTCGGTGTAGTAGATTTTTTTGTCGAAGCTCTCCCCTGCCTCGGCGGCATATTCGGCAAGTGTCAGATACTTGCCCGCCGTGGTCTTGTACAGCACGCTGTCCTTGACTTTATCGAAGAACTTGCGGTCGCGCACACAGCCGTATTCGACGAACAGCTTCACGTCGTCCCACATACCCTCGTATTTTTCGCGTTCGGTGTTAAACAGCGAGCACAGCTTGTCGCCAACCTTTTTGACGATATGCGCCGAAATTTTGGAGACATAGCCGTTGGTCTGCAAATAGCTGCGCGAAACGTTGAGCGGCAGATCGGGGCAGTCGAGCACGCCCTTTAAGAGAAGCAGATATTCGGGAATGACTTCTTTGATGTTATCGGCCACGAAAACCTGGTTGTAGTATAATTTGACCTGTCCCTCGTAATTACCGAATTCGGATTCCATTTTCGGGAAATACAGAATCCCCTTGAAGTTGAGCGGATAATCGGCGTTGATGTGAATCCAGAACAGCGGCTCACGGTAGTCGTGGAACACCTTTTGGTAGAAACTCTTGTACGCCTCTTCGGTGCAGTCCTGCGGGCGTTTGAGCCAAAGGGGATTTGTATCGTTGATGGGCGTCGGTGCGGCTTTTTCGGGCGTTTCGCCGTTTTCGCCGCTTTCATCCTCCGCTTTTTCGGGTTCTTCCTTTTCGGGGAGCTCGATGAAATAAATCTCGACCGGCATAAAGGCGCAGAACTTGTCGAGAATCTCGCGCAGCTTGTAGGCGCTTGCATATTCCTTTTCGTCGTCGTTGATGTGGAGCACGATGTCGGTTCCGCGCGTTTCGCGCTCGTCCGTCTCGCTCATTTCGAAGTTGCCCTCTGCGTCGCCCTTCCACTGCACGGCCTTTTCGTCGTGCCAGGACTTCGAGCGGATTTCAACGGTGTCGGCAATCATAAACGCGGAGTAGAAGCCGAGACCGAAGTGACCGATGATGCCGTTGTTTTCGGTCTTGTCATCGGAATTTTCGTACTTTTGGATAAAATCGACGGCACCGGACAGGGCGATCTGATTGATGTACTTGTCGATCTCCTCGGCGTTCATACCGATACCGTTGTCGGAGAAGGTGAGCGTACCGAGGTCATTGTCGAGCGTGACGTCGATACGATAGGGCGCACCGTCGGACGCGGTTTCGCCCAAAGAAACGAGACGTTTGTGCTTGGTGATGGCGTCGCAGGCATTGGAGACAAGCTCACGCACGAAAATATCCTTATCGGAATACAGCCATTTTTTGATCACCGGGAAGATATTCTTTGTTTCGACGGATATTCCGCCTTTTTTGACTTGTTCACTCATGGAAAAAACTCCTTTCTTTTGATAAAATTTCCATTGTATATTATTGTAACCCAAAAGGTGGCGGAATTGTTTTCGCAGATGTTAATTTTTATACAGCTTTCCCACCCTGTTTGGTTCGGTCATTTCACTTTGTAAGATGTTTTTTTCGATTACGCCGTCAATTTGTTACGGTGAGAGAAATTGCATCGCCGAAACAACTTTTTTCCAAAAACCCATTGACATAAGTTTGTTTTCGGAGTATAATAATAGTACTAAGGGGAGCAATCCTCTTAAAGTTGATTCGCTGCCGGTCATGCGAAACATAAATAGACCGTGAAAACGTTTATTCGCTACCGGCCATGCGAAACATAAATAGGCCGTGATTAAGTATGTTAAGATAAGCCCTCTTTCAAGAGGGCTTATCTTATACACGGAGATAATCTTATGAAAATCATTACAGGCAATTTCTATTTTGTATCAGATGATTTTTTCGAAAAAGTCAATGATCCGAATTTGAAAATGAACTACAAAACAACACAACGACCTCATTATTTTGCCCTGCAAGACAAAAAAACATCTTTACTTTGGCTTGTTCCTTGCAGTACAAAAGTAGAAAAATTTGAAGAAATAATTGCCAAACGGAAGCAACATAATCGCCCGAACGATACAATAAAAATTGTTACAATACAAGACAGAAAAACCGTATTGCTTCTGCAAGATATGTTCCCCATTACCGAAAGATACATAACAAATCAATACATCAGAGGCGGTCAGCCTGTTAGAATTGCGAACATTGACATTGTGACAGATATTGAACGTTCCGCAAGACGTGTGGCCATCCTTTTAAGACAAGGGGTTAAATTTACCCCCACCCAACCCGATATTTTACGAATCGAAAAAATTATGCTCGACGAATTGAATCATGAGCCGTAAATATCCGTTCCTGCCGTTTTTGTATTTTCGCTTTTCTCTCGTATGCATTTGCAAGTCATTTCACAACAACTTCAACACTGTTCTCGTATATTTTCGACAAAAGCAGGCCGCTTAAACGACCTGCTTTTCGCATCTTCCTCAAAAATTTTTTCCTTTATATATGTCCCCGATGACCTTGAGCACCTCCAGGGCATCCTCCAACGTGCAAAAATAATCGTCCATACCGTCGATAGCTCGGTAAAAACGCTTCATCATCAAAGCGTGACCGTTGCCCCAAACCGCTTTTCCGCCGACCGCCCCGGCTTCGTTGGTGACAAATTCATAGCCGCTCCCGCTGTCTTTGAACAGCTGACCGTTTTGGAGCAACAGCTTTCCCTTTTCGAGATAAATTTCCAAAAAGACCGCGCTGTCCGTCACGTTGCAATTGGTCGCGTAAAAAATCGCCGTTCGCCCGTTTTCGTAATATAAGGTTGCCTCGGCCGTGTCCTCGACTTCGATGATATCGGCGTTCTTGCGAAGAGACGCCGTTCCCTCGGTGTTCGCCACCTTGCCGCCGAAATAATACAACAGATCGAGCGTGTGTATGGACTGATTCATGAGCACGCCGCCGCCTTCGGTGGTCACGCGTCCGCGCCACGGACTTTCGGTATAATACGCCCCCGAACGATTCCACGTCATAAAAGCGCGTGCACCGCAAAACGCCCCGAGCTCACCCGAATCGATGATGCGTTTGGCTTCCAGATTGGTGGGAATGACACGATTCTGGAAGGAAACGCACACTCTGCGGCCGCTCTTCTTTTCCGCTTCCAGCATCTCAAGTCCTTCGGCGTAATTCAAAGCCGCCGGCTTTTCGAGATACACGTCCGCGCCGTGCTCCAAGGCGGCAAACGTCATGGGCTTGTGCAAATAATGCGGCGTACAGATGTGTACGACCTCGGGACGCACCTCGTCGAGCATCTGCAAATAATCGGTGTAGGTTCGCACCGGATACGGGATCCGTGCGGCGGCACCGACCAATTTTTCCGCATTGATATCGCAAACAGCCGCAATACGCGCGAAATCGCTTGAGGCCAAAGCATCGATATGCACGATGCCGATCGCGCCGAGCCCGATAATGACAGCTTTTTTCATGATTTTTCGGTACGAATGTACCTGCTCCCTTCGTTTTTACTGTATGTTCTCAAAGCGCGTTGTTGTCGCACTTTGCAAGAGCCTTTTTCTTTTTTCGAAGCTCCTTGAAAAAATCGGACAAAAGAGCCGCGCACTGCGCTTCCAGCACACCGCCCGTCACCTCGGGACGGTGGTTGTAGCCGACGGCATTTAAATCGATGAGACTTCCAAACGAACCGGCCTTTTTGTCGTATGCGCCGAAATAGACGTGCTCCACACGCGACGCAATGATCGCGCCCGCGCACATCGGGCACGGCTCGAGCGTGACATACAGATCGCACCCGACGAGCCGCCAGCCGCCCAATTTCCGACAGGCCGCATCGATGGCCGAAAGCTCGGCATGATACAGGGCGTTTTTCCCCGTCTCCCGACGGTTGCGACCGCCCGCGATGATTTTTCCGTCGCGCACGATGACCGCGCCGACCGGAGTTTCGCCGTAACGCGCCGCCGTAGCGGCACGCCCCAACGCGTGCTTCATAAATTTTTCCTGTTGCGTCATAGCACCTTAATACCCATATTGCCAAATCAAGATTACATTGTACAAAAACAACAGCACGTACAGCACGGTGGGCACCGACCAAAACGCACGGAGCGGAACGGCCGCATCGTCGCTTGTCTGTTCTTGCACGGTTTTTTCGGATTCTTCGTTTGTTTTAACGCTTTCCAAACGCCGAAACAGATGTACAAGCCCGATAAAAGCAAGCAGTCCGATCACCAGATCCCACAGATAATTCAATCCGTCGATCAAAAAATCGTCCGCATAAAAGGGCAAGACCGACGAAAACAGGAAGCTGATCGCATTGTTGAAGCCGTGCAGAAAAATGCCGCTTTTGACGCTTCCGGTCACCTCGCGCACCGCAGCCAAGATAAAGCCGGACACCAGGGCATACGCCATGGAGCTCGGCCCGCCGTGCGCCAGTCCGAACAACAGTGCGCTTGCCACCACCGCGTAGGACGCGCCGAACGGGCGAAGCGAACCGAAGATCACACCGCGAAACACAAATTCCTCCACCAACGGCGTAAACACGCACAACGACACAAATTCCACCGCAAGCTCCAGCACACCGAGGCTAACGCTTTCCTCGATCGGAAACGTAGCAAACAGCTCGGGAAACACAAAACCGCCGACCGTTTCGCAAAACAGCGCCGCCGCCGAAGAAGCAAGCTGCATGGCGGCAAACACGCAAAGCCCGAGCTTCAGCGGTTTTGCACCGCACAGCGGACACATGTCGTCAAACGACTGCTTGCGAATGTGCCTTGCATACAGATAAAAGGGAAGAAAAAAGGTGATCAGATTCGAAAGCATCCCGTTGAGCGTCGTGTACAATGTCGAATCGAAAAAGCTCTTGACGGTATAGGCCGACTGCACATGCGTCGCTCCGGCCAGCCTGACGAAGCAGGTGAGCAAGCGTTCGAGAAGCATGTACCACAGCGGCTCGACGTACCAAAGCAAATATGAAAGCGCCGTTGACACAAGCAATAGCCCGGCCAAGGCAGCGGTGCGACTACGTGGCTCGCGGACATCCCGACGTGGGGCGGATGCGGATGAGGTCATGGAGCATCTCCTTTGCAAGACTTAAACAAAAAGAAAAAATATGTACATCAGGACAGTGCCAAAAGTCCGCCCGCGGACAAAAGCGTAATGATGAGTCCCGCAACGAACACGCCGCAGGCAATGGAAACGAACGCCTTTCGGAACGGCATATCCAAAAGAGCCGCGATAACGCTTCCGGAATAAGCCCCCGTTCCGGGCAGAGGGACCGCCACGAACAGGAACAGACCGATGATCTTGTAGCGCGTGACCTTTTCGGATTTTTTCATCATTTTCGACTCGAAGCGATGAATAAAGCCGGAAAGAAGCTTCGTTTTTTTCAAATACGAAAACAGCGGGCGGGTGAGATAATAGACGACGGGAATGGGCAGGCAGTTGGCGGCAAACGAGATCAAAAACGCCTCATACCACGGCATCCGCAAAGCAAGCATTCCGAACGGGATCGCACCGCGCAGCTCGATAAACGGAACAACCGACACAAAAAACAGAGCCCAGAATTCGCCGACGGCGCTGAAACAGTTAAAAACCTGTTCGATCATGCGTTTTTCTCCTTTATATTCTTATCATGCACAAAATACGGTTCATGAGCATAAGCTCTTTTCATGCCGACAGGCAACTCATGAGCGTAAACTCTTTTCATGAAGCCACAGGCTTCGATTCATGCCGAAGGGCAATTCGTTGATTCCTTCTCGGATGAAATCATTATATCAAATCCACCTTTGTTTGTCAATCGCTTCCGTCTTAAAATTCAAAGTTTTTAAGAAAAAACTTTGAGTGAATAAAGACATTTAAAAACTTCCGCAATCTCCGTTTTTTAATACAGTCAAGAAAACAGCACTCCGCGTTTTCCGCAAGTGCTGTAAAATCATATTCGATTCCACCGACTCTCTCCTCACCCCACCGCCAGCTTAAAAATCAGCTCCTCCAAAAGCGCATATCCGTCGGTTCGACTGCTTTTCAACAGCGTATCGTACTGTAAGACCGTCTGCGCCGCATACGCGGCATAGTCGCTTTTCCCCGCGTTTTTCCGCTTGGCAAGTACCTGTAAATAATTACGCACCACGAAATCGCGCAAACCCGCCTTTTTGGCAATCTCCGGCGCACGCTCTCCCGAGCGCGAGAGCCGTTCCACCGTACACAGATCGTTCACCGCCTTGGACAGCGTTCCGAACACGATGAGTTCCTTTTCGCTCGATTCGCGAAACACACGGTAGGCCGCCAGCGCCGACGTAAGATCCCCCGCCAAAGCGCGCGAGGAAATGTCGAAAATCTGCGCCGACATGCTCTTTTTGCACACAAGCTCGATATCCGCTTCGGTCAGCGTGTCACGCCCCTCGTAGCGTAAGAAGTTAACGCAGTTGTCAAGCTCGTTTTTCAAGGTGGTCATATCGTTCCCGACGTAGTTGTTGAAATAGCTGACCGTGCGGCGGTCAACCTGTATGCCTGCCTTGGTAAAATGGCGCAGTATCCAGGAAAGAAGCATGTTGCTCCCGGCCGTTTCGTGACGGAAATTGACGGGAAGCACCGCGTCGGCGATTTTTTTGTAAATGCCCTTGGACAACTTTTCCGTCTCGTCGGCATACAAAAAGAAAACGATCACGGTATGCTCGTCGGGATCCTCGATTTGGGACAGAAAGTATTTTTCATCGTTTTTTGTCAATTTTTCAAGCGGCGGCGAAATCAGCCGCACCATACGGTACGCCGTCTCCGTGCTGTCATCGGCTTGCCCGCCGAACATATTCACAGCTCCAGCGGCGCTCGTTTCGCAGGCGCTTATAAAGTCGGCAAGCGTAAAATCGTCGCTCGTAAAGGTGCGCACATTCATCTTGCGATCACCGCAAAAGCGAAGCAATTCGTTGTAGTAGAAATTTTTGGTATATTCCTCATCGCCGTAAAAAATATACGCGCCGGAGGGCTTTCCGTTTTTGATGCGCTCCTTGAGGGTGGAGAGATTGGCCGCGTGAACCTCGGCGGGCTTGGGGGTATAGGCTTTTGCCATGGTTTGCTGTCTCCTGTTCGAATCGGACGAAAAAACGTCGAATCTGTCAAAAGATCCGACGTTTTTGATTTTGTAAACTAACGCCAGCTAAAGGTGCAAAGTCCGTAGATATACAGCACCAGAATTGCCGCCGGAACCACAAAGGTAAAGACGGGACGCATCCAATCTTTCACCTTCAAGCCCTTGCCGGCATTGGCTTCGGCCTTGAAATTTTCCCAACCCCAGCCGTAGCGCTTATTGCAGCAGAACACGGCAATGACCAACGAACCGAGCGGAAGCAGATTCGTGCTGACAATGAAATCCCAGAAATCGAGCCATGCCGAACCTTCGGCAAACGGAACGAAACCGGAGAAGGTGCTGTAGCCGAGCGCGGTGGTGATGGAAATGAGGAAGATGCCGATTCCGCAGACTAAGCACCCCTTCGGACGGCTCCAGCCGGTCAACTCGCGCACACACGCCAGAATGTTCTCAAACACGGCAAGCACGGTCGAAAGTGCCGCGAACACCATGAATAAGAAGAACAGCGTTCCCCACCAACGGCCGCCGTTCATGTTGTTGAACACGCTTGCCATGGTATCGAACAGAAGGCTCGGGCCGGCGTTTACTTCAACGTTGAAGGTGAAGCAGGCCGGGAAAATGATAAGCCCCGCCACGACCGCCACAAAGGTGTCGAGAATGACCACGTTGAGCGATTCGCCGAGCAGAGAATGATCTTTGTCGATGTAGCTGCCGAAGATGGCCATCGAGCCGATACCGAGACTGAGCGTGAAGAACGCCTGATTCATCGCGCCGACAATCACGTTTCCGTTGATGGCGGAAAGATCGGGAACGAGATAGAATTTAAGTCCCTCGGCCGCGCCCGCAAGCGTTCCGCTGTGAACGGCAAGCACGATCATCAGAACAAACAGAACAATCATCATGTATTTGGTTACGCGCTCCAAGCCGCCCTGGAGATTGAAGCAGAGGATGCCAAAGCCGAGAAGCACGGTGACGGCTAAGTAAATGACATTGACGGACGGGTTGGTGATCATCGTAACGAATCCGATGTCGGCATTCGCCCCGGTCAGATATTTGATGAAATACTGGATCATCCAACCGCAAACGACCGTATAAAAGGCCATTAAGCAGATGTTGCCGACAAGCGCCGCATAGCCGTGGATATGCCACTTGGTGCCGGGTCTTGCCAATTTTTTGTACATGCGCACGGGGCTTGCCTGAGACGCACGCCCGAGTGAAAACTCCATAGTCATGACGGGAATACCGAGGACGACCAAGCAGATCAGATAGATCAGCACAAAAGCGCCTCCGCCGTATTCTCCGCACATCCACGGAAATTTCCATACGTTGCCGCACCCGATGGCGCAGCCGGCCGAGAGCAGGATGAAGCCCAATCTTGAGCCGAGCTTTTCACGTTGTTCCATAGTGATTTTCTCCTTAATTTGTTGAATTTTGCCAAAAAACATTTAACATGCCCTTATTGTATCATAATTTTTACAAAATGTCAACCGCAAAACGTAATATTTTCACCGACGGCGATCCATCCCGCATAAAAAAGCCGAAAAAGCGCAAACTACCCCAAAAAGAAAAGGAGCAGCTTCATGGCCAACGTATGGATTCGAACCGTGGTTTTGTATATTCTCATCGTGCTTTTGATGCGTCTGACGGGCAAGCGTCAGATCGGACAGCTGGAGCTCACCGAGTTGGTGACCGCCTTTATGATTTCGGAGCTTGCCTCCTACCCCATCTCCAACAATTCGATTCCTCTACTGTACGGCGTGATACCGGCAGTGACGTTGGTGTGCTTAGAGGTCTTTTTGTCGTTTGCTTCCGTAAAGTCGCGCCGTTTTCGCAAGGCTCTGACCGGGAGCGCGCTTGCCCTTGTGAAAAACGGCAAGGTCGATGAAGCGCAGATGAACCGCGCCCGCATCACGCTCGATGAGCTGTTAAGCGCCGCACGTATGGCGGGCGTTGCGCAGCTTTCGGACGTGTCGTATGCCTTTTTGGAGCCCTGCGGAACGATTTCGGTGCTCCCCAAAGCCGAAAGTATGCCGCCGAGTGCCGCCGATTTGGGACGTGCGACAAACGAAGTCGGGGTCGGCCATGCGCTGATTTTAGACGGAAAGATCGACAGTCGGGAATTGCAGTCTCTGGGGCTCGGCGAACGATGGCTTTTAAAAACCGTCCGTCAAAACGGCTACACGAGCGAAAAGGAGCTGTTCTACATGGAGATCAACGACCGAAAGGAGCTTTTTTTCATACGCAGAGAAAAGAACGTAAGCTCGCACAAGTAAGGAGGAATGACCATGCGTTCGGTCAAGGCGGCGGTGGGATTGTTTGCGGCAGTACTCGTACTCATCGGGGTCAATTCGTATATATTGGGCGGCTTTTTCGGCCGGCTCGTCACGGAACTCGATACCCTGCCCCGCTCCGAAAGCGCAATCAAAAACATGAGCGACGACGAGCGTGCCCGTGTGTCGGAGCGTTTGGAAAATATCGCCTCGGAGTGGGAAGCCATGGACGATTATCTTTGCATCAGCTTGGAACACACCTCCGTTCGCGAATTTTCGACGACCTTTCTTTCGGGAAAAGCCTATTTCGAAGCGGAGGAATATCCGGCCTTTTTGGCACAGATGGAAGCGGCGCGGCGCATCGCGGAGCATTTTCACTACGACGAGGGCTTTCACCTCGGGACGTTTCTGTAGCGAAAAAAGCAAAGAAAAAATCCGCTATTTATGAAACCATAAATAACGGATTCAAAGAATCGCAAAGCTCTTACTTCATCGCATTGAGCTTGACCGTGAACTGGCTCTTCTTTCTCGCACCTGCATTTACATGCAGAGCACCCTTGGCCACAGCCTTATCGATCTTGCTGATCGCAGCCTTGTAGCACTCCTCGGCCACAGCCTTATCGCCGGCCTCCACAGCCTTTTCGAACTTCTTTAACGTCGTTTTGAAACCGGTCTTGAACATCTGGTTTTGCAGAGTCTTGGACTCGATCACCTTTACGCGCTTCTTGGCAGACTTGATGTTCGGCAAAACATTCACCTCCCCGTATGTCGTGCAGTCTATTACACATACATTATTATTCCTATGTATTTTACCACGTCTTGCGAAAAAATACAAGCCCTATTTTGAAATTTTTACAACTTTTTCCGATTATTTTTTTCGTTTGGAGGAAAATATGCGCGATTTTTCCGCTTCCGCGTCTCTGCGAACCGATATTGCCGAGGAAGCCGTCGAGCTTCGGCAGCCGAAAAACGGCAAAACGTCATCCGGGCTTTTCTCCGAAAGCCGTGTCAAGAACGGTTTTCCCGTTCGTCTGCTTCGCGTTTCGGACGAATGCGGTGAAGCCGCCTCGGGCAAGCCGCGCGGCAGCTACCTGACCATGGACGTCGGAAAAATCTGGACAGCCGACCGGGAACGCTTCCGCGCCGCCGTCGAAGTATTTGCCGACTGCATCCGTTCGTTTTTTCCGAAAGACCTTCCCCGAAACGCGCCCTGTATGTTGGCCGCGCTCGGAAATCGCGCCATCATCGCCGATGCCGTCGGCCCTCTCGCCG
>CAZYFX010000012.1:0-25089 GCA_964646725.1 uncultured Oscillospiraceae bacterium
TTGGTACAACGGCGGTATGGAACACACGACGCTTCATCTGCTGTATTCGCGCTTCTGGGCAAAGTTTCTCTACGACGAAGGCATTCTTTCCTGCCCCGAGCCCTATGCCAAGCGCACCTCGCACGGCATGATCTTGGGCGAAAACGGCGAAAAAATGTCCAAATCGCGCGGAAACGTCGTCAACCCCGACGATATCATCAACGAATACGGTGCCGACACCATGCGTTTGTACGAAATGTTCATCGGCGATTTCGAGAAGTCCGCGCCCTGGTCCGGCCAGAGCATCAAGGGCTGTAAGCGCTTCTTGGAGCGTTTGGCGGGATTGACCGATCTGGTCAAGGGAACAGGCGTCACGCCCGAGCTGGAAAACGCTTTCCATAAGACCATCAAAAAGGTCACCGAAGATATCGACACCTTAAAGATGAACACCGCCATCGCCGCCATGATGTCGCTCATCAACGACATTTACGAGCACGGCTCCTTAACCGCCGACGAGCTCAACACCTTTGTGCGCCTTGTCTGCCCGTTCGCTCCGCACTTAGCCGAGGAAATGTGGCATGAGGTCTGCGGACAGACCTCCTTTGCGTCACTTGCCGATTGGCCGACCTACGATCCCGCCAAAACGGTGGACAGCACGGTCGAGGTTGCCGTCCAGATTTCCGGCAAGTTCAAGGGCACCGTAACGCTGGCCGCCGGGCTCTCCAAGGAGGAAGCACTCGCCGCCGTCAAGGCCGAGGAACGCTTCGCCAAGCAGATTGAGGGCAAAACGATCGTGAAGGAGATCGTCGTGCCGGATAAGCTCATCAATCTCGTGGTTCGCTGACGCGCGAACACGCATATTCGCCTTGAACGGTTCACTCGCGCTGTGTCGCTTTTTAGAAAGGTTAAAATTAACATTTTGTTTATAATATTTTTTAGAATATACTTGACACGGAGAGAATTATACGTTATAATATGATATGGCATAAAAAAATCTCTTTGCCACAAAGCGGAGGGAGGGGAAATAAATGGCAGAAATCAAGATCAAGGACAACGAATCGCTTGACAGCGCTCTCCGCAGATTCAAGAGACAGTGCGCCAAGAGTGGTGTTCTCACCGAGCTGCGCAAGAGAGAGCATTACGAAAAGCCCAGTGTAAAGCGCAAGAAGAAGTCCGAAGCAGCCCGCAAGCGTAAGTTCAAGTAAGCTTACCCTTCGGCTTCACGCCTTTGGCTGAAAACACAAACAGTAAGGTCACCGAGATGTTCGGTGACCTTTTGTTTTTCTGTTTCAATCCACAGAACCATTTGCCTACCGTTTCGTCCGAGAAAGCGTTTTTTATCGGGCTTTCTCGACGGGAACGGCGCTTCGCCGCACGGCATACATGCTCTGACCGTAGGTTTCCTTGAATATCCGACGGAAAAAGCTTTCGTTTTCGTACCCCACCCGATGGATGATCTCCCCGACCGATAATTCGGTTTCGGTCAAAAGACGAAGCGCCCTCGCACACCGTCTCTCCTGCAACAACTTGGAAAACGAAAGTCCGTATATCTTCTTGACAAGCCCGCGCATATAGGTCGGAGAATACCCGAACGCTTCGGCCAGCGCCGCCACATTCGCCTTCGGATTCGCCTCAAGATAGGCGTCTATGCGCTCCCTTAAAGTCGGCGCATTGGTTTTCGGGTCAATGGGCGTCAACATCGAAAGCGCTTCGACCACCTCGTCGCACATGGGAACAGAGGGCGCCGCACCCGGACGCGATACCGCAAGGGCCGACGCGCCCGCCGCCATACGCATGGCTTCCGCGGGACGTGCTCCCTCGGCGATCCCCGCTAAAAAGTAACCCGTGAAGGTGTCCCCCGCCGCCGTTGTGTCCACCGTTTTCACGGAAAAAGCCGGTTGAAAAACACGTTCCGTTTCGTCGGCATATAAGCTTCCCTTTTTCCCTAAGGTCAATACCACCCGAAGTCGCGGATAACGCTCCCGAAACAGTTTGAGCGCCTCCTCCGGGGATTCCTTTCCCGATAAGGTTGCCGCTTCGATCTCATTTAGGATCAAATAGGACAGCTTACCCAAGTCCACGCTTTTGAGCACTTCGTTACAGGGCGACGGATTGAGCACAATGCAAAAGCCCTTTTCGTGTGCCTTGTCCACTAAGTACGAAAGTCCGTTCAATTCGTTTTGCAACAGCAGAATGTCCCCCGCTTCGAAGTGTGCGAACACTTCGTCCGCGAAAGCCTCCGTGATTTTGGCATTCGAACCCGGAAAGATAAAAATCGAGTTGTCCCCCGCCCGACTCACCTGTATGATCGCATGGCCGTTCTTGCCGTCCACACGCCGAAGATACGTAACATCCGCACCGCTGTCGCGTAACAGCTCCTTTAACATTTCGCCGTCCTCGCCGATACAGCCCGCGTGATACACCTTTGCCCCGGCCTTGGCCAGCGCCACCGACTGGTTGAGTCCCTTGCCACCGGCAAAAATGTTCATGCCGTCGCTCGTTTCGGTCTCTCCCTCCGCCACGATATGGTCGAGTGCATAAACATAGTCCAAATTGCACGAACCGAAATTCAAGATTTTCATTCTGCGTCCCTCCGTTTTTCTTCACACGCCTTTGATACTTGATACCGTTTTTTTGATTGTATCACATTTGCAAAAAAAGATAAAGCACGAATCGGTTAATTAAACAGACCGATTCGCACATTTTGCTTTTTTTCTTCCAAACGCACTTCATCAAAAAATCCGTTGAAAAAAGACTTGTATTTTTCACATTAAAGTGTTATAATGGAATAAGTTTATGAATATGCAGAGGTAATGACCGTGATACCGGAAACAAAAGAACAATTATCGGAAGAAATACGCCGTTTAAAGGCCGAAAAAAACGTTTTAATTTTGGCACATCTGTATGAGAATCTGGACGTTCAAAAGATCGCCGACTTCTGCGGAGACAGCTTCGAGCTTGCCAAGCGCGCCAAAGCCTCCGACGCGGAAAGCATTCTGTTCTGCGGTGTGCGCTTCATGGGCGAAAGCGCCAAAATACTGAATCCCGAAAAGAACGTCTATCTGCCCGTCCCCGACGCGGGCTGTGCCATGGCCGACACCGTAACACCGGAGAACGTCCGTGCGCTTCGGGCGCTTTACCCGAACGCCGCCGTCGTATGCTACATCAATTCCTCCGCCGCGACCAAAGCCGAATGCGACGTTTGCGTCACCTCCTCCAATGCGTTAAAGATCGTGCGTTCCTTAGAGCAAAACGAAATCATCTTTGTGCCCGACAAAAATCTCGGCTCCTTCATAGCCGCCAAGGTGCCCGAAAAGACCTTCCGACTGCACAACGGCTGCTGCCCGGTGCATGAGCACGTCACCGCCGCCATGGCGGAAAAGGCGCGAGAGGCTCATCCGAACGCGCTTGTTTTGGTGCATCCGGAGTGCGGAAAGGAAATCGTGGAAAAAGCCGATTTTGTCGGCAGTACATCGGAAATTCTTCGTTTCGCCGCCGCTTCCGAAGCAAAGGAATTTATCATCGGAACCGAGCGCGCCGTCTGCGAACGCTTACATGAGGAGCACCCCGACAAGACGTTTTATCTGCTCACCGACACGTTGGTCTGCAAGGATATGAAGAAAACAACGCTTGCGGACGTTTACCGCGTTTTGCGCGATTTAAACGAAGAAAACGCCGTCCGCTTAGACCCCGAAATCGCAAAGCTTGCCGCCGTAAGTCTGGAACGTATGATGTGTGCGGCACAGGAGACAAAAAAATGAGACGCTACCTATTCAGCCGAGAAAATGTGAAAAACGACCGCGAAAGCTACGATGTCGTGATTGTGGGCGGAGGTCTTGCCGGATTATACTGTGCCCTCTGCTTAGACCCGAAATACCGCATCGCCCTCATCATCAAGGGCGAACTCGACGGTGGAAGTTCGTATTTGGCGCAGGGCGGTATCGCCGCCGTCACCCGACCAACCGACTGCTTCGAGGATCACATTCACGATACGCTCATCGCCGGAGCCGGTCATTGCGACGAAAAGGCCGTGCGCGTGCTCGTCACCGAAGGCCCCGAGGTCATCGACGATATGCTTCGTTTGGGCGTTCCGTTCGACCGCGACAGTGACGGTGAGATCATCGTGACCCGCGAGGGCGGGCACTGCTGCCGCCGAATCTTACACTGCGGCGGAGATGCGACCGGCCGCTTGATGACCCAAACACTCGGCAAAGAAGTGAGCACCCGTCCGAACATCACCGTGTTCTGGAACACCTTTTTGGTGGATGTATTGACCGACCGCGACGGCACGAGCGGCGTGGTGGTCAACGACGGCTCGACCGACCGTGCCATTTTCAGTCGAAATGTTGTACTGGCGACCGGAGCGATCGGACAGCTGTATAAATATTCCACCAATCCCCGGGGCGCGACCGGAGACGGCATTGCCGCCGCCTTGCGCGCCGGAGCTCCCTGCAAGGACATGGAGTTCGTGCAGTTTCATCCCACCGCTTTGGCCGTGGGCGTGGATAAAGGACGCATGTTCTTGATTTCCGAAGCGGTGCGCGGCGAAGGAGCCGTACTCCGAAACAGCGCCGGCGAAGCGTTTATGTACAACAAGCATTCCCTTCGCGATCTGGCGCCGCGCGACATCGTAACGCGCGAAATATTGAAAAACATGGCTCTTACCGGCGATTCCGTCGTGTATCTGGACGTTTCGGACATGGACGAAGCCTTCTTCGCCAAGCGTTTCCCCACCATTTTCGAAAAATGCCGTTCACTCGGGATTAACGTGCCGCATGACCACATTCCCGTCCATCCGACCGAGCACTATCTCATGGGCGGCATTCGCACCGATCTTCACGCGCGCACAGCCGTTTCGGGACTGTATGCCTGCGGAGAGGTGGCTTGCACCGGCGTACAGGGAGCCAACCGTCTGGCCAGCAATTCCACGCTCGAATGCCTCGTGTTCGGCCGACGCGCCGCCCGCGCCATCAACGCCGATTTTCGTCCGTTAAAGGGACACGCGCTCGCGCTTCCCGAGGAAACCGAACACTTCGAAACGCCCTGTGTCTCCGACAGCGAGATCGACGCGGATATCGCCTTTATGAAAGACTTAATGACCCAAAACGTCGGCGCGATCCGTCACACCGCCGCTTTGGAATACGCACATGCCGAGCTTGACCGCGTGTACGACAAATACCGCCGTATGCGCCTGTCCACGGTCAAACAGTATACCGTCTTTAATGCCGCCGTCGCTTCGACCGTTATTGCCGAAAGCGCCTGCAAGCGTAAGCAATCCATCGGCTCGCATTACATCGTCGATTGACAAAATACATTTTTACGAAGGAGCTTCCTCATGCTTTTATTCAACAATCCCCAGATCGAACAGATCGTGTCTCTCGCCCTCAACGAGGACGTCGGAACCGGCGATATCACCACGCTTTCCACGGTTTCCGAGGATAAAGTCGCGTCGGGACGTTTTATCGCCAAAGAAGATATGATCATCTGCGGTCTGCCGTTAGCCGCATACATTTTCGGACGAGTCGATCCGACCATTCGCTTTGAAGCTCATTTTGCGGACGGTGACACCGTGAAAAAAGGCGACGTGATCGCCGAAGTTTGCGGCAATGCGCAAAACGTTTTAACCGGTGAGCGTACCGCACTGAATTTCATGCAACGCCTGACCGGCATCGCCACCCGCACCCATGCGGCCGTACTGGAAGTTGTCGGAACCAAGGCAAAGATCACCGACACACGCAAAACCACCCCCGGACTTCGTGTGCTTGAAAAATACGCCGTGCGCGTCGGCGGCGGCACCAATCACCGCTTCAATCTGGCCGACGGCGTACTCATCAAGGACAATCACATCGCCGTTTCCGGCGGCATAACAAATGCCGTCAACAAAGCGCGTTCCGTCATTCCGCACACCCTGAAGATTGAGGTCGAGGTCGAGACAAAGGAACAGCTGCTGGAAGCCTTGGAGGCCGGTGCGGATATCATCATGCTCGACAATATGTCGGGCGACGCCATGCGCGAATGCGTCACCCTCGTGAACAGACGCGCTCTCGTCGAAGCCAGCGGCAACATGGGCGAAAAGAACCTGCGTGAAGTTGCCGAAACCGGGGTGGATATCATTTCCATCGGTGCTCTGACGCATACGGTCAAGGCCGCCGATATCAGCTTAAAGCTTACGATTTCTTAAAAACGTCATTTTCCGCGAAAAGAGGTGTGGTTTTGGGAATCATCAACGTTTTGGACAAGCATACCGCCAATCTCATCGCCGCCGGTGAGGTAGTCGAACGCCCCTCCTCGGCGGTCAAAGAAATGTTGGAGAACTGCGCCGACGCAGGTGCTTCGACCGTCACGGTGGAAATTAAGGACGGCGGTACGTCGTTTGTACGCATCACCGACAACGGCTGCGGCATGACGCGCGAGGATGTGCCCAAAGCCATTCTTCGCCACGCGACCAGCAAAATCAAGACGGGAAGTGACTTGGAAGCCATCGGTACGCTCGGTTTTCGCGGCGAAGCATTGGCCGCCATTGCCGCCGTATCGCGTGTGCGCATTTTGACCAAGCGGCGCGAGGATGAGAGCGGAACGCTGTTCGTCTGTCACTTCGGCGAAGTGGTATCGGTCGAGGAAGCCGGCTGTCCGGACGGAACGACGATTATTGTGGAAAATATTTTCGAAAACACACCGGCGCGGCGTAAATTCTTGAAAAAGAACAGCACCGAAGCCACCGCCGTGTTTGCCGTCTGCGAAAAATTCGCGCTGTCGCGCCCGAATATAGCACTTCGCTTTATCACCGACGGGAACATCAAGCTGCAAACACCGGGAGACGGGAAAATGCCCAGTGTCATTTATGCGACCGTCGGGCGCGATTTTGCTTCGGCCATGCTGTCGGTTGACTACGAATATATCGGTGTGCGCGTTCACGGCTACATCGGCAAGCCCGAAATATGCCGTCCCAACCGCAACATGCAAAACTTTTTCGTCAACGGCCGCTACATCAAAAGCCGCACGCTGATGGCCGCCCTGGAGGAAGGCTTTCGCGGCTTCTGCCCGGTCGGAAAATTTCCGTCATGCGTCCTGTTCGTCGAGCTGGATTTAAGACTTGTGGATGTCAACATTCATCCCGCCAAGCTCGAAATCAAATTTTCCGACGAACGCATCGTTTTCGATACACTGTATTTCGCTGTCAAAAACGCCCTCTCGCGCGGCATATCGTTTATGTTCGGTTCGGCAGAAGATGAAATAGCTGTTGCGCCGCCAGCTCCCCCTGTACCTCCCGAACCACCTGTGCCGCCGATGCCGCCGATTCCCCCTGCACCTTCTGTGCCACCGACACCTCCCTTACCTCCCGCACCTCCGACTCCGAAAGTGCCGAGCACGGAACCGTTGACCGAAAATCTCATCACGCACCTGCCAAACGACCGCGAAGCACTTTTGCGGCAAACACAGCCGCACACGCCGTCGAGCGATGCACGGAGCGAACCCGTCCTAAGAGCCGAAACACCGCTCACGCCGTCATCCGACAAAGCGGCCGCGTCGGTCACAGCCGAAGTCGCACCGTCCGACTCATATGAGAAAAAGATCCCGCAGGCAACGCTTGCGCCCGAGAACGGCAATCCTTTTGACCGTCCGTCGGACGAAAACCGTGCAGTGCCTTCGGACGGGTCGCACCGTGCCGAAGAAAAGCCGCCGTTCACCGAGCCGATACGGCACACACCCGAACGGCAGACCGTCTACACACAAGAAAATCTTGTGCGCAAGCACGAATTGGCGCGCGCCGTTTACATCGGCGAAGTATTCAATACCTATCTCATCGCCGAATACACCGGAAGCATGTATCTCATCGACAAGCACGCCGCGCACGAGCGCATCATTTACGAACGTATCAAGCATGCCGCCGATACCAACGACGCGCAATATTTGCTTGAGCCCGTATCCGTCACCCTGACCCCCAAGGAGTTCGACGCGGTAAGCGTCAATGCCTCCTATTTTCACACCATCGGGTTTGATTTCGAAGAATTCGGTTCGGACACTTATCTTGTCCGCTCTGCGCCGACGCGCATCGAAAAAAGCGACATTGCCGACGTATTCACCTTTTTGGCGGGGAAATTGGCCGAGGGAAACACCAAAAGCGCCGGTGAGATTTTCGACCGTGCGCTGTATACCGCCGCCTGCAAAGCCGCCATCAAGGCGGGGAACACCTTCACCGAATCGGACAACCGCCGTATCTGCGAAGAAATCTTTACCAACGACGCGGTACTCTACTGCCCGCACGGACGGCCGGTTTTGGTCGAATATACCAAAGAACGCTTAGAAAAAATGTTTGGAAGGACATAATCCATGTTTATTTTATTGAAAAAAGAAAATGCCGCCCGACGCGGTCGCTTTATCACGCCGCACGGTGTGATCGAAACCCCCGTCTTTATGAACGTCGGCACATCGGCCGCCATTAAGGGAGCGGTCAGCACGGACGACTTAAAGCAGATTAAATGTCAGGTCGAGCTGTCCAATACCTATCATTTGCATGTACGTCCGGGTGACGATGTGATCAAGGAACTGGGCGGACTGCATAAGTTTTTCAACTGGCAGGGGCCGGTGCTGACCGACAGCGGCGGCTTCCAGGTCTTTTCGCTGGCCGTGTTACGCAAAATCAGCGAGGAGGGTGTGCTGTTCGCGTCGCACATGGACGGAAAGCGCATCTTCATGGGGCCGAAGGAAAGCATGAAAATTCAATCCAACCTCGGTTCGACCATTGCCATGGCGTTTGACGAATGCGTGGCCAACCCGGCCGAGCACAGCTACTCCAAGGCGGCCTGTGCGCGCACGACGCGGTGGTTACACATCTGCAAGGAAGAAATGGCCAAAAACAACGCGCTTCCCGACACGGTCAACCCGAAGCAAATGCTGTTCGGTATCAATCAGGGCTGCACCTTCTCCGATCTGCGCACCGACCATATGAAGGAAATTGCCGAACTGGATTTGGACGGCTACGCAATCGGCGGTTTGGCTGTCGGTGAACCCGCCGAGGTCATGTACTCCATCATTGAGGACGTCGAACCGTTCATGCCCGAAAACAAGCCGCGCTATCTGATGGGCGTTGGAACACCTGTCAATATTTTGGAGGCCGTGAGACGCGGCGTAGATTTCTTCGACTGCGTTATGCCCAGCCGAAACGCACGTCACGGCAATCTGTTTACTTCCAAGGGGCTCATCAATCTCAACAACAACAAGTATGAGCGCGACCCGCGTCCCATTGAGGAAGGCTGTGACTGTCCCGCCTGCCGCAGCTATTCGCGCGCGTACATCCGCCACCTGTTCAAGGCGCGTGAGCTTTTGGGTATGCGCTTGTGCGTTTTACACAATCTGTATTTTTACAACACACTCATGGAACGCATCCGTGCCGCGCTCGACGAAGGACGCTACGAACGGTTTTACCGCGAAAACGTGGAAATTCTCGGTTCGCGCGTCGAGGACTGACCGTCTGTTTAAAAACATTTGAAAGGATAAACCGACCGTGAAAAAAGGAAAGATCACCGCGCTCGTATTATCGGCACTTCTGATTACCGCACTTATGCTCTTTTCTGCCTCCGCTTCTGCCTTTCCGGATGTAAACGGAACCGAATACTATGCCGAAGCCGCCGAAGCGCTGTATTCGCTCGGCGTCGTATCCGGCTACGAGGACGGTTCTTTCGCGGCCTCACTTCCGATCACTCGCGCGGAAGCCGCCGCCATACTTTGCCGTGCGACTGTTTTGAGCGAATATGCCGCGCTCGGAAACGAGTACACGCTCTTTTCCGACATGGGGCCTTGGCACTGGGCCAACGGCTACGTCAATATTTTAAGCGCGTTTGAAATCATAAACGGCTATGAGGACGGCTCGTTTCGTCCGGAAAGCAACATTCTGTATGAAGAAGCCGTTAAGTTAGTCGTTTCAATGCAAGTCGGCGCCTTGGAGGCCGACGGCGACGACTGGGCGGCACCGTATTTAAGCCATGCCGAAACGGCAGGCTACACCGACCGTCTGATCGGTCATGTGGGCGAATCCATCACGCGCGGGGATGTGGCCGTGCTCGTTTATACCGTCATGAATGCAAACACCGCACAAGACACGCCGACAGTCGGCCGCGATGAAACGCTTCCGACTCCGACGGAGGACGAAGAACAAACGGTCACCGTCTCGTCCGGCGAAGCACTGTGCGTCGGCGAACACTCCTATGCCGTCGGCATGAGCGAAAGCGCACTGTTGGCTGTAGCCGGGCAACCCGATGAGCGTCTGACCTCCACGACCGCCGGCCTTACCTGGTATGTTTTCGGAACCGATACCTACGAAAACTATTTTCTGGCGGGCATTCAAAACGGAACCGTGGTCGCTCTGTGCTCCAACGCCAAAAACGCAAGCTGCTGCGGAGCGAAGATCGGTGCGACGCGTTACTCCTTTGCCAACACCGAGACGGCCCACGTCACCGGTTACACCGACTCGAACGACAACGACATATTGCATACGATCTTGATCACCGCGCCCTCGCTCTCCCTTTATCCCGACGAAAATCCGAGTGCAGAGCAGTTAGCCGGTGAATGCAAGGTCAATTTCCATATGGTCAACGCTTTTCGCGTGTATCACGGATTAAACGTTCTGAGCTGGAACGAAAAAGCCGCAGCCGCCGCACGGCTGCACAGTGAGGACATGGCCGTAAACGACTATTTCTCGCACCAAAGCAATGACGGACGCATGCCTTCCGACCGCTTGAAGGCACAGGGTGTATCGTTCCGAACCTGCGGAGAAAACATTCTCTCCGGACGCCGAAACGGCATTGCGGCGCACAACAGCTGGGTCAATTCGGGCGGACATCGGAACAATATCCTGCGTACCGGCGTGACAAGCCTCGGTGTTGGCGGCGGCTATGGTGAGTATTGCTATTATACAGAGGATTTTGTCGGTTGACCGATAAACAGGTTTCGCATACTGCCTTACGCAAATAACAACTTCAAATCAAAAGGAAGCATCCCGATAACCGATAGACTTCTATCCGTTTCGGGATGTTGTTTTATTCCTTCGGACACAGCAGCACTTGAAACATGCCTCGCCAAAAATAAGCACGACATGTTAAAATTCCCGTGGAAGTACGCACTCCCACGGGAATTTTAAATCCAAGCATGCACTTAAGAAGGCGGGATCTCAGAATTCAATTATAAATACTTCTCGATCATTTTCTTGGTGTCTTCGTCTAAGAAATAATCTACCAGGATCTCCACTTCCGCATCGGTGAGCTTGTTTCGGATCTTAACGATGAATTCATTCTGATCCGTATCGCTCATCGCTCTTAAAAGTGATTCGACTTCTCCGATCGCTTCGGCATAAAACTCCTTAACGTAATCCGAATCGATCTTTTCTCCGGCGTAGCCGTCTTCCAAAACAGACTGCATGGTAGACGCGATCTTGTTTCGTGCCTTGCGCTGTTCGGCAGTCGGCAAAGAAGTTTTCTTTATCTTCGGATAAGCCGATTCAATAGTAGCTAAAATCTGCGGATCATTCGGATTGGTGGTATCGACCGAAAAGACGGCATAAAACACAGTGTTCTCGGTGATCGGGAGGCTCTCGACATCCACAGCGCTTCCATCCTCCCGCAAAGACCAATACTCGAACTTTTTGCCGCTGACCCTCGGTTCGTCGGGAAGCTCGGCATAATCGCCACTTTCTACCTTTTGCTTGTCGTGCTCGCTGCCGTCGGACTTGAACTTAACTGTGTAGTAGACGGTAACGACAGGCTCATCGTCTTTGTCCTCGTCTTTATCGTCCTTTTTATCGTCCTTTTTATCGTCATCTTTGCCACTGTCACCACCGGTATTGCCACCTGTGTTGCCACCGGTCTCTTCGCCTGTGTTGCCACCGGTCTCTTCGCCTGTGTTACCGCCGGTCTCTTCTCCGGTATTGCCACCGGTACTGCCGCCGGTGCTTCCTCCTGTACTGCCGCCGGTGCTTCCTCCACTGCCGCCGGTACTGCCGCCGGTACTGCCGCCGGTTCCGGATTGCTTCACAAATACAGCATTGAACACGACTGCTTCGCTGATCTCGTAGTTTTCGGCATCAATGACGTTTGTGCCATCCACCGACCACCCCTTAAAGGTGTACCCGGTCTTGCTCGGCTCGTAGGGCAATTCGGGATATTCACCGTAGAGCACACTTTGAGTCGAAACAAGAAGCGTGTTGTCAATCATAAACCGAACGGTATACATCTTGCGACGATAGATCGCATACACGGTTTCATCCCGCATGAATAAGTGATCGGTCGCAAGATAAGCAGCATCGGTTGCGTCGCTTTCAAACGACCAGCCCGCAAACTCATAACCATCGGGCGCATTTACCCCGTTCGGGAACTCGGTCAACGCCTTTCCGATCTCGACCTGTTCGGTCGTGACGCTCTCGCCGTCCACAAACGTGACGGTGCATCGAACGACGGCAGGCTTTACGGAATACGGCGCAACGGCTTCCGCCAATTCAAAGCGACGGATCGGCTCGGTTGCGCGGAAGGTATTCCCCTCCTCCAACTGCATGACGCCGCCCTTCAGGATGGCTGTGACCGCAGTTTGCGCCCAATCGGACACCGTGTCGGCAACAGCGGGAACTTGCAAAAGCTCATACGGGCCGATAATGCGGTAAAGAATGGTGCATACCTCTTCGCGGCTGATGTTGTCGTCGGGACGGAAATTTCCGAAATCATCGCCGATCACATATCCCGCCTTGCGCGCCGCCAAAATGTACGGCACATACCACTCGTTAGGATCCAGATCGGGGAACAGCTCAACGCCCGTCGTATCGGTGTACCCAAAGGTCAGATTGATCATTTTGCACATCTCGGCACGGGTCAAATTGCCGTTCGGACGGAAGGTGTTATCCGGATATCCGTTTAATACGCCGTTTCCGACCAACTTGTACACCGCTTCTTTGTACGGTGCGTCATCGGCAATGTCGCTGAAATGAACGTCCGTCGCAACCGTTTCGGCCAAACTGACCGGCGCGGAGGCGGTCGGAGCGGAAATCGGCACGGCCTCATTTTGTGCCGAAGCGGACATGGACAACGAAGAAGCAGTGAGAAGTGCCGCAAGAAGCAAAACAGCTTTTCTGTTGTTTTTCATAAGCTACCTCTTTTTGTTTATTTATGAAGTGTGGCAGACAGTTTCCTGTCTGCCACAGCAAGCATACCTTTATCAGTCGGCAGAAGTCAAAACTTCATCGACTTTGTAGAACATTTCTCTTTCAATGACAAGCTTGATATGATTCTCGTCACCCTCCTCGCCCTTTTCGAAGGAAGCGGAGTTCTCGTTAACCATAAACTTATCGAAATACTTGTTTAAATACTCATCAAAGAGCGTATCCACCGTATAGATGTCTGCTTCATTTTCGGTGAAGAGACCATACAGAAGATCCTTGATCTTTTCATAATCCTCATCGGTGTAGGTGCGATTGAGCTTGGAGGAGGCATACTTGTCGAGCAAGGCGTCAATGCGGGCGCCGAAACGTGCATAGACCTTTTCCTCGGCCGTCGCGTAAACCTTACCGGCGGTTGCGTTGTCCTCAAGCTTGGTCAGGTATGCATCCACGCCGAACTTCTTCAGATAAGCAAGAAGCTCGGGGTCGGTCTCGATGCTCTCGCAGAATTCCTTCAGGGTCGTGGGAATACCGTTGACGGCAAAATCGACCACATGGTTGTTGATGATGTTGGCCGCATCTAAGAGATAATCGCCGGCCGCATCCAGAACCGTGCTGCGATCCGTTGTCGGAACATTTTCTTCCACGTAGAACCACTGCATAGCGTCATCCGAAATGGCGGTGAGCGCGTAAAGAATATCGTAGTAATCACTGAAATTCTTCAAGCTGTAGCCGCTGAGCGTTTCGGTGTAGTCGTTTGCTGAGCCGTTCAACCACTTATCGACGGTCAAGAAGCTTTCATACTCCTTGATAAACGGATTGTTCTTGTAGTACGGATAGAATTTCTCGAGTTTTTCTCTTTCCGAAGCGTCGGCCTTTGCTTCCGCGCGCGCCTTAACGTCTTTGATAAAGTCAAACATCGGTTCCATGAGATCGGAAACGGGATTGAGCTCAATGGTGATACCGGTTTCGATCGAACCCACCGTACCGTTTTCGGCTCCATCCATAGCGTCCTTCATGGCGTTCAAATACGGCGTGTAGTGACGCTCGTACAGCTCCTTGAGCTTGGAAACGGGCAGAATCTCCTTCACCTTTTCGGGAAGCTTGGCTTCGAAGAAGTCCCAGCCGTGCGTCTTGAGCATGTCGTAGATCGGCTCGTACAGGAACAGATTGTCCTTCGTCACAGCGGCCGTATCGTTGTTGCAAAGCTCTTGGATAAAAGCTTCAACTTCTTTCGTGCGTTCGTCGGCCGTTTTCTGACCCAGAGCGCCCGAAAGAGCCATAAGTTCGTCGGAATCCATATACTTGTAGAGCTCGTTAGCGAAAGCCGCACGTTCGGATGCCCAAGAGCTTGTAAAGAATAAACCTAAATCGTCCTTATCCACTGTGTTTCCGACAATACACGAACCCACCGTAGGTTCAAAGATGAGATCAACAGCGTTTCTGAAAGCATCGGCATTGCTTCCCGCCAAAATATGCTTCATAGCCTTGGCAATTTCATCCACGACCAAAGTTTTTTCGTCCGTGGTTTTGCCTTCATAACCCAAAAGGTAATCGGTAATGTAATCCTCCGCTTCGCTTCTGTCCACGCTGTCATCCACGACCTTGCCGATGATGGTGCGGATGTTCTTTTCGCCGAGAACATCCACGAGCTTGACATGGCGATGAATGTTGAGGATGTTCTTGTTCGTCGCGTTGTCGATCACACGGCCTTCGAGCTTTCCGAGAAGCTTTGCCTCCATGGAATCCATCGCCGAGTGAACCGCAGGGCTGTTCACATAGAGCGCATCCTTAAGCGTATCCATAGCGCGAACCGAGCTGTTGTAGATCATGCTGAGCGGAACTTCGCCCTTGGCGTAAATCTTCTTCGGCATCACAACAGAAAGCTTCAGATTCTTGCTGTTACGGTAGACATCCAGATCTTCGGTAACGGGCTTGGTCGGATCGTATTCGACCCATTCGTTGCCCGAAACAGTCCACCAGCTCCATTCGACCGAATGATCGCGCTTGTAGGGAGCGTTTGCATAAATGCCCGAAACGTTTTCATCCAGCACATAGCCGTCTTCGCTGTCCAATGTGGGAATCTCTGCCGTGTCAATGAGCGTGTTGTACTCGACCTCGACGGTGGTGTCGAGCGTACCCGGTTCGGTGTAGAAATTGACTTTGAGTTTTTCGGTCGGGTTTGCTTCAAATTCCGCATTGAATGTAATGTCTGCGGTCACGGTGTACTCATCGCCCGGCTTTACGGTTACCGTTCCATCCTCGGACTTCCACTGCTTGAAGTGCTGTCCTTCGGGGGCGGTTCCGACAAATTCCGGTACGGTGATCTTTTCGTTCGCTTCCTTGGTGAAGCTCGGTGTTTCACCGTCGGTAAACTTTACGGTATAGGTGACAACAGGAGCTGCATCGTCTTCAAACTCGGGAACGAACGTGATGTCTGCGGTCACGGTGTACTCATCGCCCGGCTTCACGGTTATCGTTCCGTCCTCGGACTTCCACTGCTTGAAGTGCTGTCCCGCAGGAACGGTTCCGACAAATTCCGGTACGGTGATCGTATCATTATAAAGCTTATTTTCAAATGTCTCCGTCTCGCCGTTTTCAAACGTTACGGAATAGTATACATCCTTCAAGTATGCATACAGAATCATGTCGTCGGTCGGAACATAGGTAGCATTGATTTGAGTACCGCCGCCGTTTTCTTCCGTAAACCAGCCTTCGAAGGTATATCGCTTGCCGTCAAAATCGGTCGGAGCGGTAAGCTCGGGAAGGTCAGTCAACGCATGACCGTCAATGATCTTTAAAGTTCTGTCCTCTTTGTCGGCGATCTTCAAAGTAACCGTGAATACAGCCTTATCCGTGAAGACCGGTGCGAAGGTTACATCCTCCGAAACCGTATACGGGAATGCCGGCTGCACATTGGTTCCCTTAATCACCCAATATGCAAAGTGCTTGGTATCGTCCGACGTTTCGGGGTCTGCGCTCGGTGCCTCGATCGCTGTACCGTAAGCAACATCCGTATACTTTGCGTATTCGCTACCATCTTCGTTTTCGAAGATAACCGTATAGTAATTGATATCATACTTGGCATACAGCGAAAGGTTACTCGTGATAGCCGTATTGAAATCAAACGGTTCATCGCCGTCGGGCTCGGTCGTCCAGTACTTAAACGTTCTTCCGTCCATGGTCGGATCACTCGGCTCGGTTACTTTACCGTTGTAGTTGACCTTTTCGGTACGGAAGGTTTCCTCACCGTTGTAAAAGGTAACGGTGTAGGTATTGATCGAATAAACAGCATACAGGTCGATATCTTTCGTAAGCTTCGAATCAAAGTCAAACGCGGTTTCGCCGTTTTCATCCTCGGACCAATGTGCGAAGGTATAACCGGTCACAGAAGGATATTCCAGTTCGTCTGCGGAAACGGCGGTGTTGTAAACGACCTCCAACGTGCCGATCACATTTCCGTCCTTATCATAGGTCGTAACGATCGGATTCTTCGCATAGACCGGGTACAGGTTCGTCACCTTGCGAATCGCCGTGTTTTCAAAATCGAATTCCGGTCTTTCGACGCCCGTCGTCTTCTTCTCGGTAGACCAATACAGGAAAGTGTAGCCTTCTTTTTCGGGAGCATCGGACGGTTCTTCCGCATATTTACCGCGACGTACCTTTTGCGTAGTCCAGAGCGATCCGTCCTCCTCATAGAAGCGAACCGTCAGGTAGGTCGCACTTGTGGAAGATGTGCCGCCGCCGGTCGTACCGGTCGCAGGCTTGGTTAAGAAGGTGGCGGGAGTAAGCTCCTCCAGATTCTTAAAGGGCGCATCGGTGCGATAGTTGCGGAAGTTGACCGTTCCGTTGTTGTCGTATACAACGACGGAGCCGTTCATGGTAACATCCTTAAAGGTTACCCAGCCTTCACCGCCGCGCGCGAGCACACGACCGTTGACCGTCACGGTGGTGATGTTGAAATCGCCATCCGCAACGCCGTCCGCGATCACAACGTCCCCGTTGACAGTGGCATTTTCAAGATGCACACCCGGGACGCGAACCATGATCGAACCATCGCGCGCAACCACGTTCCCGGAATAATAGCCGGCATAATCAATATAGGTCTTGAAGATGTTGTGGAATACCTGCGCCAATTCGGCACGGGAAATATTATCCTTCGGACGGAAGGAACCGTTCGGATAACCGCTCACATATCCGTTTTCAACCAAACCGATGATACCGTTCTTAGCCCATGTGCTGATATCGGAAGCATCGGTGAAACGGTCAAGAACCGATTCGTCGGTGCCGGAAATGCACAAAATTCTGGCAATGGCCAAGAACACCTGCTCACGGGTTATGTAGGCATTCGGGCTGAACGTGGTGTCGCTCGTTCCGGTAAGTGCGCCCATTCGGTACGCCTTTGCGACTTCTTCATAGAACCAGTCGTCGGGCGAAACATCGGTGAGCATGGAGATGTCCGCTTTTTGCGTCGCGCCGAAGGCACGGGTGACAAAGGCGGCAAGCTCGGCACGGGTAAGAGATTTTCCGGGCTGGATGAGCTTGTTTTCGTTACCGATATACAATCCGTTTTCCACGGCGGCGGTCATGGCTTCCTTAGACCAGTCCTGCGGAAAATCAAGGAAATCGGTTACGCTTGCCGCAAAAGCTGCCGGCTGCATGACCATAAGAAAGACAAGCAGGGCCGCGATCGCGCGTTTGAATTTTTTCATTGGGGTTCCTTCCTTCCTGTATTGTTTATCTTTTTATTTGTATAAACTGATGTAATAAGCCTTTTTCAATTCCTTTTCATTCGCATAAGCCGCTTGAATGGAATTAACCAGCGAGGTATCCTTTCCGCACGAAATCAAAAAAGCGGAAAGTTCGGAGGTAACAGCGCTTACCTGCGCATCGCACTGCGCTTCCAAGCCCGCCACATATCCCATGTTTTCGGAAACGATGCGTGCTTTTGTCGCGGTGGTCCGCTGCTCCTCGGGAAGAGCCTTGTAGGCATTGATGATATTGCTTTCGAAAGAGGAAAGCTGCGACATAAAATCGGATTTGATCACATAGATCTGTGCCACAAGCTCAGCCACCTTGCGGTTATATTCCTCATCGGTGACACCGTTCGAAGATGTCTTGCCGGAGGAGGCGTTCGTGCCGGAAGGCTTTTGTGAAGAGTCCGAAGACTCGTTCGGTTTTGCGTTTGCATTACCGGAAGAAGCATTTCCGACGGACGGAGAAGAGGACGTACTCATCGGCTTTGCATCCGTTTTGGACGTTCCTTTTTTGTCCGCGGTATCATTCTTGCCGTTCGTTACGCCGGATACTTTATCGGAAGCTGTCTTGCTTTCGGAGCCGTCCGTTCCGCTGTTCTTTTCGTTCGGATTCGGCTGATCCGCTTTATCGGTCTTTCCGCTCTTATCGGCCTTGTCCGATTTTTCACCTTTGTTTGAATTATCGGGCATATCGCCGTTTTGTGCGTCTTTTGTTTTGCTCGATTCTTCGTGGCTGTCCGATGTGTCGGAAGTAGCTTCTCCCGATGCTTGCTCATCCGACCCGACGGTATCCGAACGATTTTCCGAATCGGATGTGCCGCTTTCGGACGAAGCATCGGAAGCTTCTTTTTCTTCCGCATCGGTCAGATCTTCGCCCGCGCTCAAGCGATTATACAGCAGTTCCGCGATTTCCTCGGCCGACAATTCTCCGCTGTTGATCTTGGAAAACTCCTCGTCGGACACATCAATCCCGACCTGCGCCAAGGCATCCTTTGTTTCGTTGTTATTCTGCTCCATCATTTCGCCGATATTACCGACATCGGTAGTCAAACCTCGATAGAGCGCTTTTATATTATCACGATTCAAAAAGAGAACGATAAGTATCACCACTGCTAAGAAAAGCAATACACATGCAATGATTTTTCCCCGTCCGGAGCGTTGACTTTTCTTCTCCATACCCGACCTCCTTTATCTGTCATATCCGACCGTTGCAAGGCATGCGGCGACCGTATACCTATACACTTGTTATTATACACTTCGAATGCTTTTTTGTCAATACTTTTTGCATAGAAAACATCGTTTTTTTCGAAAAAATATCGACCCGTTCGCTTTCGTCGTCGCTGTATTTATTCGACGTTTTGTCCGTTCCGAATGTTCCGCACTCTCAAGTCACTTAAGGATTTCTTAAACATTTTCAGTTCTTCGCGATAACGACATTGACCTGCCGAAATAAACAATGCACGGCAGGTCAAAGAATTCTTCCTTTTAATATATAGGCATTTACGGCAAATACTGGTACGCCACGCGCTCATGCCCGTC
Source organism: uncultured Oscillospiraceae bacterium (assembly GCA_964646725.1). Taxonomy (GTDB): domain Bacteria; phylum Bacillota; class Clostridia; order Oscillospirales; family CAG-382; genus UMGS882. Next base: position 19,414 of record CAZYFX010000012.1, read on the forward strand.
CTCGGCCTGTCCGGGACATTTTAAGCAGATCACGCCGCAATACACAAAGTCCTGTTTTTCCAGCATTTTGCGCATGGGAATGTTTCCCTTGTGCGTATCGATGCGAATACCGCCCGTAAACCCGTCCGCTTTTGTCTTTTCCTTGACGAAGTCCATGATCACGGCCGATAACGGTTTTCCCGTCGTTTCGCTCTTGCGCGAAGAACGGCAGTCGGGCGAAACGGTAACGCGATGCACGGCGGCATAAGGCTTTTCGGGTGCATTTCGCCACGCGCCCTCGATGGACGCATACGACGGTTCGGGGCGCTCCATGAGCATGAAGGTCGCGACGATCTCACCGTCCTTCACGACCACATAGCTCTCCCCTGCGGCAATATCGCGTTCGATATCCGCGCGAAAAGGGTAGCCGTTTTGCCATTGGTCGATTCCGAGTGTTGCCATGGTGCTTCGCGCCTGTTCGAAAAGACGCATGACGGCAGGCAGATCGCTCACGGCGGTTTTGCGGATTTCGACGGACATTTCACAATTTCCTCGTTTCAAAAATCAGTTTTCAGCCAACGCATACTTCTTTAAGTACATGTCGTAATGCTCCTTAAAGGCGGCGTCATCCTTTTTGATGTGGCTCAAGTATTCATGCATATCCAAGCTGTGATGAGCAATCTCGATGATACAGCCCGCGATATTGGAGCAGTGGTCGGAAATACGCTCCAGATTTGTCAGCAAATCCGACAGCACAAAGCCCAGTTCGATGGTGCATTCGCTCTTTTGCAGACGCTCAATGTGTTTGGACTTAATACGCGCCTTCAGACTGTCGATGACCTGCTCAAGCGGCTCGACCAACTCCGCATTCTGCATGTTGTCGTCGGAAAGTGCCGAAACCGTCAGCCAAATGATCTCACGCTCGGCGCTGCAAATCGTTTCCAGCTCCTTGCGTGCGTTTTCGGAAAAAGCAAATTCTTTGTCATGCATTTCCGCCATGGATTTGGCGATATTGACCGCGTGGTCGGACAGACGCTCCAGGTCGCCGATGATGTGGAGCAACTTCGAAACTTCCAAACTGTCGTGATCGGTCAGGCTGCAGCCGCTGATTTTGACAAGGTAAGTACCGAGCTTATCCTCATACATATCGCCGTGCGCTTCCGATTCGCGCACCTCTTTTTCGGCTTTCTCCGAATAGCCGTCACGGATCATATCGAATGCCATATTGAGCGCACGTCCGGCTTCCTCGGCCATCTGCTTTTCGACGTCGCGGGCACGGCCGATAGCGACCGGCGGCGTAATGAGAAGACGCTCGTCGAGAAGCTCGTCCTTTTCCTTGTGATCGTCATCACGCACCGTAAGGCACGCCAGCTTTTCGAGCTGTTTGGTGAACGGCATAAGCATGGCAAGCGCAATGAGCTTGAACACCGTATGTATCACGGCCACGCTGAGCGCCGAAGCCGGTTCGGACAACTGTTCGAGCGGAACAAGCGCCTTGATACCGTAAAACACGGCAAGCAAAATACAGGCGGCAATCACGTTGAAATACAAATGAACAAACGCCGCGCGCTTGGCGTTCTTGTTGGCGCCGACCGAGGAAATGAGCGCACTGACGCAGGTACCGATGTTTTGACCCATGATGATCGGGATCGCCGTGCCGTTGGTGATGCCGCCGGTCGCGGTGAGTGCCTGCAAAATACCGACCGAAGCGGAGGAGGACTGAATGATCGCCGTCACGACAAGTCCGGCAAGCATTCCCAAAATCGGCTGATCAAAGACGGTCAACACGCGCACGAACGCTTCGTTGTCCTTTAAGGGAGCGACCGCGTCGCTCATCATTTCCATGCCGAACATCAGGACGGCAAAGCCGATCAAGATCAAACCGACATCTTTCTTCTTGTTGTCCTTAATGAACATGTAGAGAATGATACCGATGAGCGCCAGAACCGGGGTAAAATGATCCGGCTGAAGCATACTGATAAAGACATTTTCGCTCTGAATATTGGTAAGCGAGAGGATCCATGAGGTCACGGACGTACCGAGATTGGCGCCCAGAATCACGCCGACCGCCTGTCCGAGTGTCATGACGCCGGAGTTGACAAAGCCGACCACCATGACCGTGGTAGCCGAGGAGGACTGGATCACGGCCGTAATGCCGAGTCCCAGCAAAAAGCCCTTGAACTTATTGGAGGTCAGCCGCGCCAACAAGCTTTTTAAACGGCTTCCTGCCTTTTTTTCCAGCGCCTCGCCCATCACGTTCATACCGAACAGAAAGAGCGCAAGACCACCGACCAACGCAAGCACATTTGTCAGTTCCATATGCAATTCCTCTCTTTTTTCTCAAATTCTCACAACTACATGATAGCATAAAGCGGAATGGGAATACAGGCAAATTTGATGGAACGTTTATAAATTTTGTGTAAACATCATTTTTCGGTCAAACCGCCGTCATTTTTGCGTTTTTCCGAAACAAAGCCCCGACAAAGCGTTCGTCATCGTTTGTCGGGGCTTCTGTCTTGTTTTAGGTCAAATCTTTCGGATAATAGGCATTCGAATACGCCTTGTGTCCGTGCTCATCACACACCGTAACGCGGAACCACGCTTCGTCGGGAGAAACCTTAAAGGTCGCTTCCGTCACATATTCGCCGTCGGGAGCGTTGAAGGCACGGTTACTGCGTGAGTAGGTCAGGATGGAAATCCGCTTGGCGGGAGAGGTCTTGACCGTAACACAGCCGTCCTCAAACGTCATGGCGCGTATTTCCGGCCCTTTTTCGGTGCTTGTGCCGGAGGAGGCATAAAAGCATCCGTTTTCGAGTGCCTTCGCCACGGTTTTGTAGTCCAACTTTTCTGCCGCAACCATGATATAGCCGCCGAAGGAGTCACAATACGGTCCGAGATTGGCGTCGCTGTTATGGTTGTCATCCGCCGCGATGCAGAACAGACGCTCCCCCTTTTCCAGCATATCGCGATAGACCTGTCCGTTGTCGTCCTCGTAGCCACCGACCAAACAGGCGTAGTTGACAATCTCCATGGCGTTCATGCCGGTATAAGCGCTGTACTCGGGATAGCTCTCCTTGCTCCAGACGGGATGATTGTAGGTAACGAAAAATCCCGCCTCGCGTCCCGTTCGGATCATATCGTTGATGCACTCGGGCGTATAACAGCGCACATAGTCGGGCTTGCTCTCGTCAATGATCAGCTTGTCGCGCTGATTGACGGCATTTCCGAACAAATACGCACTGCGGTGGTAGCAAATCGACTCCTTCATATCTTCGTCGAGCGCCACATAGCAGAGGTGACAGCATTTTTTATGCTTGAAGTCACCTTTCTTTTCCTCGTTGATCTCAAACTCAAAGCCGTTGAGCATAAGAAAATCATCGTCGGTCAGATCGTTGTGCGTGATAAAAACATCATGATCGGTAATCGCCAAAATCGAATAGCCGTTTTCCTTGTAAATCTTTTTCAGTTCCTCGGGCGTCTTTTTTCCGTCCGACAGGGTGGAATGGCAATGCAGATTGGCGCGGTAATACCGCAGCTTGTCGCTTGCTTCGGGTAAAAGTACATGTTTCATACGTTTTTCCTCCTAAGCGTGTCGCTTATATTTTTGCGGACGTTAACGTCCCGCTTTCACGATGCGATCGACGGCTTCCAACACGTTTTCGCGCGAATTGAAGGCGGTCAAACGGAAGAAGCCCTCGCCGTTTTGACCGAAGCCCGCCCCGGGCGTTCCCACCACATGAGCCTTGTCGAGCAAGAAGTCGAAGTATTCCCAGGACGTTTTACCGTCCGGGCATTTGAGCCAGATATACGGCGAATTCTTGCCGCCGGTATGCCAGATATCCATTTTCGTGAGTGCCTCGGATACAAGTCGGGCATTTTCTGCGTAGTAATCGAGATTTTCGCGGATCTGCTTCTGCCCCTCGGGGGCAAAGACAGCGGCCGCGCCCTTTTGTACGATATACGGAACGCCGTTGAATTTCGTGGTCTGACGGCGAAGCCACAGCTTATTCAGTCGAACACCGTCGGCAAGGAGTGCATTCGGCACCACGGTATAGCCGCAACGTGTCCCCGTAAAGCCGGCGGTTTTGGAGAACGAGCAAAATTCGATGGCGCATTTTTGCGCGTTTTCGATCTGATAAATGCTTGTCGGCAGTTCCTTATCGCGCACAAACGCTTCATACGCCGCATCGAACAGAATGATCGCCCGCTGCTCCAACGCGTAGTTCACCCATTCGGTCAGCTGCGCGCGCGTATACACCGCACCGGTCGGGTTGTTGGGTGAGCAGATGTAGATAAGATCGGCGTGAACCGACGGGTCGGGCATGGGCAAAAAGCCGTTTTCTTCGTTGGCGGGAGCATACACGATGCTTCGCCCGGCCATGACGTTGGTGTCCACATAGACCGGATACACCGGGTCGGGCACAAGAACGGTATTGTCCGACGCAAACAGATCGAGGATGTTTCCGAGATCACTCTTAGCTCCGTCCGATACGAAAACTTCGTCCGAATCGAGGGTCACATGTTTGGCGGCATAATAATCGCGAATGGCGTCGCGCAAAAACGCATAGCCCTGTTCGGGACCGTAGCCGCGGAACGTCTCGGCTTTTCCCATTTCGCGCGCGGCTTCCTCCAGCGCCGTCGTAACGGCAGGCGCAAGCGGCAACGTCACGTCGCCGATGCCCAAACGGATGACCGAAGCCTCGGGGTGCGCGGCGGTATAAGCCGACACCTTTTTGGCAATGTCGGAAAACAGATAGCTTTCTTTCAAGGACAGATAATTGGTATTGATTTTCATAAACATGCTTCTCCCTATTGTTTGATTCATATCAGGCGGTGTCGGTCGGAAATATCCTCGGGAAGCTCGCCGACAAAGGCAATCTGTGCCGGCCCCGTCATGGTCACGCACTCATCGGTATAGCAAATGCGAAGCTCGCCGCCGAGCAACTTGACCGTGATCTCCTCGCCCTTGCGGCAATAGCCGTTCAAGCAAGCCGCCACCGCCGACGCGCAAGCACCCGTTCCGCAGGCCATCGTTTCGCCGCTTCCTCGTTCCCAAACACGCATTTCGAGCGTATGCTCGTCGATCACGCGGACAAATTCCGTATTGACACGCTCGGGAAACAGCCGGTCAAATTCAAAGGTCGGGCCGACCTTTTCGACCGGAAATTCGCGCACCGATTGATCGATAAACACCACGCAATGCGGATTTCCCATGGAAACACAGGTGACCGTGTACGGTGCTCCGTCAATGGTGACCGAACGTGCAATCGCCGTCTCGCCGTCGAGCGACACCGGGATGTCGCGCGGGGCAAGAACAGCCTTTCCCATATCGACGCGCACGCTCTCGACGGTTTGATTTTTTTCCAAAAGCAGCTGCAAGGTTTTGATGCCGGAAAGCGTCTCGACCGTCAGCGGATTTTTACGGCACAGAGCGTTGTCATACAGATATTTTCCGACACAGCGAATGGCGTTGCCGCACATTTTTCCCTCGCTTCCGTCTGAGTTGAACATGCGCATTTTCGCGTCGGCAACCTCCGACGGACAGATCAGCACGATGCCGTCGCCGCCAACACCGAAGTGGCGGTCGGAGATGCATTCGGACAGAGCCTCGGGGTCTTTTACGGGCTGCTCAAAGCAGTTGAAGTAGATGTAGTCGTTGCCGCAGCCGTGCATTTTCGTAAATTTCAAATTCATAAT
>CAZYFX010000013.1:0-24301 GCA_964646725.1 uncultured Oscillospiraceae bacterium
CCTGTTTGAGAGCCGCCGCGTGGAAGATGTAATCGACACCGTACATAGCGTTTTTCACCGACGCAAGGTCGCGCACATCACCGATGTAGAAACGGATCTTGTCGGCAACCTCGGGCATCTTTGCCTGAAATTCGTGACGCATATCGTCCTGCTTCTTTTCGTCACGGGAGAAAATACGGATCTCGCCGATGTCGGTACGCAGAAAACGGTTGAGTACGGCGTTGCCGAAGGAGCCGGTGCCGCCGGTGATTAAGAGGGTTTTGTCTGTGAATAATGACATGGTTGGTCTCCTTTAATATAAATATTTGAAATCAATTCGATTTTTCGGTTGTGTGTTTCAGCAAAGAGAGGAGTTTCTTGACTTGAGGAAAGCGTAATACCGACACGGCAACGATGTAAAATACAACTCCGGAGCAAACTTGCAGTATCAATCCCCCCAACGGTGAGCTTACAATGTGCCCGATCTGCCAAACAAACACGCACATACCGGCCGAAACAAGGAAAGACGGCACGAAATCCGCAAAAATCTCTTTTGCATGATAATTCAAATGTCGGGTTGACATGAAGCATTCAACGAAGAAGGATAACGTATACGTAACGGCAATCGAAATGGCCACGGCGATAGGAGATTTGATCCGCCAAAGGAAGAAAACCAGTGTGGAAATGTTTAAAATCATTTTCACGATCTCCAACTTAAGGATCACATTGCTCTTTCCCATCGCTTTCAGAGATTGCCAGATCAAATTGCTGAACGGTATCCATATGTAGTAAAAGCAAAAGAGTTGAAGAAACGGAACACTCTCCGACCATTTGTCCGTGAGAAGAACCCGTATAAAATTATTTCCGCAGGCAATCAGTCCTGCCAACACAGGCATACAAACAAAGGACGTCATTTTTACGGATTCTCTCAAGGAGGACTTCAGTTTTTCCGAATCGTCCTGCAAATTTGAAAAAAAGGGAAACATGACATTTCCGAGTGCGGAATTCAGATTACTGATCAATAAGTCGGGAAAAGATTTTCCCTTGTTGTAAAACGCAAGCTCCGCAGAAGAAAACGCTTTACTGATAATGGCTTGTGTTATCTCAACATACCCTTGGTCGATAAACTTCGCAAACAGCATTTTACCCGCAAAGGGGAACATTATCATAAATCGTTCCTTGGAAAACTTAAATCCGAAACGACAGCGGAACAGGAAAAATGTCATAACGGTATTGACAAAGGTTCGGATCAGATTATATGCAACCAGCGCCCAGACACCGTAACCTTGATAAGCCATTACGATGGCGATAACGGCAGCGACCGACACCGACGTGAAGGAACAAATGAAATACCGTCGAAAAAGCATGTTTCTGTGTACATAGGCGATTTGAACCGAGTTGATGCTTCCGATCAGAATTTGCAGTCCCATAACGCGGAGAACGGAGGACAAAACCGGCAATTCAAACCATTGACCGATCGCTTCCGCCGACAAGAACAGCAGTCCGTATAAGCCGGCACCTATTGCCAAATTGGATGTGAGCATAGTGGAATAATCCAATGAATCGCAATTCTTTTTTTGAATCAGGGCGCTTGTCATTCCCGGTTCCACAAACAGAGACAACAGCACGGTAAAAATCGAAGCGGTTGCAACGATTCCGTATTCGGCCGGATCAATGATCCGAGCCAACAAAATAGAGATGAACAAGGCCAAACCGTTTGTAAGCACCTTGTCGGCAGATGACCAAATCAGTGCCGATATACCGTTTTTATTATTATTCAAAAGAAGCTCCTTTGCTTTACACAGAATTATTTAACATCGGCAATCAAGTGCGCACTGTATGCGGGATCGTTTTTGACCAAAGCAGCGGCTACCTCGGTAAAGTCGATTGTATTGTATCGATTTTCTTCTGTAAATTGCCTTAATTTTTCGACGTTCTCCTTTACGGGATCCCACGAATAAAGCACCAATCCCGAAGGATATTTTTCTAAATAGTGTGCGCAAACATCGTCCTTTTGCAAGGAAATATGTACCACGGGCTTCCCGTAAGAAAGATAGGTGATCAATTTCGACGGCACGCTTCGCGAAAAGCGGTTTCCGATGCTGACCAACACATCCGCCTTTGCGATCGCTTCGTTCAGAGCCGTCTCGGAAACGTATCCGTTCCGACGGATGCCCGACACTCGTTTCGCTCTCTCGGCGATTTTTTCTTCGCAGTCTCCCTTGCTGAAGAAATCAAGGGTCGCCTTCTCGGTCTTGGAATATTCCTCAAACAAGTCCAACAGATGATCCGGAGAGCGATAGGCCTGTTCGATCAAGCCACCGTACAGAAAGGAAATCGGTTCTTCCTTGCTTTTTTCGAGCCGGGGCAAAGGCTTTTCCGTCAGAACCGGGATATCCGCAAGCATCAGCTTATCGCCGTATTTTTTGCCGAAGGTCTTTTTCCAGTAATCCTCGTGGCTTTCCATCACGATCACACGATCCGCATAGCGATATTGCTTTCCGCTCCAGCGTTCGATGGCGTGATTGACCAAAGCTTGATATCGGGAGCCGGAAAAGATACCGTCACCGACGGAATCCAGCTCATAGATCACGGTATGAATGCGGGGGAAGCGTTTTTTGATCGCCTGCAACACGGGAGCCGTTTCAAACGGAAAAAACATTCCCACAACAATGTCGATTCCTTTTTCCTCGCAGAGATTCAGCGACACGGTTGTGTACTCACGGATCAGACTGTGGTTCAAGGTCGGCGTGACCACAGCTTGGAGTCTGCCGTATATCTTGGTGACAAGACTTCTTTTCCGTTCGGCGGCGGGACAGCTGACCGTGTAAACGTTTTCTTCCGCCTCGCCCTTGTCATAGCAAACAACAAACACTTCGTGTCCGTTTTGCTTTAACTGCCGGGCAATATTCTTTGCGCAGATTCCGTTGGCGGTTGCCGTTCCCAGGTAGTAAGAAGATAAAACTAAAACTTTACTCATATTCAACTCTCATTTAACAGGAGCGAAAGGCTTCGCTTAACGCATTTACAAAGCATATCTCTTGTCTTTTTTGCTTGTATCGATCTGCCATAGCTCGCCCAGCATCAAATCGGCAGTATCCGGAACTATTTTTTCATATCCGCTGCCGTTTGTAAAGGTCATCTCTCCGAAATATATTTTCCCGTTAATATCGTATAAATCAACTCTCACATGAGGAAAACCCTCTGCCAATATGCTTACGATTCGTTTCATTTCATCAAAGCACTCGGGTTCGGGGATCTCCCCGTCGTAATTACCGTAATTGAACTGGTTCCAAGGCTGCAACTGCCAATTCATGTCATATATGTTTCTCTTGTGGTCAGAGTAACGGTTCATATCTACCCAACAAAACATGGGTTCTCCGTTAAAGCAGAGGAATTTGTAGTCCGGTAAATCTCCCTTATCGACGGTCATATATTTCTCGGCAATGATTTTGGGGGGAATGGCCGCATACTGAAATTCAAAAGGGTTGTAATAGGCAAAATCCGTATCGAGCCAGTCTTGCACCAATTGACGAACCCTTCTTTTGTTCAGCTTGGATTTATCCTTTACAATTAAGTTCGTACCGCTTCCGTTATTGGTTTTCAATACAAATTGATCCGGTAAAGAGTCAAAATCGATTTCATCGAAGCGATCCCAAACTCCGAGCAGCGGAATGAGATGTTCTTCTCCTATTTTATCGGCCACCCAAGCTCTGACGGCATATTTATCCGACAAAGATGATTTGCGCGGATCGGGATCATACATTTTTGCCCATTGCATTTTCTCCGTGTATGTATGCAGTTCATCCCAATTCAAGGTGTGCCCCACACGACGAAGATAGGTCTGTTCAACCAACTCGAGCCGGGCGTCCCGGGAAAGTTTTTTTCTGCTGTTTATTTTTTTGATCTCCTGCCGTCTTTGCAAATGTTGACAGTAAGCATAAACGTTCGGCATTTTTTTGATGATTTTTTTCAGCATTTTGGATTTTACCTCTTTTTTCGCTTCTCTTGAATTTTGTCTTTCACTCGGATGAAAAATTCTCTCGGTGCATAGTAAAGAAGTATTTGCCAGGCAGCGTCTCTGTATTCGTACTTTATTCTTCTGATGTCCAATTTCAGCTCGTCTCTTCGTTTTCCCCACGGACGGATAAGCTCTGTTCCGTCATCCAGCTTGTACAAGTGTATTTGATCACCGGGCAATTCTTCGGTTACATTCATGGAAATGGGCCGTAACGATAAGCCGAAGGATGCAATTTTTCGATAAGGCAGTTTTGAGCCCGTCACGACATATTTTTTGCCGAGAGTCTCTGTCTTCAGTTGATTCAGATCCATACAAATCTCGTTGCCCGGGATATTACAAACAGAATGTTTTTCTCCTAAGACAAACTCATGGAAGGCATCATAGTGTACCAATTCCTCGTATTCTCCGAATCGGTATTGCCCCGGACATCCGTTCATCAACGGCACTTGAACAAATGTAACGGGAGTCTTGGCTTTATTGTGTTCGCCGTAATCGGCGAAGCATGTGGTACGGGAAACATACGGATAAATATAGCTGAGCCCATTCTCAACAATATAGCTTGCGAAATATCGTCCCCAGCTGCGTGTCCAAGACGAAATATCCTTTGGCATTTTGGGGTTCAGGGGCGGCAGCTTGTCCTCGTGATCAAAATACCAGGCTTTGAATTTTTTCCATTGTGATGAAGTCCAGCTTTGTCCCCATGTGACCACCATGTCACCGAGATAAACATCAAAGCCGTTTTGCACCACAGTAAAAGGTATGTGCGAAAACTGGTTCACCTGATGCGAATATAACGAAACACCGCATATCCTTTCATCGCCGCTGTATTTTTCATGTGCTTGGCAGGTATAGGTATAAAAATCCTCTGCCACAACCAGATCATCCTCAAGAATGATCACGCCGCCGTATTTTTCGCTGTAATCACCGCATTGCACAATATGCTTTCGCAGCCCCTGACGCTCCGGAAAACGGCGGATCTCCAAAGAGCCGTGTTCCCATTTGAAGCTTTGTGCTGCCTGCTCCACCTCATCGCTTCGGTCGGATTCGTCAATGCTGACGATCAGAGGAATATCCGATACATCGAATTTGGCTTTCCCGATGCTGTCCAACAGCCGTCTCATTCCATCGGGTCTGTTATAGCCCACCGCGACAATTGCCGGTTTGATCATGCTTTCTCCTCCCACACAGTAAAACTACTTAAACTTGTCTGCCGATGCGCTTTTTTTCTTTTATGCAAACTCCGATCAGGAAAAATACGCCGGACATCAAATATGACCCGCCGAAAAAGCCGCGCAAAAAAACAAAACACGAATAAATCAGAATCATATCCTTGGCATAGCTGTTATTCGTTTTAAAATAGGCTTTTGCAACCAGCCATACACCCCATATCAGCAGAATACTTCCCAATATAACGCCGAAGTGTACCCAAAGCTCCAAATACATGTTATGTACATTCCAGTTAAACCACTGCCATTCACCGTATACGCCGTATCCCCAAAGGGGTCTTTCCGCTATTTTCCGTAAGGCTGTCTCGTATAGATCATCGCGACCCGAAGTATAGCTGATGGTTGTTCCTTCATTCATGAAATCAAGGATTCTTGTGGACAACCCCATCTTTTTCAAAAAATCATAAAGTGTGTTCAGAATCGCGTTGTATATAACGGGTACGGAAAGCAGAAAACCGATCAAAGAAACGTTAAAAACCAACGCTATCTTCTTTTTGGTTGTTGTGACGCTCGTTCTGACATATTTCAGAACAATATACACCAGAAGAATTATGAAAGGCCCGCGCGTTCCCAATGACAGTATATACAGCAGCCCGATGACCGAAGCGATCAGAGCCGTTATTTTTTTACTGTTAAAGGCATATGTTACAGCGATCATAATATTGGGCAGCAATTGATACGCGCGGCTCATATCATCGTTCAAAATCAAACCGTTGGGGATCATATAAAGCAGCAGATACGCAGTTTCCACAACAATGCCTATACAGGATGCTTTTCCCAACAAATCCATGATTTCTTTATCCGGAATGATGACAAGTCCCACGATAAACCAACGAAGGCACGGGAATATTGTATTCCAAAAATTATTTTCGTCCAGTATGTATTGTGTGTTTTGCGGATACACAATGCAGGAGAAAGCGATCGCCGTGGTGACAAATAACGGAACGAGCAGCTCGGAGCTGCCGACTTTTGTCTTCTTGTTAATGCACATTAAGATCAGTGCGATATACATAAATGCCAAAGCGTAATCGCTCAAAAAGCCGATCACCGGGAACATGGATAAAGCATACAATGCATATCTGACGATGTTTTTTTCGCAAAAAGCAAGCAGTATCAATAATACCTGCGGCAATGTGTTTTTTCCGACTTCCGCGGATGCTTCACGGGAAGTACCATAAACAGAACCTGTCATATTCCGAGTCATATCTGCTTCTCCTCATTCAACGAATCCAAAAACATCTCCATTGAATCCAGGTATGCTTCTTTGCTGAAAATCCGCTTTTTCAACAGCGTCTGTTTTAAGCTTACTCGTTCTTCTCGGGTCAACTCGCAAAGAGTCATCAGCTTTCTTGTATCGATTTCCGAATCGCCGCTTAATTTAAAAGCATCGCTTCCGTCGTTCAAATAGTTGAACGTATCGCTTATGGCATTGATAATTACCGGTGTTCCCACGGAAACGCTCTCGACGATCTTTGTTGAAAATCCGGCTTTCGTCATTAAATTCTCGTCTCTGTAATTGATGGAAAAATCTGCCTGTGCGATCATACGGAGCGTATCCGTATGTGATTTTTTACCGTGAAAACGGATCCTGTCTTCCTCCGAAAGAAATCGAGCATGACGCGGAACACTTGCGATATAATCTTCTTTGTCGATTCCGACAACATGAAAAACATAATCGGTTCCCCGATGCGAAAGCTCCGCAAACAGATCGATGACCTTGTCCAATCTGTCCTTCATTCCTTCCGGTGCCGCTTCGCGGCCGAGCAATTTAAAGGGAGTGCCCGCATAGACAAAGGTTGCCGTTTTATTGGGCGATACGTTCGAATCGATCTGAGAATCGTCAAACAGCGGAGGAATGATAACAGACGCTCTTCCGGGTTTTCTGTAAAACTCTTCGATGAAACTGCTTACGGCAATCACGCCGTCCGCATATTTGCGATTGACATTGTGCATATAATTCCAGTTTGATTTCATGACTGCTTTTCGGAGGGGAGACTGCAATTCGAAAATCGGCAAATCGGCGCAATTGACAAGGTAATGCGCATTGTTTTTTCTGCACCATTTTGCGATTTGTTTCAGTGAAAAAGCATAGGTGGGAGCTTGATAGGTGATAACATACCGTATATCGTATTCTTTTTCTTTTTCGTTCAAAAGCTCGATAATATATTGACCGATACGGTTGCAACGGAAAACGCCCGAAACGTTGAAGGTATTCGGCAGCTCGTAATATGGCATGTTCCCGTCGATCATGGCGGTCGGCATACGGTTCAAGACGGAAAGCGAGGTTTTATTTCGATTTACGCCGATAAATATAACCTGATAGCCCAACGAAGAGAATATCCATCCGTTATTTTTTACGAGATGCGCTTGCACATTCTCGTTAACCATATCAAATTCGCCTATGTAAAAAATACATTTTTTCATCTAAAGCATACCCTCCGTGCAAAATATATGTCAGCCGATCATTGCCTCCTCAAGAACCTTTTATAGATCAGGTGCTGCACTTTCACCGGCATCAAGAACATTCCCGTTTGTGCGACGGCAACCAGAAAATAGTCTCCGAAGCCGGCATATCCCATTTTCCGAAAACGTTTGATCGTGTCTATGTAGCTTTTGGTGTTTTCCCAACTTTTTCGGCGTTTGGCGAGGTCATCGTTCGAACGGAAAAACAAAAGCGATTCTCCTATATTTTCCGCTTTGCAGCCCGCAAAAAGCATTCTTCCGAACAGATCGACATCCTGATTTCGTCTCAGATCGGAGTAGCCGCCGTTTTCAAGTACCTTGCTTTTTCTGTACATAACGGTCGGGTGATTGAAGGCGCTGCGTTTTTTCGCGAAATTATATATATCCTCATGTTTTTCGGGAACGGCGCGCACGGAAACGACCTTTTCGGGTGTGGAATAAAACTCATCGACAAAGGAGCCGACAATGGAGAGTTCGGGCTTGGCTTCAAATACGCGAAGCTGCTTTTCACAGCGCTCGGGCTTGGAGATATCGTCGGTATCCATGCGAGCCACAAGCTCGTTTTTACAAACCTTCAATCCCTCGTTCAGCGCCAATCCCAGGCCGATGTTTTTCTCGTTGACGACGATCTTGAACAATTCGGGGTATTTTTCCGTATATTCCGAAACGACCGCATACAGCCCGTCGTTCAACGGTCCGTCTTCCACAAGGACCAGCTCGTCCGGCATCACCGTTTGGTTAAGCATACTTTCGATAGCCAAACGCAAGTATTCCGGCTTTTCCTTAACATAAAGAGACATCAATACACTGTATTTTTCCATGCTTTTACTTCCTCAACCATTCTTTGACTTCGTTCTGCGTTCGGTCATATTCCGACTTTTCGACTCTGCCTTCCGCCAAAAGCCAGTCCCCGAGATCCGTATCCGACGCCGTTCCTTCGCGCACCGTGTCGCTGCGCTTCAAGACCTTTCCGACGGTTTGGAGAATGATCTTTATATCGCCGAAAAGCGTGATGCCGCTGTCGATGTATTGCAGATCGTATGCGAGCTTTTGATCCCATGTGATGTTGTTTCTGCCGTTGACCTGCGCAAGTCCCGTCAGTCCCGAACGGACCGTGTGCCGTCTGCGCTGCTCGGGCGTCATGAAAAGCATATCGCGCACCAATTGCGGACGCGGGCCGACGATCGCCATATCGCCCTTGAGTATATTGACTAACTCGGGCAGCTCGTCGAGCGAGGTCGAGCGTAAGAATTTTCCGTATCGGTTCAGTCTCACCTCGTCGGGCAAGAGATTCCCGTTATCATCCCTTTTGTTGCTCATCGTGCGGAACTTGATCAGCTTGAAAATCCGCTCTTTGTCGGTTTTTTTGTCGATTTTGCCGGGACGCGGCTGCGTGAAAAACGGATTCCCGCGCATGGCGATCACTCCGACAGCGGAAAGCAGCAGCAAGAGAGGCAAAAGCACGATGAGTGCCGTCAGCGAAAGAACGAAATCGATCACTCTTTTAAAAAAACTTGCGTACATTATGTAACCTCGTACTCAATCAAAGCAGCTGCGGATGATCTCGATCACGCCGTCCTGCTCTTCTTTTGTCATTTTGTTGTCGCTCGGCAGACACAGACCGCGCTCGAAAATGTCCGCGCCGACATCCGCACAGCCGCCGGCGATATAGGCATTGGTTCGGCAGCGCCCGCTGCCTTCGCGGGTCACAAACTCGTGCATACGGTACATCGGCTGCATATGCATGGGCTTCCAGATCGGTCTGCCTTCGGCGTTATATTCGGCCAGCGTTTCGAGAATCTCCGTCGGACAGGTCTTGCCCGGCTCTTTTGTGTACAGCGCCTTGGAATCGTCCCTGACCTGCTTGCACATATACGCTTCGTCGATGATCGCGGCCGACAGCCAATAGTTCGGCTCGGTGCCGTCGGTAATGGGATTCATTGTGAGCGGCAGATCGGAGAGCCCGTCGCGGTAACGCTCGTAGATCGCCTTTTTCTGCGCGATGTGCTCTTCCAAATGCGGATACTGACCGCGAATGACTCCCGCGATCACGTTGCTCATGCGGTAGTTGTAGCCGACCTCCTCGTGCTGATACCACGGCGCGTTTTCTCTTGCCTGCGTAGACCATTTGCGCGCCTTATTCGCCACTTCGATATCGTCGGTCAACAGGCAGCCGCCGGACGAGCCGGTGATGATCTTGTTTCCGTTGTAGCTGATGGCGGAATAGTCCCCGAAAGAACCGCATTGTTTGCCGCGGATTGTTGCGCCCATCGCCTCGGCGGCGTCCTCGACGAGGAGAGCGCCGTGTTTTTCGCAAATTTCCTTAATCCGATCCATTCGTCCGGGGAAGCCGTACAGCTCTGCGGAAACCACCAATTTTACATCGGGATACATTTCGAAGGCTTTTTCAAGCACCGCGGGATCCATGTTCCATGAATCCGCATCCGTGTCGATGAATACAGGGATACCGCCCTCGTAAACGACGGGGTTCAGCGTGGCGTCAAAGGTCATATCCGAGCAAAACACGCGTTTGCCTTCCAACGCTCCGTGGCTGATCGACGGCTTGCCGTACAGCGTTTCGCCTGCGTGCTTGACCGCCAAATGAAGTGCCGCCGTGCAGGAGGAAAGACCGACAGCGTATTTCATCTCTGCTTTTTCGGCGGCAAGTCTTTCCACCTCATTGATGTTTGCACCGACTGTAGACATCCAGTTTGTGTCATATGCTTCCATCACATATTTCATTTCATCGCCGTGCATTGTGGGTGTGGCGAGCCAAACTTTGTTCTCAAAAGGTTTAATGTCCATTTTTATGTATCTCCCGTAATGTACACATTTACTGCCGACAGCAAACAGTCGCACACGATCGCACGACTTGAATGAGACAATACCGCGCAGCAGCGTAACAGAGCCGGCCGTGTTTGCGTTTTTGCCTGCCGTCGTTTTAAACTCACTTGTGCTTGCTTTCATATTTATACTATAATATAATAAGTATAGCATAAGCGGTGTAATTTGTCAATGTTTTACCATAAATTTCCAATGGCGGCGCCTGCCAAAAAGGCTGCGGCGGTGCGGCACATATTTGGCAATATTTTATAATGCAAACGTGTTCTTTTTATGATCGTCTTCTGAAGCTGCGCCGAAAGGGAAAACAACGGCAGGTTTGTGCAGGCGCGGTTCGTTTTTTTGCAAAAAGCCTTGACAAATCTGTGTTTATATAGTATAAATATGATGAGTTGGCAGCATGATATTTAAGCCGAGTCGAAGTCCGGCTTGGCTTGCTTTTTTCATAAAAATCGCAAAAAGGAAGCAGACGATGAAACAAATAACGGTCGGTGTTTTGGCACATGTGGACGCGGGAAAGACAACGCTCTCCGAAGCGCTTTTATATTTGTCCGGGCGGCTTCGCTCCTTGGGGCGTGTGGACAAAAAGGATACTTTTTTGGATAATTTTGCCGTTGAACGCGAGCGCGGGATCACCGTTTTTGCCAAACAGGCAAGCTTTGCGGTGGGGAACACGCAATTTACGTTGATCGACACGCCCGGACACTCGGATCTTTCCCCAGAGGCCGAGCGAACGTTATGCATTTTGGATGCGGCGATTTTGGTCATCAGTGCATCGGACGGTGTGGGAGGCTACACGCAAACGCTGTGGCGGCTGTTGGAACGACACGGTATACCGGTATACATTTTTGTCAACAAGACCGATCTGCCGTATGCCGGGGAAGCGGTGCTGGCGGCCGACCTTCGCCGAATGCTGTCGGATGCGTGCCTTACGGCACATGCGATCGGAAACAACGATGAAACAGCCGAATGCGATGAATATTTGGCCGAAAAGTACCTTGCGGGGCAGACGCTTTCCGACAAAGACATTGCCGACGCGTTTGCCCGAAGGCGTATTTTCCCGATCTTTTTCGGCTCGGCGCTCAAAACACGAGGCGTGGACGCGCTTTTGGACGGCTTGCGCCGCTGGGCGCCGTCGGTGGATTACGGGACGGATTTCGGCGCGCGGGTGTACAAGATCACCTACGGAGAACGCGGCGAACGGTTGACGCATTTAAAGCTCACGGGCGGACAACTGTGCGTGAAGGATGAAATAAGCGGCGTGAATGCGTCGGGAAAAGCGTGGTGCGAAAAGGTCGAGCAGATCCGTTTGTATTCCGGTGCGCATTATGAGGCGGTGGGTGCGGCCGAAGCGGGGACGGTTTGTGCCGTGACGGGACTTAACGAAACCTCCTGCGGGGATGGTCTGGGCTTCGAAAAGGCGGACTTTGCACCCTTGGCCGAGCCGGTTTTGTTTTATGAAACGGTCGTGCCGGAGGGCTTGGATGCGCACACGGTTTATTTTGCGCTCAAGCGTTTGGAAGAAGAAGAGCCGGTATACCGGTTTACCTTAAAGAAGGAGACAAAAGCGATCGGCGTGTCGGTCATGGGCGAGGTGCAGCTTGAGATCCTGACACGTCTCATGACCGAGCGTTTCGGTTTTGTTCCGCAATTCCGAGAGGGACGGGTGCTGTACCGTGAAACGATCGCGGATTCGGCCGAGGGCGTCGGGCACTATGAGCCGTTAAGACACTACAGCGAGGTTCATTTGATGTTGGAGCCGGGGGAGCGCGGAAGTGGAATGCGCTTTGAAACGGACGTGCCGGAAAACGAGCTGGCGCGGAATTGGCAGCGGTTGATCTTAACACATCTGCACGAAAAAACGTATACCGGTATACTTACAAATTCTCCGCTTACCGATATTAAGATCACACTTGTGGCAGGGCGGGCACATAAAAAGCATACCGAAGGCGGCGATTTTCGCGAAGCGACTTACCGCGCAGTCCGTCACGGATTGCGTCGCGCCGGGTGTGTGCTGTTGGAACCGTGGTATGCCTTTGAGTTGGCACTGCCGACCGAAGCCGTCGGACGTGCCATGAGCGATCTTTCGCTTATGGGAGCGCAGTTTTCCGCGCCGGAAAGTGCGGACGGGGAAGAAGCGCGCTTACGCGGAAAGGCTCCGGTGAACAGAATACGAAATTACGCGTCGGTGCTCTCCGGTTACACACATGCCATGGGGCGGCTGTCGCTGTCGTTTGCCGGATACGAGGTGTGTCACAACGCCGAAGAAGTGGTTTTCACCATCGGCTACGATCCGGATGCGGATGTGGAAAATACGGCGGATTCGATTTTTTGCGCGAACGGCGCAGGTGTACTTGTGCCTTGGTATGAGGTGGAAGAGCACATGCATGTGGAAAGCGTACTGCGCACGGCGGCCGAGCCCGAAGAGCGGACGGTCGAACAGCGTGCGGCGGCATATCTGGCTCGTGCGGCTTCGGACGAGGAGCTGACGGCGATTTTCGAACGCACCTACGGCAAGATCAAACGGCGCGATTTTGATAGACCTGTATACAATCCGTCGGTGACGGGCTGTTCGGAGAAAAAAGCAAAAGCGCCGACCGCGCCGATCGTGCCGACGTATGTCGGACCGGAGTATCTTTTGGTGGACGGGTACAACATCATTTTCGCATGGGACGAGCTGGCAGAGCTTGCCGGGAACAGTCTTGAGCTGGCACGGGAGGAGTTGATCCGACGGTTGTGCAGTTATCGCGGCTACAGCGACTGTGAGGTCATTTTGGTGTTCGACGCATACAAAGTCAAAAAGAATCCGGGCGAGGTGGAGAAATTTCGAAACATCAGCGTGGTGTATACCAAAGAAGCCGAGACGGCAGACACCTATATCGAGCGAGTGAGTCATGAGCTGTTGAAAAAGCACCGTGTGCGCGTAGCGACTTCGGACGGCTCGGAGCAATTGATCATTTTGGGAAGCGGGGCTCTTCGTGTACCGGCCTCGGCGTTTCACAAGGAAGTGTCCGACGCGGAGAGGGCGATTGCGGCTTTGATCGAACAAAAACGGTAGCGGAGTTGATGAACAAACGAAGTATTGAAGTGTACAGGTATACGAAAACGAAAGGGAGTGTTTTTGGACTTTCACGAGAAAATAGAACTTTTGTTCGAAAAAAGTGTTGACAAAATCGGGGTTTTGTGGTATAATATGTGCAAGCGAGATGCAAAGGATGCATCTCGGAAGCAATTATCGCGAAGCGGGTATGATCTTGTCCACGCAGGGAACATCGGGCTTGCGCCCGATGCCCCTGTGGGGACAATGAGTCTCCCTCGCGGGAGATAATCTTCGGCTTGCGCCGAAAGTTCGTTCGCGAAAAAAATGCAGCGCACCTTTTGCGCCGCTTTTTTCAAATCAAAAAATCGAACAAAAGTTCTATACCGGAGGAAAATACAGTGACAAACGAATCCTTTGACCCCTACGTCGATCGCGTCTATACCGTTTTCCGTCACGGCGCGGTGGAGCGCTGTGCGCAATGCGGCTTCGGAATCGACGAAAAAGACGAATTTGTGACGGTCTCCGATACGGGAGATCGCATTCACAGAGACTGTTGGGAAGAATACGCTTCGGAAAACGCCGAGGAATTCTTCGTACAGACTTCATTTTAAAAATACAAAAACGTGAACGGGAGGAACGAATATGGGAAGAAAAGCCATGCTTTCGGCGGAAACCCTACAGGAAAAAATCGATGAGTATTTCGCCTTGTGCGATTCGATCAATGCCGCGTCCGCCGACAAAAACGGAAAAAAAGAAGAAAAGCTGAAAAAGCCGTACTCGCTTTCGGGACTGTTGTGCTATTTGGAAATCACGCGCGGCGAATGGGAAAAAATGGCGAACAACAAACGCTATCGGAAGCTGATTTTACGCGCGTTGTCGCGCATCGAAGCCTTCACGGAGGAAAATGCGCTCATCGGGGCACTGTCGGCAAGTGCGGCTGCGGGAAGTTTGAAATACAATTTCGGCTGGGGACGTTCGTCCAACGCAAGCGCCGACAACACGGCGCACAGCATTCGCATTGTTTTGGATGAGGATATGATGCGGCTTGCCGAATAAGCGAAAAAAGAAAAAGTATACCGGTACACGAAAAGCAGTAACGCTTTCGGGCACGCCGCAAAAGAAGCAACTCGAATTTTTTATGTCGCACGCCAAATATGTGGCCTACGGCGGGGCGCGCGGCGGCGGAAAAAGCTGGGCGCTTCGACGGAAGCTTGTGCTCATGTGCTTGCGCTTTTCGGGGCTGTCGGTGCTTTTGGTGCGGCGAACGTATGCGGAATTGCAGGCCAATCACATTCGCGTTCTGTTATCCGAACTGAAAGAATTGGCGGAATATTCCGAAACGCGCAAATGCTTTGAGTTTTTCAACGGCTCGGTACTTCGTTTCGGATATCTGGACAGCGAAAGCGACACGGCGCGGTATCAGGGCACGGAATACGATGTGATCGCCATCGACGAAGCGACGCAGCTTACGGAATACCAGTTTCAGACGCTCAAGGCGTGTGTGCGCGGTGTGAACGGCTTTCCCAAACGGATGTATCTGACTTGCAATCCGGGCGGTGTGGGACACGGCTGGGTTAAGCGGTTGTTTGTGGACAGGCACTACCGCGCGGGAGAAAATCCGTCGGATTACACCTTCATTCGCGCAAGCGTCTACGACAACCCCGCGCTTTTGTCCTCCGACCCGGACTATTTGGGACGGTTGGAAAGTCTGCCGAAGGGGCTTCGCGAGGCGTGGCTTGACGGCAGTTGGGGAGGCTTCGAGGGGCAGTTCTTTTCGGAATTCGATTACGATGTTCACACGGTCGAGACGTTTCCGCTTGAAAAAGACGTGCGACGGTACTGTGCCATTGACTACGGATTGGATATGTTGGCGGCGGTATATGTGGCGGTCGATTCCGCGGGATGCGCGTATGTGTACGACGAGGTGTACAAAAGCGGATTAATCGTCAGCCGTGCGGCAAAAGAGATTTTGGCCAAGGCGGAGGGCGTGAGCATGTTTATCGCGCCGAGCGATCTGTGGTCGCGGCAAAAGGACAGCGGACGCAGTATGGCGGAGCTGTTTGCCGACAACGGCGTATATTTGACAAAGCTTGTGTCGGAGCGCGTCCAAGGGTGGAGCTGCTTAAAGGAATGGATGGCGGTGCAAACGGAAGCGGACGGCTCACGCACTTCACAGCTTCGCATCATGCGACGCTGTACCGAGCTCATCCGCTGTCTGCCACTGTTGTTATACGACCCGACGCGCCCGGGGGATGCGGCCGTCAAGCCCCACGAGATCACCCATGCGCCCGACGCGCTTCGCTATTTTGCGGTTTCGCGCACGGCGAAAGGGATTTCGCACACGTCCGAAAAGAGTGTCGAACGGTTGGCGGCCACACTGCTTCCGGAAAAAGAGAAAAGGAGAAAGCGGCTTGCCGAACGGACGGAGAACGCTTGAGAATACATGCTTAAAGCATAAAGAAAAGAGGAAAACCATGAAAAAAACGCACGCTCTCCTTTCGCGGAGAACGCAAAACGGATTATACGATTATGCAACGCCGACGGCGCGGGAGGACACGGTACGCCGACTTGTGGGCGAAAGCGCGATCGCTCGTCAGAGCACGGACACCTATTGGCGCAAAATGAGGCGCTACTACGACGGTATGCACGACATCGCCTTTTATTCGGGCAGTTTTTGCGAGGATATGCGGCTTCCGTGGACGCCCGCCCAAGCGCCGGACGGCTTTGTGCATGTGGAAAGTCAGATCGATTCGAAGCTGCCGGACTTTGAGTTTTCGCCGCGCGGCGGTGCTTCCTCCGACACGGTTCGTCGGCGGGAGGAAACGGTGCGGCGCATTTGCGAAACGTCGATGCTTGCCGAACGCAACATCCGCAACGAGCGCCGACTGGGAATCTACGGCAGTGCGGTGTGGAAGATCGGATGGGGACGCACGGACGGCGGTGTATCCGAGGTCATTCCCGAGGAAGCACTGCCCGAGCAAATCTATCCCGACCCGTCGGCGGCGAGCTTGGACGCATGTGAATATGTGGCATATGTGTACCGACTGCACCGCCAACGCGCCTTCCGTTTGTTCGGTGCGGACATACGCGCGCGCGGCGAGAGCTTCGCGGATTATCTGCAAACATCGGACAGCTTTACGGGCGCGGACGGTGAGGACAAGGATACCGTGACGGTTACGGAATTCTGGTTTCGTCAGCCGACGGACGGTCGGAGCGGAAGTATTTCGTTTGCGGCGGGCGATATCGCGCTTTGTGTGCTTATCGGTGCAAAGGAGGTCAAGTACATTCCGAAGTATTGGCGTAAAACGGGCTGTACGATGTATCCGTTTGTGCTGTACGGCAAGGTGCCGAACGAGGGAAGCCTGTGGGGAAAAAGCGAGCTGGAGCCGCTCATAAGTCTTATCGACGCGGCGGATCGCGACTTGACCTTTGCACAGCTCAACGCCGCCTTTTCTTCGAACGACGTGATTCTGGCGGAGGAAAACGCTTTTTCGGACGGCGAGGTACCGGACAATGCGCCGGGCGCGGTGTGGAAATTGCGTCCGGGCATGATGGGCAAGGTACAGCGTTTGGGTAATCTTTCGTCGGTGCAGAGTGCGCTGTATGCCAACTATGCGCGTTGGCAGAGCATGATGGAGCAGACAACCGGCAATTTTGAAGTCAATCAAGGCAAGGAGCCGACGCATGTGACCACCGCGACGGGCATCGCGCTTCTGAACGAGCGGGCGGAAAGTCGAAAGTCGCTCAAATCCTGCGGACGCACCGAGGGCTTTCGCCGACTGTACCGTCTCATCGACATGACGGCACTCGAATTTTATGCGCCGGGGCGCTTTGTGGAGTGTGCCGACTTCGGCTTTCATTTTGAGCCGGAAGCGTATCGGGACAAAAAGAGCGGTATGTTTCCCATGCCGGATATCAAGGTACATATCGGCGACGGTGTTACCAATTCCAAGGCGTTTACGGTATCGGCGGTCAGCACTCTTGTCGGAACGCCGATCACACGCGACAACTATAAATTGGTCGAAGCGTATGTCGAGGCGTTGGGGCTTCCGATGCGTGCGGAAATCTGCGCGTTTATCGAAAAACGTTTCGGGAAAACCGAGAACAAGGTGAAAGACGGACAAACGAAGGGAGATACGGAGCATGTGGAACATTCTGAAGAAGCGAACGGAGAAACCGTCGGAAGAACGGACGGAAGATAAACCGTTCGAAGAAACAAACGAAACGAATGAAATAAACGAAGCGCCGTCGGGAGAAAACGGCGGCGAAAAAGAAGCGAACATTTGTTCTTGCCAAACAGACGGCGCGGAGACTTCGACCGTCTCGGAGAGTACGGACAAGTGTTTGCCGTCGGACGATACGGACGCCGAACGGGTGGGTGGGCAGGAAAACGGCGTTTTTTCGGAGGAACTGTTCGGACAGCTGTATACGCTAATCGAGCGGTTCCCGACCGAGAAAGCGGCCGAGGATGTGGCGTCCGAAGCGTTCCGACGGTTCGCCGCGGGAAAAAGCGGAGATGTCGTGTCGATCTATGCCGATTATCTGGATTTTAAGCGGGCGTTTTCGGCACAATCGGCAGATTCTCCCACGGAAACGGAAGTGTCGGAGGAATGCTACAGCGCCTATGCGGGCGGTTCGGCGCTTCCGGATTACGCGCAATCGCTCACGGCAAGGCAGATGCAGATCGCACGGGAGAGCGGCATGAGTTACCGCGAATATGCCGAGCTTCTGCAATCGGTTCCGACCGGGCGAAAGCGCTTTTGAACCGAGATCCGCCTGAGCTGTAAGTCGCACTCCCTCAGTCAGCTTTCGCTGACAGCTCCCTTTACACAAGGGAGCCGTAGGGCAAGTGGGAACTGTAACGTTTTTTGCGTTGAGCCGCAAGTCCCGGTGGACGCGCGGCGGAGTAGAAACCGCGACCGCAGAGTATGGATTATATCAAAACTCTGTCCGCGAAAATTGCGGCGGCGCTTTCGCCGCCCGCGACCGCAGAGTATGGATTATATCAAAACTCTGTCCGCGAAAATTGCCGCGGGGCTTTCCCCGCACAAATAAAGAAAGGATGAAATCCAATGAAATTTTCCTTACATCTGAACGGTGCGACCACACCGCTCATTCTCGAATACGACATCGACCCGACGAAGGCCGTTCATACGGGCGAGATCGTGGGACTGTCCGACGGGACGGTCGTTTCGGCCGATGAAGCCGATGCGATCTTGGGCATTGCGGCCGAAGAACATACCGGCGTTCACGACGAATTGAATGCGCGCGCGGACGGAAACCGAATCCGTGTGTGCGTTTCACCCGACGCGGTATACGAAACGTCGCTTATGTATTTCGAAGCGACCGGAGGAACGGCTACCACGCTTCAAACTACGTCGGTCGGCCTTTCGGCGAGCGTTAAATCGGGACGTGCGGTGCTCGTTTCCAAGGTCGTCGGCTCGACCAACACCGACCGTGTGGGCGACAGCCGCCGTATCGGCGCGGTGAGCGTATCGGGGGGTACGGCAACGGTCACTTTATCGAGCGGCGGCGTACCGTGTGCGGGAGACATGTATATGTTCGTGCCGGACGCGGGCGACGAGCTGGCTTTGGATGCGACGGGTAAGGGCGTCTGCTTTTACCGCGCGGGGAACACGACAAAATTTGTCTGTGTGTACACGTCGGACGATCGCGGTGTGGTCGGCGTGAAACTGAAAACACCGCTCTTTGCTTAGACTGTTATCGAGCGGGCGGTCATGACCGCAGAAAGGAAGTATGCACATGAATGATATCTATACCTGGCACAACGATCTGTATCCCTTAGTCAAAAAGCGCTTCGACATGCGCTACGCCAAGCGTTTGGACGTGATCGGGCGCGTGACGGACGTGGTGGAGCGCGATGAGATCGACTACCGTCTGGAAGGCGTGGGCGGCTACGGCGAATTGCCTGTCTACGACGGCACATCCGTTCCCGGCGCCGATTCCAAACGCACCTTTATCACCACCATCACCCCCAAAGAGCACGCGCTTCGCGTGACGGTCAGCTACAAAAAGGCCAAGCTCGATTATTCGGGCGAAGCGGCACGAATCGGCGCACGTCTGGCGGACAGCGCGTATATGACGGTTTTGAACGAGTTTTACCGTCTGTTCGGTGGCGCTTTCGATAAAAATCGCAAGGGCGCGGACGGCGTATCCTGGGCAAGTGACGCACATCCCGTCAGTCGCGACGGGGACGGGACGTATTCCAACCTGATGAAGTCCGCGCTTTCGGTGTCGGCCGTCACCGAGGCACAAAGCCGTGCGTCGCGCTTTGTTACGCCGGACGGACTGCCGTTTTCCTGTGATTTGGATTTACTGCTTGTCAGCCCGGAGCTGGAAGCCAAGGCGCGCGAGATCTGCGGTCCGAACGCCAAGCTTTGCCCGACGGCCAATCCCGATGCGGACGCGCCGCAGAATGCCGCCAATCCCATCTACGGCATGAAATACATCGTGGTCGGCGGCGGCAACGCAGGTTTTACCGGCAAGCAGTGGGCGGTGGCCGATTCGCTCATGCTGTCGGAGGTGTTGAAGCTTGTGTACATCACCAAGCCGACGGTGTTGGTATCTCCGCAGGACAATCCGCTCATCACCGATTACATCGGCTATGTGGACTTTGCCTTCGGCTTCGGTGACGCGCGTCCCATCCTGTTCTCCGACCCGTCGTAAGGGGGTGAACGCTATGGAACGAATCCCGGAAAAAACGGCGGCTCTTACGCTCTCGGGCGAACATGCGCGTGTGAGCGCCGACGGCTGTGAAGTGACGTTGTATGCCGAAAACGCCGACGTATACGTCAAAACGCATGAGGCCGTATCGAACGACAGTGCGTTTGTTTTAAAGCAGGGCGAAAGCTTGCGCGTTTCGGGCGACGTCGTTTTGTACGCCGACGATGCGAGGGTACGTCTTTTGTATTGCCGATTGCTGTAAAGGGTCAAAAGGCGCGGGGGAGGGGGTTCCTTTTCCGCGCCTCGAAAGGAGGAAAACGCTTTGAACGGATATAATTCATTAAGTGCGATAAAGGAAGCGGTCTACAAAAAGCTGGGGCTGTATACCGAAAACGGCGAGCGCGTTTCGCTCACATCGGGAACGGCGGCCGACATCGAACAGCGCTTTTTGCAGACCTTAAGCATGTGTCTGCACCGCGTATGCATGAGCTTTCCGTTAAAGACGAACAACGTCACGTTATACGCCCGATGCGACAACGGAGAGACAAGCGCGGTGTTGCCGTCCGACGTATTTCGGGTATTGACGGTAAAGGTGCGGAAAAACGGAGAGAGCAAACAGCTTTCCTCGGAGAAATACGGCGTTTTGGACGGCAAGCTGTATTTGTACGGCGAAGAACTTTCCGAAAACGAAACGGTAAGCATGGATTATACCGTGCTTCCCGTCGAGCCGACGGAGAATGCATCGGGAAGCACGGTCATCGAGTTGCCGCCGGTCACGCGGGATGCGCTTATTTATTTAACGGCGGCCGAGCTGTGTCCGCTCGAGGAATCCGAGCGCTACACCCGCCTGGTGTACGCCTATCGCGATATGGCGCTCAATGTGTACAATATACAGATCCCCACGCACGGGCGAAATACCTTTTATACCCACACGGATCCGCGAAGGGGGCTTCGGTAATGGGGCATGTGTTTCATGCGCCGCAGATATTTTCCTCTTGCGCACGGTACAGCGTTTCCGACATTGACCCGTTAAGCGGGGTTTCTTATCGCGATGCGCCGGATAATAACGGAAAGCTCGAAGAAATGCGCAACCTGTGGCTTCGCGGCGGCATAGCCGTTTCACGGCCATCCTTTGAAGCACTTACCGAGGGGCTGTCGGGTTCGCTTCACAATTCCGTTTCGTTTTGCCGCAGTCTGCTGTTGCATGTCGGAACGGTGTTATACCGTCTGCACGACGGCGCATTGAGCACGCTTGTCGAGGGCCTGCCGGACGAAAACAGCGTGACGGTGGAATTTTCGGGAAAGCTGTATCTGTACAGCGGAGCGCGTATTTTTTGCGTGGATCGCACGTTAAGCGCCGTCGAGGTGTTTCCGTCCGCGCCGATCGTAGGCAAGAGCTGTGATTCAAACAGCGGTATATACCGGTCGATATCCGATTCGACGCTCAATCTGCTGGCACCGTATGTGGCGGTCACCTACAGTGTACCGGATGCACAGTTTTTGTACAAGGGCTATCGGTTTCCGTCGGATATGGATACGGAACGGCCGTTTGAGATATTCTTCGAAGATGAGCGAGTGGACGAATCGGAATATACGTTCGATGAACGGTATTGGAAGTTTACCGAGCGCAAGCAGACCGAGGAGGAAACCGTAAAGCTCTGCTACTACAGCACGAAAAAAGAATATGCGGAACTTGGGAAAAAGTTGGCGGCCTGTACGGTGGGAACCGCCTTCGGCGGCGGAACGCTTGAAGGAACGCGTGTGTTTTTGGCGGGCAATCCGGAGTATCCGGGCAGCTATTTCACCTCGTCGCTCGGCGATCCCTTATGCTTTGTCGAAAACAGTGGCGGAACGCTGGGAGAGAGCACGGGCGATATCACGGGCTTTGCCAAGCAGAACGGCGATCTGTTGATCTTCACCGAAAGCACGCTCACACGCATGAGCTATCACTATCTGTCGGACAGCGGCGGCTATTATTCGCTGAAAACCATCCATGCCTCCGTCGGCTGCGATATGCCCGAAAGCATTGCGTCGGCGGATAACCGCACGGTGTTTGCGCACAGTGCTCACGGCGTTTGCCTTGTGGACAGCATGGAATGGTACGACGGCATGAACGTGGTGAATATCTCGCGAAGTATCGAGGCCCCGTCGCGGCAAAGGGGTTTTTTTGCCGAGGACGCGGCAAAGCTTAAGCGGGCGACGAGCTGTGTGTACGACCGAAAATATATTTTGTGCGTCGGCGAAAAGGCGTTTGTGTGGGATTTCGGCGAAACGCCCTATACGTCCTCCTCCGATGCGGAAAAAGCGGCGGCGCGGCTCGCGTGGTTTTCGTTCGACGGCTTGGACGGACGGTTATGCACCGATACGCAAACGCTGTATGCGCTCATGACGGACGAAGAAAGCTGTGTACCGAAAAAGGCGGCGGAAAGCGGAAAGAAAACGGCGTTTTTGCTGCATTCGGGCGAACGGGTGCTTGCAAAGCCGCATACGGCGAAGAGTGTGATCGGACTTGCGTTTTCGGCGCGAAGCGAAAAGCCGACGGCGCTGACGCTTACCGTGTATGCCGACGGAAAAAGCTATCACCGCCAATCGCTTCGGGTCGAGCCGAAGGAAAACGGCCTTGCGTCGGTCTATGTGTCCTTGCCGCGACGGAGTGCCGAGCGCTTTGCCTTTGCGCTGTCGGGAGAGGACGCGGGTGTGGGGCTGTTCGATTTTCGGTTGGATTATATTTTACTCAAAAAGCAAAAATACCGAAGATAAGGAGAAAAAACGATGGCAGCAAAATGGAAATATGCCGATCTTACGGCCGATGAGCGCATCGACCGTATACGAAACGGCGACAAGGACGTATATACAAGCGAAATGGCGCGCAGTGCGGATGTTGTCAAGGCGCGTGACGAGCTGGGATTGGACACGTCCGAGCAAAAAGCGTGGATCGACAACATCAGCTACAATTACAATCTGTCCAACGCCGAAAAAATGGGCATTTCCGCCGACAAGGTGAACAAAACCGGGTATGCGGATATGTTGCTGACGGGTGAAAACACGGCATCGGGACGCGGTAGTACGGGACATGGGATCGTCAATCGCGCGCGTGGCTTTTCGACCAAGGACTTGACCGAGACGTTAAAGAAAAAGACGGCCGAAGCCGAGAAGAGCCGCGAGGTGCTTGCCGAGTGGTTACTCAACAACGGCATTGACGCCGAAAGCGAGGAAGGCAAGCGTTTCATCGAGCAGAACGAGAGGGAGCTTGCGGAGAAGCTTGCGGCCTATCAAAAGGAGTATCTGGCGGCGGTGAAGCAGAGAAAAAAGGAGCTGTTTGCATAGCTTCTTTCGGAAGAAGTCCGAAATCGGGGGGAGGATTTCGGACTTCGGTATAATCGCAATGCTGACAACTTAAGGTATCAACATAAGCTTGACCGGGATTTTGCGTGTTAACATAGTGCGTTTTCCGATAGGAAAGCGGTTTATTCTTTTTGCTTCTGCAAAAAGAACCAAAAAGCAGCCGAAGGGTTGCGACCCTCTCGACTCCCGGGGACGGTTCAAAGCTCATGCGGTACGAAAGTATAGCTGAATTTGTCAGTTTGTGCGACTTCCGAATACTCCGCAAATTCGGAAGCCTGTCAAGTACCCGCATGGGAGGTTTTGAACCGGTGGAAAGGGCATAGGCTACATCTAACGCAAGATCGATATTTTGTGGAAATGACGCAGGTACTGCAAGCTTAACAGTAGGATAATGTCATGAAACGGATAGTGCAGTGGCAATATTTGGTTTGATAAAACTGTTTAGCATACTGCCTCTATAAGTAACTTTGTACTCTTGTTTTAAAATCAGCGTAGAGTTACCATGCCTTTTATATGAAACTATGTCTTTTTTACCACGCTATACCTCTGTTCGAAAAGTTAAAAATTAATACAGCACCCCATTATAACGAGCACCATACCTTTTAACCGAAATTCCGGCTTACAAGCCCGCAGAAAACTCGGATATAATGAAACTGCGTTTTCTTGCGTCTGATGAAACATTGTCACTCGCACCGGTTCAAA
>CAZYFX010000014.1:0-24130 GCA_964646725.1 uncultured Oscillospiraceae bacterium
ATTCTTTTTGCTTCTGCAAAAAGAACCAAAAAGCAGCCCAAGGGTTGCG
The DNA here is from genome assembly GCA_964646725.1 of uncultured Oscillospiraceae bacterium. Classification (GTDB taxonomy): domain Bacteria; phylum Bacillota; class Clostridia; order Oscillospirales; family CAG-382; genus UMGS882. The sequence goes on from CAZYFX010000014.1 coordinate 50, forward strand.
ACCCTCTGGACTCCCGGAGGACGGTTCAAAACTCATGCAGGCTGAACTTTTACAGTAATTTGTGATTTTCAGCTGTTAGGAAACTATCTGCGAATTTGACAGTACGTCAAACATCTGCATGGGAGGTTTTGAACCGGTGCGAGAGGCATAGGCTACATCTAACGCAAAATCGAGATTTTGCGGAAACGACGCAGGTACTGCAAGCTTAACAGTAGGATAATACCATAAAACGGATAGTGCAGTAGCAATATTGAGTTTACTGAAATGATTCAGTGTGCTGACTCTATCCGCAAATTGAGTAATGCGCACTTACCAATAGCGCCCTCTGATGAGGGAGCTGTCGGCGCAGCCGACTGAGGGAGAGAGCTGTTTTGACAATTCCCTTTACACAAAAAATGCTTAAGTTGACAGCATTGCTTACGCAAACACAGCCCGTAAACGTCGCATAAGCGCCTCATCGGGAACCGAAAACTCTTGCTTTTCCATGCCCAACGCCTCATATTTGTGAAGTCCCAGCGCATGATACGGCAAAAGCTCCGTGCGTTGCGGACGGTGCGGCCGCAGGAAATCGCGAATCTTTTCCATTTCCTCCGTCGAATCGTTCACGCCACCTATGATCGGGATGCGGATATACACATTCGCTTTCGCGTCGAGCAACCTTGTTAAATTCTCCAAAATTCGCCGATTATCGACACCGGTGTACCGCTTGTGCTTTTCGCCGTCAAACAGCTTGACATCGTACAAAAACAGGTCGGTATCGTTTAATATGCGTTCGAAGCTTTCCCACGGAACGTTTCCGGCCGTATCCACGGCGGTATGTATGCCGTTTGCCCGACACGCTTTCAAAACCTCCTGCAAAAAGCCGACCTGAAGCATACATTCGCCACCCGAAAAGGTAACGCCGCCGCCCGAGTTGTCGTAAAACATCTTATCCTTTAAGACCTCGTTTAACACCTCTTCTACGGAATACGTCCGTCCGCAGATTTCCTTTGCGTCGTGGAAGCAAATAAAATCCGTATCGTTCGGCGTGACACTCTTACAACGTCCGCACCCCGTGCATTTGTCCGCGTAAAACAGGATTTGCGGCTGTGCGCTCTGACTTTCGGGATTGTGACACCATCGACATTTCAGGTTACAGCCCTTGAAAAACACGGTCGTCCGTATGCCCGGGCCATCATTCACGCTGAATCTTTGGATATCGAAAATCTCACCGTTCATTTTTTCTTTCCCACCTATCGTTTTTGCGGCCTTTTTACGCTTTGACCGTTCTGCTTATGATGTCGTCCTGCAAGGATTCCCGAAGCTTTACAAAAAAGTCCGAATAGCCCGAAACGCGCACACGCAGATTCGCATATTCCTCGGGCGTGACCTTGGCGCGCTCCAGATCCTCGCGGGACACAAAGTTCAATTGAAATTGCGAGCCGCCGTTTTTAAAATAAGCTTCGAGCACCCGAGCCGTTTTGAGAAAATTGTCGGGAATCTTTACCAGCTGTTCGTCCAAATTGATGTTGGTCACGTTCGCACCGCCTGTGATGATGTGATGCTCGTCGCATTTCGCAACCGCACCCAAAAGTGCCGTCAAACCCTCTCGGTCATACGCTTTACCGTTCGTTTCGAATCGGGAAGAAACAGATCCATACGGTCAAATTCGACCTTTTTTCCACCCGGATACATTTCACCTTTCAGTGTAAGCTCTTTTAATTTTTCGATTCGTTCCGTCACTGTTATCCCTCATTTCTCTGTTTTGTACCCAAAGTATACAGCACTTGACGGATAAAAGCAATGCAATGTTTTCCGTTTTTATAATTTATTCCGCTTTTTTCGGCTTTCGGGTTGCAATCCGTCGGGAAATGCTGTATAATGAGAACAGATACGAACGTGGGGAGCTGATATCGACGTGCTCGAAAATGAATTTATAACGGTAACGCGCATTTACACCGTTGACAAATATGTGAATACCGATACCACACCCAAGCTTTTAAAATACAAGAGCTATTTTTCACTGCACGAGCTCGTGTTCTTTTTGTCCGGCGAAAACGAAACATTCGTTGACGACGTAAAAATGCACGACCGTCCCGGCTTTCTGCGCTATATGCCGAAAGGTCTGTCGCGAAGCGAATATACCGTTTCCACGCTGTCGCCGTCCGTCTGTATCGACGTGTTCTTCGATGTCTCCGTTCCGCTTTCCGCGCATGCGTTCGGAATGCCCGATATGGGCGTTCTGAAAGACAGCTTCACAAGGCTGTATGATGTGTGGAACAAGAAGAACAGCGGCTATCACAGCAACGCCATGATGCTTTTGTACGACATCCTGTACGGCATGCAGAAAAAGAAGGACACCTATCTTTCTTCCGCACAAAGAAACAGCGTAAAAAAAGCACACGACTATATTTCGGCTCATTTTAAAGACCACGCATTCGATTACGGCTCTCTCGGGAAGCTGTGCGGACTGGGACACACGCAGTTCGGCAGCACCGTCAAAAAAGTCTATTCCGCCACACCCGTACAGCTTGTCACGCAAATGCGCATCGAATACGCCAAGGAGCTTCTCGCCACATCGCATTATACATTGACCGAAATCGCGGACATGTGCGGCTCCGAAAATCCATACTATTTTTCGACCGTTTTCAAAAAGCTGACAGGTGTCTCGCCGTCCCGATACAAGCTCGAATAGTCCGCGCGTCCTGCGTTTTTTTTCGGATATGTGCGCGTCTCACACCGGCATTTTCTGAATGCTTCTGTCCGCGATCATTTTTCGCAATTCGTCCGACAGTCGATAAAAATATTCCGAATAACCGCCCACGCGAACAATCAGGTTTCTGTGCAAATCGGGATGCTCATAAGCCTCGCGCAAGGTTTCTTCGGAAGCGAACGTGATTTGCATCTGTATGCCGCCCATTTCCATATAGGAAAGGATCAACGCTTTCAGCACATCGTTGCTCCATTTTTCATCGATGTTGAAATTCAAGATCGGAACACCGAGCGCCGACTTCAAATCAAGCGAGACAACACTTTTCAACAACGCGGTCGGCCCCTCGGTGTCCTTGCCGAAAATCGCCCCCAGAGAATCGCATAACGGCGTTCCCGCGCTTCGACCGTCGGGCGTGGCGCCAATGTTTTTTCCCGCCTCGACCTGACTCATGAACTGTATCGACGCGGGCAGAAATTTCCCGCCGAGATATGGCGTTCGCCCGTCAAGCGCGGAAAAAATATCCCTTGTTATTCTGTTTGCGAAACGGTCACTTTCCTCATCGTTTCTGCCGTAAGCGGCTTTCACGCGGCGGCATTTTCGCAACAGCTCTTGATCGTTGTCTTTCAGCTTTGACAAAAGTCCGTCGGCGGATTCGCTTTTTCGGTCAAAAAACAGTTCCTTCACCGCCAGCATTGCATCGATGACATTTATAATCCCGGCAAAATTTATGATGCTCGCGCTGTATCGAGCTCCGCCGTTGTTGAAGTCTTTGCCTTTGTCTATACAATCATCCACCAAAAGCGTTCGCATCGGCAACGGATCGAATTCCGCCCGTTCCTTTTGAGAAGCGCTTATTTTGTCCGTCACGTTCTCGACCGTTTCCCGCACACTTTTGATGTAATCCGTATAGAAATCTTCAAAATCTTTCGCTTGCGGCAAATACGCATACAGCACCTTTTCGAAAATCAACAACAGGTTTATTCCCGCATCCAACGAGCCGACATTCGACATTCCGGCGATCATGCTTTCGGCGCAACCGCCGCCGCAAAAGCGTGCTATATCCTCCCGGCTGACCTTCAGCTTTTCCCGCAGTCCGTTCAACAGCACCTTTGCATTGTAAAACGCGGGCTGTCCCGAGCCCGAGCGCATAGTCTCAAAGGCCGCGTTCCAAATTTCGTCAGGTGTACTTTCGTCAACAAACAATTCCGTCATCGGACGCCTTTTTCCGCGTACCGCTTTCAGACACTGAACGGAAAGCTCGTTGTAGTCGGTATGCAAAGCCATCGAATAGCCGTTATTGTCATCCAGATTGTCAAACAGGTTTTCCAAAAGCGGAGTAATATCCTCGCCCTTGTAAAAATCCCACAATTCTTTGGCCGGACAGCCCAAATTGTCACAATTGTCAAGATACATGATAAAGTTCAAGGAAACAATGGCTTCGTAAATATTATCGGCTTTTTCGAGAGGAACTTTTTTCAGGGCGGCTATGATTTTTTCGTCCGCTTTTTCTTTCTCCAAGTAGTCGATACATCGTGCAACGTAGCACTTGATTCCCTCATAAACACACAAAAGTCCTTCTCTCAGATCTCTGTCCTCGATTTTTTCGGCTCTTTCGGCATAGGAATTTAATCCCTCCCGAAGAATCCTGCCGTAGTTCGGCATGGAGTTGCTCCAAACCTCCGCGAGTATGACGCAGATTGCCCATTCGATCGGCATGGAGGATTGTATCGCGTTTTCAAAGTTTTTTAAGAAAAACGTCGGCGTCTCGCCGTCCGAATACCGTCTCGAATAGTCTTTCGCTCACATCCAATGCTGTCACTTAAGGTATCGGCATAAGCTGACTTGGATTGTATGTGTTAACATAGTGCGTTCTCCCGCAGGGAGACGGTTTGTTCTTTTTGCTTCTGCAAAAAGAACCAAAAAGCAGCCGGGGCGCTGCCCTGCGACCCGCGGTTCAAAACTCATGCGGAGCCAAATTTTAGTTAAACTTAGCGGTATGTGCGACTGCAAAATACTCTGCAAATTCTAAAGCCTGTCAAGTACCCGCATGAGAGGTTTTGAACCGGTGCGAGTGACAATGTTTCATCAGACGCGGGAAAACGCAGTTTCATCGTATCCGAGTTTTCTGCGGGCTTGTAAACCAAAATTTCGGTTAAAAGGTATAGTGCTCGTTATAATAGGGTGCAGTGCGTTTTTTTAGTTTGCGAACAGAGGTGTAGCATGGTAAAAAAGACATAGTTTCATATAAAAGGTACGGTAACTCTGCGTTGATTTCAGCACTTTCGTTTTAAAGCAGAGCTTAAGTTGACAGTATTACCCCTCACACCGGCATTTTCCGCAGCTCCTCGATTTTCCTCTGCATCGGCTTCACCGCATCCGCCTCGTCGTTGAACAAAATTTCGAATATCTGCTTGGCCTGACTCAAATGCGCCTCACATTTGAGAAGATCGTAGTTACCCGACGCATTGTAATGCGACAGGTCGTCAAGGCTTTCCGGCAACAGCGGAACCCACAGGTGATTCATCGCCCATCCTTTGAAATACGCCTTCAGTGCCTCGGGCTTTTGTATGATGTCCGACAGCGTGTCGATATATTTATGCATCGTGTCCCGTTCTTTACCGTCAAACACCGTGATTTCGGTACACGCCGCATTGAATTTATACGGAACAGTTTCCAAAAAGACGCCTTTTTTCCCCACTTCGAGCACCGAAAAATAGCCGTAGTACCACGGGTCGCGCTCGTCGCGTTTTTCACTGCTTCCGAAGAGAAAATTTCCCATACTGTAAACGATCGGCTTACCGTCGTATATCTCGAATCCCTGCGGGCAGTGGGTATGTCCGGCGATTACCGCATCCGCGCCCATGTCGCAGATCATACGATAGCGTTCCACGGTATCGGGAGACGGCAGAGGATTGTGCTCATTGCCGCCGTGGAACACAACGACCGTAAAAGCACCATTCGCTTTTTCCGCTCGAATCGCGTTCATTAAGCGGCGGGGCGCATAGCCGGCCGAACCCGCTTTGTTTTCTTCCGCTATGCCGAACTCGTTTTCGCACACGGAGAGAACGGAAACCGTCACGCCGTCCTTTTCCGCTTTCAGGGCGCGATAGGCTTCCTCCGTATTGTTCCCCGCGCCGACATACCGAATGCCGTTTTCCTCCAAAAGCTTTAACGTGTTTCGTAACGCCTCATCGCCGTAGTCGCCGATATGATTGTTTGCAAGCGTTACGGCATAGGCTTTCATCGCCTTCAAAAAGCAGATGTTGTTTTCCGAGCCGATCAGATTGGGCCCGGCTTTTTTTATGGGCGTATAGCGATTTTGATCGCCCAAGGGGCATTCCAGATTCGGTATGACGAAATCGACGCTTTCGATATACGGCATAACCTCGGCAAGTATTTTTTCGGAGCGTTCGAAATTGAGTGCTTCGAGCCCTCTGAAATTCACGTCTCCCGTAAACATCAGCTTCATAATCTTTGTTCCTCCGTTTCGTCACACGCCAAAAGCATGTGCAGTGTCAGCTCCAGCGCTTCGAAAAAACCCTCGATATTTAAGCATTCGTCCGCCTGATGAGCCCCGCCGTGTCCGGCCGTCGTACCGTTCGGAACGCCCCATCGCAACGTCGTTCCGATTTCTGCCGCGCGCGGAAGCTTCCTTGCGTAAGTTCCTCCCGCATTGATATAAACCGCAGGCGTTTCGTCACCGGTATATTCTTTGTAAGCTTTTAAGCACGCGCGCACATACGGGTCATTTTCCGAAACGACGTAGCCGCGCTTTTCTTCCTCGAAAACGATTTTGCATCCGTTTTCCGCGCAAAAATCGCTCATTTTCCGACGGAGCTCTTCCGTATCGACCGAAAGTCCGAAGCGCAGATTGACGCCGAGCGTGAGACGGCCGTTCTCGGTTTTGATCACGCCGTTTGTGCAGGTAAGGCGGCCGAAATCCGCGTCGGTGTGCTCGATGCCGAACGCCTCGCCGTAGTGCGTCCCGAGAATTTTCGCCACAAGTCGAAGCTGCTTCTTATCCGCTTCGCACACGTCCGTTCGTCCGACCAGCTCCTCGGCCAACAAATATCCCGCATTGACCGAGCCTTCGGGAAGCGCGGAGTGACGTGAAACTCCGTCTTTCGTCAGAAGTTCGCCGTTTACCGTGGCATACGCCTTTCCGAGTGTGACGTTCATCGCCTTGCCGCCGTGAAAATCGCAAACATCCCTTAATTCTTCGTCAAAGGTTATCCACGCATTCATTCCGCTCTTGTCACCTCGATAAAGCGGAAAGGCGGTATCGCACACAAGCGAAAAATCGGGCGGCGTGTGTTTTTTCACATAAGCATCCATATCCGCCATACCCGATTCCTCATTACTGCCCGTGAACATCACGAGCCGCGAAGCAAACGGAATTTCAAGCTCTTTTAACATTTTGGCGCAGTATAAGGAGATTACGACCGCCGATTTGTCGTCAAGCACCCCGCGACCGATCAGATACCCGTCCTTTTCGAGCGGCTCGAACGGCGCGGTATGTACCCAGTCGTCGTTCACGGCCACCACATCGGCATGAGCGAAAAGCCCGATGCTTTTTTCGCCGCTTCCGTAATACGACAGCAGATAGCCGCCGTCCTTTTCGAGTCGGGTTTCGAAGCCGTTTTCGGCGTACAACGATTCCGTAAGCTCCAAAGCGGCCGCGCATTCCTTCCCGAACGGCGCGTTTCTTTCCGCTTCCCCCCTGACCGACGGACACCCGACAAGTTCCTTTAATGTGTTCAAGATTTCTTCCCGATGCTCGGTCACATAGTCGTGTATTTTTTTCGTGCAGTCCACAATTCTTCTCCTATTCTCCGCACAACATGGCAAGCGGATTTTCTTTCATAAGCCGTGCGGCCGTCTTTTCGTCGAGCTTCGGCAGAATATGCTCGAATACAAAGCGCCAGCGCGGTTCTTTCACGGTCGGCTTCTCGCAAAAGCCCTGAAAAACCGCGTCATCGTGCGACAGCAGAAGCTGCTTTTCGAAGCCGTCCCCGCAAAGGCGCGTGATCTGCTTTACCTTGGATGAAATATATTCCTCCGTTTTGTTTTCGTACATTCGATCCAAGGCGATGTAACAACCGAGATTTGCAAACTCCTCAATATATTCCACGCTGTCCGTATCGCTCAAATGCCCCACGACAATGCGTTCGGGCGGGACATTTTCTTCCAACAAAACGGCAACGGCCTTTCTTCCGTTTTCGTTTATCGCGTTGGTATGTAAGACGATCGGAAGTCCCGTTTTTCTCTGCGCAAGAGCACAAGCACGCAAAAGCTTGATATTAAAATCGGAAAGTTCCTCATCCTCGACCGCCGCCTTGATCATACCGGCGCAAACGCCGCGTGCATCCTCCTCGATGAACGCCGCAAGCGTTTCGGCGGACATGCAATTCGGAATCGGTTCGTATCCGTAATAAAAGCCGGTCGAGCAAACGATATCCACCCCCGACCTCTCGGAGACTTTTTTCAAAAGTTCGACATCGCGGCCGATATTCAAAGGAGTGCAGTCCAAAAACAGCCCCAGACCGTATGTTTTCTTCATATCCCGCAAGACGGCGGCCGCTTTTTCGGCTAACGCATCCTTGTTCAGGTAGCCTTTCGACATCATGTACAGATATTCCGAATAACAGCAGATGTGCTCATGGGACAAAGCAAGCGTGCTTTTGCTTATTTTCTTCTTGCCCGAAACGGTTCGTATTTCGACAAATCCGTTTTCCGTATCCTTTTTCATATCATTCATTGTGCGTCGTCCTTTCGATGATATCTTCTTGGATGCTGTCCTTCAGCCTTACGAAATAATCGGAAAAGCCGGTGACCCGAACGCGTAAGTTTCCGTAATTTTCGGGATTTTTCCGCGCCGCCAGCAAATCCTCGCGCGAAACGTAGGTGAGCTGGAAATGAACGCCGCCGTTTTGGAAATACGTTTCGAACAGATCGACGGTCTTTTCAAAGTTTTCGTCGTTTCGGATGAGCTGTTCGTCCAACGAAATGTTGGTCACCGTGCTTCCGCACGCTATGGCTTCGGGGTCGAGCTTGGCGATCGAATTCAAGAGTGCGGTCACGCCGTTTCTGTCCTTTCCCTCGCTCTGACCGATGCCGAATTTGATCAAATCGCCGTCATGCCGTCCGTCGGGCGTTGCCTTTGTTTTTTCGCCGAACCATTTGTGATGCTCGTTGTAGCCCAACAAATCGCCGATAAGCCACGGATAGCCGAAGAGATTCTTCTTTCCCTTCAAATGTCGGTAAAAGCTTCCGTAGATTCTTTGCGCCACCTCGTTCGATGTATCGTCGTCGTTTCCGAAGAAGCAGCCCGTTTTCAAAATTCGGCTTCTTAACTCCTCGTACCCGTTCCAATCGGCTTTCAAAGCGTCGATGAGCTCACGCATGGTGACCGTTTTGCTGTCATACACGAACTGTTTGACAACCGCCACGGAGTCAATTACATTCGTAATTCCGAGTAACATGGGCGAAGCAATGACATAGTCCCCGCCGCCTCGGGTCAAGCTTTTCGCATGCTCGATACAGCCCTCGAACAAAAGGCAGGACACATAATTGATATCGCGCGAACGCACCTCGTTGTATTTATCGTCGTAAGCATAGATGGTGTCAATGTCCGCAAACAACTCCTTCTCAAACAGCTCGTAAAACGCTTCGAAGCTTTCCGCCTTTTCCAAAGCGTCGCTCTTTTTGTGAAAGAGTGTCTCAATGCAGTGAACAAGATTTCCTTTGGAATTGCTCCCCGTGATCGCCCCCAAAAAGGCCGGCTCGTTGCAGCCCACCATGGTGTAGTTCACCGCCCGTTCGAAGGGAAAACCGCATATTTCGGTATAGCACTTGATACGCTTCTCGTCGTTGGTGAACGCAAAACGCTTGAATTTATCCTTTCTTTCGCAGTCCATGACATAGCGAAGCACCTCGCGCGGCGTTTTTTTCGTCCACCGTAAGGTGATCTCGGGACAATAGATCGGCAATTCGAGAAGCGCTTCCACGATCAAACGCGACACCGCGTTAAAGCCGTCACGGCCGTCGGGCAAATAGCCGCCGATGCAAAAATGCGATTCGCCGCCGCGTGTAAAATTCCCTTGCGGATGCGTTTTCGCCTGGAGCATTAAAAACAGCTCCTGCAAATATTCCTTTGCTTCCTCGTCGGTCAACTTTCCCTCTTTTACATCCTTTTCGTAAAAAGGCGTGAGATACCGATCCAATGTTCCCACGCTGTCGGGGTCGAGACTGAAGCAAACATAGATGGAAAGTACCGCTTCGTAAAAGCAGGTCGGCTTATGCTTCGGTACATTCAAAAGCGCCGCTGACAGCGCTCGAAGATTCGCTTTGTATTCTTCCTCCTCGACGGATTCCGCAAATTCCGCCACCATCTGTGAGCATTTTTCCGCATAGGCAACAAGTGTCTGCGCGATTCGGTCAAGTCCCTTTAAAAACGCTACCTCCTCGGGCAGAGTGTGCTTTTTCAACGACTCACCGATTTCTTCGCGTATGCCGACAAGCCCCTTCTCAAGCACCTTGGTATAGTCGCCCGTGGCGTGCTGCCACTCCATGGTCGAAAGATTGTCTACGGGTTTCAAATAGAATGCGTCGAACGCTTTCCCGGTCGAGGCGTGACCGCTTCGTCCGAAGGCGTCGCCCACAACGCTTCCGTCAAACACGAAATAGCCTGTCATGCGGGAATATTTCGTGATTATGGGACGTTGATTCAAAATGTATTCGCAGATGCGTTTGACCTCCCGTTCGATTTTCGGTAAAAACAGATCCTCTCGGTCAAATTCGGTTTTTACGGGAACGGTATACATGTGTCCTGCCAACGTCATTTCCGTCAGTCGCTCGATTCTTTGCTTCATAGCGGAACAGCCTCCTTTTTTCTTTAACTATATCACAGAAAAAGCCGATTGAAAATGTCGAATACAGCATTTTTATATTTTACAGCACTTTATTTGTTGACAAACGCATAATCTTGCGGTATACTGTTTGCGGTGATGTAAAATGCTCGAAAAACATACTGCGAACATAACAGAGCTCTGTTCCGTTCTTTTCATCCGTCCCGATCCGACCGAAAAGAAAAAACGGTACGGCAAAAGCGTACCGAAATATCAGCTGATTTACAAGCTTTCGGGGGAAGTCATCACGCATTTTAACGAAAAAACGGTTCGCATCCTGCCGGGAACTGTCTATATCATCCCCAAATGCGAAAACGCCGATTATTACATTGAGCGGCCGATAGTCGGCGATTGTATCGATATATTTTTCGATACAGATATTCCTCCGATCGATGCATTGTACTGCCTCGACTTTTCCTCAAATCCGAAGATGCACGAGCTTTTTCAGAAAGCATACGGGCTTTGGAGCGCAAAAGCCGACGGATACTATTATAAAACGATGTCCGTCGTATACGAAATCCTGCACGAGATGATCGTAAAAAGCAAAAAATACATCTCGAGCGAACGCGGCAGAAAAATCGAAGTCGGAGTCGCATACATCCGAGAGCATCTGTACGACAGAGAGATCGATTATTATCGGCCGTCGAAGCTCTGCGGCATGAGCTACACCTATTTCAAGAAGCTGTTTGTCGAAAAATTCGGTGTTCCGCCGAATCGATATGTAAACGCTTTACGGCTGGAGCACGCCGAGGAGCTGCTGTTGACGGAGCAATATTCGGTTGGCGAGATTGCCTCCCTGTGCGGCTTTGAAAACGTATATTATTTTTCCAAAAAATTCAAGGAAAAATATCAATATGCGCCGACCATTTACAAAAAGCTGTCGCAATAAATCAAAAGCCCCGTATGCAAATCGCACACGGAGCTTCTCTCGTTGAATATCGAATGACCCTCTTGGGGCTTACAGACGTTCCTGCCGCTGTCTCGAAATATTGATGATCCCTTCGGGCAGCACCTGCATATTGTCGAGCGAACGTCCCGTTCCGATGACCACACAGGTCGTCGGATTCTCGGCGATATACGTCTTGATACCGCAAGCTCGCTCGATGAGTCGATCCATACCGTAGATGAGACTTCCGCCTCCGGTCATAACGATGCCGCCGACCGATATGTCGGCAACCAATTCCGGCGGAGTGCGCTCCAACACATGGCACACGCCGTCGGCAATCGCCTTGGCTACGGGAAGCACTGCCTCGCGTACCTCCTCGGAGGAGATGTGAAGCAGCTTGGGAAGCCCTTCCTTTAAGCAGCGCCCCTTGACCTCCATCACATATTCCGTTTCGAACGGCCAGGCACTGCCCAATTTCTTCTTGATCTCTCCGGCCGTGACCTCGCCGATGAGCACATCGTACTTGCGGCGAATGTATTTGATAATGGCCTCGTCGATCTTATCCCCCGCAAGCTTCAGCGAATCGGAAGCAACGATCGACCCGAGCGATATCACGGCGATATCCGTCGTTCCGCCGCCGATGTCCACGATCATATGCCCCTCCGGCTTGGAAATGTCGATACCCGCCCCGATGGCGGCGGCGATCGGCTCCTCGATCAAATACGTCTTTTTGGCTCCCGCCGCGATGGTCGCGTCATACACGGCGCGTTCCTCCACCTCGGTAATCCCACTGGGAACGCAAACCATGACACGCGGCTTGAAGATACCCGGGCCGACGGCCTTGCGGATGAAGTACTTTAACATTTTGAGCGTGACATCATACTGTGAGATCACACCGTCGCGAAGCGGCCGTATCGCAAGAATGTTGCCGGGTGTGCGGCCGAGCATGAGCTCCGCTTCCTTGCCCACCTTTAACACCTTGCCGCTTGCCTTGTCCACCGCCACCACCGACGGCTCCTCGAACACAACGCCTTTTCCCTTGACATACACGAGCACGCTCGCCGTTCCGAGATCGATCGCTATATCATTCATAAACGAAAAACTCCCTTATATACAGCTCTTTATTCATTATACACGATTCGACGGCGTTTGGCAAGGGCTTTCGAAAAGTTTTTTTGAAATTCGGATGCTTTTGCAAGTCAAGTCCCTTTTATTTGAAGAACAGACCGTATTCTAAGAACGCGTAAGCGTCCGTCCAACCGGCGCTTCCGAAGATTTTGGATACATGGTGGAACGAGCCGGGAAAGACCGAATATGATTCTCCGCCCAGATGAAGCGGCCCCAAAAGATTGCGGAAATTGTTCGTCAGCTCGAACGTGAAGGTGTTTTCCCCTTCATGAAGCAAGCCCGACAGATCAAAGCGGTACGGTGCGCGTTCAAGCGGCTCAAGATGTGTTCCGTTGATGCACAGACCCGTCAAAACCGCGCCCATGCGCGAAAACTCGACCGAGCGGTTCTCGCATTCATCGGCTGTAAGCGTGACCGTCTTTTCGAGCGACATTTTGCCCGTATAGAACGGATAGCCCTGCAACGCGATATTTCCGTCGTTGACCGTGCCCGTTTCCGGCACAAGCGTAAAGCCGCCGTCGGTGACATAGCTGCGGTTGGAACTCGGGCGATAGGGTGTATCCGAGCGTACGCAGAAATCGCCGAGCAGATAAATTGCCTCGATCTCGCGGTCATACCACAGCTTGTTGCGCATGGCCTCGAACTCATAGCACTGCTTGATTGTATCGTAAATATGCTGCGGCTGTTCGAAATCGGTCACCAACGTGATAATGTTTTCTCCCTTTACGATATGTCCCGAAACATCCAACTTGACGAACGATTTGTCGCGGAAATAACCGCACGTTTTCTTTTCGACCGTTTGTCCGTTGATAAGGAGCGTATACTGCTCCGGTTCCTCCACCACAAGGAACGTCTCACCCGACAGGTCGAATTCGCTCTTGACCTTGAAGTCCATACGGATGTTGACCCGACGCTCAAAGGCGTTCGCCATCTCCTCGATATCCAAAACCGGCAAGTTTTCGTGCGCCTTTTCTCCGTCGAACCACACGTCGCAGAAATCAAGCGTCAGCGCGTTTGGCTCACGTGAAGCAATGCGCCATGTACCGTACAGCTCGTCGGTAAGCGGCGCAAGCACTTTTTCGGCGTGCGGGGCACTTGCGGCACGGTCATCGTCGTAGACGAACAGCACGAGCGACCCCTTGGGCTCAAGCACAACGTCCGTCCGCAGCTTGCCGTCTGCTTCGGTAAAGGCATACGGAACGGTTTCGCCGGTATCGTAATCGAAGCGTTCGAGGCTTTTGCCGTTTACTTCAAGCACGGCGCGTTCACGGTCGGAATAGGTGTTGACAAAATAGTACATGGTGAAATCGTCAAAGCGGCGTTCGGCATACTGCACATCGCAAAGCGAACCGTCCGCGTGAGCAAGACGGATATAGCGTGCGCTTTCGGGAAGAAGAGCGCACACATCCTCCGCTTTTTCGACATGGCACGCGGCAAGCGCTTTGACTTCGTCGCTTTTTTCGCCGTCCACATACGAAGGAATCTCGCCGACAAAAATCAGTCGGCCGCCGTTTTCCTTAAACGCCTTCAAAAGCGACAGCGTGTGGGAGCCGAGCACGGCGCAGGACGGAACAATCACGGTCTTGTAACGCATTTCGCCGACACGAAGAACATCTCCCTCGACCGACGCCAACTTTTCCATGACCGTTTCGTCGCCCAGATGGTTGAGTATCTGATTCTTGTCCAACCAGGCAATCGTGCCCATGAGCTTACTGCAATAATGGTCGTTGACGTCTCTCTGCCAATCGTGATCGTCCGAACGGTACATCCAAGCCGAAGAAATCGTATGAAGCACCAGTACCTCACAACGAATTTCGCCCTCGGCCAACAGCATTCCCATGCGTGCCGCAAAATCCATGAATCGCTTATAGTCCTTCCACCACGGATTCTGGAAAAAGTGCCCGACCGGATAGTCGCGCTTGCGGAGTCCGCCGAGCGAATAGCCCTCCAGATGCTGACAAAGCAGATTGACTCCCTTGACCATCTGCCATTCGAGAATCCACTTTAACTCCTCAAAGGTCACATCCCAGCCGCACATGGCGAACGATTCGGTCAATATCTGCTTTTTTCCGGTCTGAGCGGCCACCGAGGTCACCTGCGGAACGAGCAACGCGCGCTCCACACCGCGTCCCAGCTTATCGACACCGGGAATGTGCATATACATATAGTTCGGCATACACGAGCCGTTGCAGTCGAGCTGAGAAGCAAAGGACTCCTCGCAGACCATGTGTCCGGTCAAACGCGTTCCGTTTTTGTTACACCAGTCGTAGATGCGTCCCATGAAATTTTCGGAAAAGAGACGTGTAACCAACTTCCAATAGCGGAAACGGGTACGATACGCCTCCTCGGAGGTTTCGAACATATGATGCAAGACAGAGAGCAAATCCTCATCGTAGGCTTTTTTGTATTCGCGCGGCAAAATGAGCGACCAGGGAAGCCCCTTGTATTTGCGCGACATTTGCGGCTCATCCGTAAAGAAGCCCGCCATATCGGCAAACTCCTCCCCCAACGCCTCCTTGTATTTTTTATGCGTGGAAGCGATAAACGCATCGGTCACCTCGGTGTCCATGGTATCGACGTAAAAGCGGTTGACCGAGAAGAAGAAATGGCGGTTTTTGCCGTCGGTCGTCGGCACGTTGCCGACCGTCCGATCATCCTCGACCGGCGCGTCGGTCAATTCCATGTGCAGATATTTCTGCTGATACTTCACGCCGAGTCCGTTGACAGCCCCCGAGCCGAAACCGCTCGGCCAGCCGTTTTCGTCATAGCCCCACGGAGCCATGCCGCGTTTTTTGCCGTCGCGCACCGCCGCACGAATGTTATCCATCCATTCTTCGCTCATGTATTCCGTTTTTAAGCCGCCGCGCGCATGCATGAAATAGCCGCCGATGCCGTTTTCGTCCATCAACTCGACCTGACGGCAAGTCTCTTCGGTGTCCAATTTTGCGTTCCACGACCAGAACGGAAGCGAACGGTATTGCTTCGGAGGATCGATGAGCTGTTTTTTTTCGATCTTCATAAAAACCTTCCTTTACTTTCCCGCCTTTGCGGTTTTCGTGTTTTTCATTATGTATAAAAATAGTAGCTTGAAGCACTGCTTTTATGGGCATAGTATAGCATAGATTCGTTTTTCTGTCAATACGTTTTCCCGACCATGCCGAGAAAAAAGCGTTAGCGTTAATTGTAAATATACTGCTTTTTCCTTGACAAAACCCGAAAAGACAGGTATAATCAAGATATAAAAAATAAGGAACAAAAACAAACATGATATCATCCCTCGCACACCCCTCTCGGAAACGCTTTTCCGTTCTCATCGGCTTTTTGGCGTTTCTGTTTACGATTACTTTAAGCGGGTTCTCCGTTCACGCGACCGCGGCCGATTCCGAATCGGCTTCTTCGGACGAAGCCCGATACTTTTCCCTCCCGACACAAGCGAAATTCGGCTTCGACGCCTACATTTTGGGCTCCTTTCCCGCCTACGGCTACGACGCCGACAAGCTCTCGTCTTATCTCGGACTTTCGACATGCAATTTATCCGATCTCGATAACGATCCAACGCAAACGCTTTCCGTTTTTCGCTATACTGTCGAGCACTTCGACCCCAAGGTCTTTTTCGTCTCGATCTCGCCCTGCGATTTTCTCGAAAAACGTTTGATCGGCAGTTTTCCGACCTTTTCTTACAAAATCGGCGGCATTTCCCGCAATCTTCGCGACGTGGAACGTATCGGGCACCCGGTCGATTACCTCGAAGCACATGCGACGGATTTCGGTCACAGTGCTCCGTATACGGGAGAAAAGATTTCCGCCGACCGCATTCTTGCCGTTATAAAGGAAATTTCCGCTGTCTGCGCCGAAAAAAACATACGCACGATCGTCGTTCTTTCGCCGACACACGCCGAAACGCTGACCGATGAAATCCTTTCGGCCTACGCCGCTTTGCGAAAAGGACTGGTCGGCGTATGCGACTATTACGATTTTTCCGGCACGTCGTTAAGCTCCGACAGCCGCTTTTTCTACAACACGCACGAATTTCGCACGTCTCTCGGCGACATGGTGCTTGCGCGCATCTTCGAAGATGAATCGGTCTATACGCCGAGCCCCTTCGGTTCGCTCGTCTCGGCCGACGGAGAGCCGAAAGAGCTTTCCCCCGAAACGCCTTTCGAAGCGCAAAGCACCGAAACGGCCGTGCCCATTCTTCTGTACCACAACATTGCCGATGCGGAAGGCTCGACACCGCCGTCCGTCTTTGAAGAACATTTACGGGCACTGACCGATGCCGGATATCACACCGTCACCCTCTCGCAGCTTGAGGACTATGTGTATCACGGCTCACCGCTTCCCGAAAAGCCCATCTGCATCACCTTCGACGACGGCTACGAAAGCAACTACACCCTCGCCTATCCGCTCTTAAAGCAATACAACATGTCGGCCGCGATCTTCTATATCGGCTGGTCGGTCGGCAAAGACACCTACAAGCAGACGGGACAGCCCATCTTCACGCATTTCGATTTCGAACACGCGCGTGAAATGCGCGACAGCGGACTTATTTCCTTCGGCTCGCACACCTACGACATGCACCAGACCGAGGAATATGAGCCGAACGGCACGGCGCGTCCGTCGGTCGCTCCGCTCGAAAGCGAAAACGAGGACGGTTTCGCTTCGGCCTTAAAGAACGACCTGCGTCTGTTTTCCGTCCAATACGAAAAGGAATTCGGTTCGTCCGACTATTACTTCTCCTATCCGCATGGTGTGTATTCTCCGCTCTCCGAACGCATTTTGGCCGACGCGGGCATCAAAATTACACTGTCCACCGATTATGACGGCAGAAATGTGCTCGTTTGCGGACTCGGACAGACCTTGCGCGCCATGTACCGATGTACCGTGCCCGAAAATGCTTCGGGCGAAGAATTGCTTTCCATGTTGGAGCGGCTGTACGGAAACTGAAACCGTTCCGCCGATATCCGAATCCGATATCACGACATCAAAGGAGTATCATCATGAAAAAACAGATCAAAAAGCTCGCAGAGCTCGCTTTACTTTCTGCCATCGTCATCGTTTTTCAGTTAATGGGAACCGTCGTTCACATCGGGCCGACAAGCGTCAGTCTCGTGCTCGTTCCCATCGTTGTCGGCGCCATTCTCACCGGCCCCGGCGGCGGCGCGTTTTTAGGCTTCATTTTCGGCCTTATCACCTATCTTGCCGGTGTGACGGGAACGGACTTCTTCACCGGTGTGCTTTTCCAGGCACAGCCGATTGCAACGGCGGTCATCTGCTTTGCCAAGGCGATTTTGGCCGGCTGGTGCGCCGGAATGGTCTTTCGCGCGCTTGAAAAGAAAAACACACTTGCTGCTTCCGTGCTTGCGGCGGCGACCGCTCCCATCGTGAATACCGGGATTTTCGTTCTGGGCGGCCTGTTCCTTGTGAACGGAACGCTAAGCGCCAATCTCGAAACGTTCGGTGCTTCGGGACAAACGGTCGTTTATTTCGTCATCATCGGATGCGCCGGAATCAACTTTATCGCCGAGCTTTTCGTGAATCTCGTCCTGTCACCGGCCATTCACACGGTCGTGCGTGCCGTAAACCGCAAAATATCGCATTAAGCGCGGAAAGGAAACCAATATGAGCATCATCATCGGCATCGATGTCGGCGGAAGCACCACCAAGATCGTCGGATTTGAACATACGCCCGAAAAGGATACCGTTATGTTAGAGCCGATGTCCGTCAAGGCCAGCGACCCCATCGCTTCGGTGTACGGCGCGTTCGGAAAATTCACCGCCGAGGGCGGCATTTCCATCGCCGATGTGAAAAAGGTCATGATCACCGGCGTGGGCTCCTCATTCGTGGGAGACAACCTGTACGGCATCGAAACGCGCCATGTGTCCGAGTTCGAATGCGTCGGACGCGGCGGACTGTATGTATCGAAGTACAAGAACGCCATCATCGTCAGCATGGGAACGGGTACGGCGGTCGTGGCCGCCAAACGCGACGGCTCACGCGGCACATTCGAATATATGGGCGGCACGGGCGTGGGCGGCGGCACCATTGTGGGGCTTTCCAAACAGATGCTTGGCATATCCGATATCGACCACCTGATTTCGCTTGCCACCGACGGCGATATCGAAAAGATCGACCTTCGCATCGGCGACATCACCAAAAAGGATCTCGGCGGACTTCCCTCCTACATGACCGCCTCCAATTTCGGAAAATTGGACGATATGGCTTCCAAAAGCGACTTGGCACTCGGCATTGTCAACATGGTGTTCGAGTCGGTCGGAATGTTGGCCGTGTTCGCCGCACGAAGCAAAAAAACGCGCGACATCGTACTGACCGGAAACCTTTCCAAAATGCCGCAGGCTTCTCCGATTTTCGAAATTTTATCCGAAATGTTCGATATGAATTTCGTCATTCCGAAAAACTCCGAATTTGCCACCGTCATCGGCGCCGCCTTGGCGGAGTTTGAAGCGTAAATCGTCGGATTACACAAATTTTCATAAAAATTAAATCACATTGTACATTGCAATTTCCCACGCAATAACGCTATAATATACCTGCACACGAAATCAAAGATCGTACAAACGTTTTATCATACAAAAGGAAAGGATGTTACAAATGGATATGGTTCGTTTCGGTATCATCGGTATCGGTAACATGGGCTCGGCTCATGCCACCTATCTGCACGAGGGGAAAATCGACGGTGCCTGCCTTACCGCCGCCTGCGATCTTAAGCAGTCGCGGCTCGACTGGGTAAAGGAAAAGATTGGTGAGGACGTGGCTCTGTTCACCGATTACAAGGAAATGTTAAAGAGCGGATTGGTGGACTGCGTGATCGTTGCGGTTCCGCACTACTATCACCCGCCGATCTGCATGGACGTGTTAAAGGCCGGGCTTCATGTCATTTCGGAAAAGCCCATCGGCGTTTACACCAAGCAGGCAGAAGAGCTCATCGCGCTTGCGGAAAAGACAGACCGCGTGTTCGGGCTCATGTTCAACCAGCGCACCAACGCCATGTATCGCAAGGCGCGTGACATGGTACAGAACGGCGAGCTCGGCGAGTTGAAGCGCTGTGTCTGGATCATCACCGACTGGTACAGAACGCAATCCTATTACGATTCAGGCGACTGGCGCGCGACCTGGAGCGGCGAGGGCGGCGGCGTTATCTTGAACCAGTGCCCCCATCAGCTCGACTTATGGCAATGGATCTTCGGTATGCCCAAAACCATTCGCGCTTTCTGCCACGAGGGCAAGTATCACAACATTGAGGTTGAGGACGATGTGACCGCCTACGCCGAATACGAAAACGGCGCAACCGGCGTGTTTATCACCACCACCGGTGAATATCCCGGCACCAACCGTCTGGAAATCTCCGGCGATAAGGGTAAGCTCGTCATCGAGGGAAGCAGCATGAAATTCTACAAGAGCCGCGTTCCCGAACGCAAGTGGACAGCCGAATGCCCCAATGGCTTCGAAACCCCTGGCATGGATGTGGAAGATGTGGATTATTCCGCATTCAAAATGGAAAAGGAACAGCATCAGGGCATCACGCAAAACGTCACCAACGCCATCTTGAAGGGCGAGCCGCTCATGGCGCCCGGCAAGGAAGGCATCAACGGACTTCGCATTTCCAACGCCATCTTCCTTTCGAGCTGGCTCGGAAAGCCGGTCGATCTTCCGGTTGACGGTGATTTGTTCTTAGAGCTGTTAAATAAAAAAATCGCAAGCTCTACCTACAAAAAGGAGACCAAAGAAGTCGTAGCCGATCTGGAAGGCACTTACTAAAAACACACAGACGAAGCGGTGGAAAACGAACGCACAGCCGTTTTCCGCCGCTTCTTTCTGTCCGTGCGAAGGAGTTGAATTTGACCTTGGTCAAAGAAAAAAGCTTTTATACACATTTTTTCACCATGATGCTCATGCTCGTCTTGCAAAACGTCATCGCTCTGAGCGTCAATCTTGCGGATAACGTCATGGTGTCCTCCTACAGCGAAACGGCGCTGTCCGGAACGACCGCCGTCGGGCAGCTGCAATTCGTGCTCCAGCAGATCGTCATGGCGTCGGGGGATGCGCTCGTTTCCATCGGCAGTCAGTATTGGGGCGAAGGCAAGACTTCACCCATTCGCTCGGTCGCAAAGGGGGCGTATCTTGTCGGCGGTTTGGCGGGGCTTGCGTTTTTTGCGGCCGCCTCGCTGTTTCCGCATGCCTTGGTGAGCTGCTTCTCGGATTCGGAAGCCATTGTGGCGGAAGGCGTGAAATACTTACGCATCGTCAAATACACCTACCCGCTGTTCGCCTTAACGAGCATCACGCTTGCCATGCTTCGCAGTGTGGAAACCGTAAAAATCGCTTTCGGCGTTTCGCTGTCCACCTTTTTTATCAACTGCGGCATCAATTATCTGCTCATCAACGGTCATTTCGGCTTTCCTCGCTTAGGCGTGACCGGAGCCGCCATCGGTACGCTTGCGGCACGCGCCGTCGAGCTTGTCATCGTACTTGTTTACGTTTTTGTGTTTGACAAAAAGCTGGGGGCAAAGCCGAAGAATCTGTTCCGTTTCGAAAAGACGTTGGTCGGCGATTATCTGCGGCACTGCAAATTCTTTGTCATTGTCGCACTGATATTCGGCACTTCCACCGCCCTTCAGACCGTCATTCTCGGCCACATGAACGACAGCGCCATTGCCGCAAGCGCCGTATCCAATTCGCTGTTCCAGATTCTCAAGGTTGCCTCGGTGGGTGCTTCCTCCTCGGCCGCCGTCATGATCGGAAAAGCCATTGCGACCGGCGACCGCCGATTGGTGAAGCAGTATACCCGCACCCTACAGGTTATTTTCGTGTGCGTGGGAGCAGTCACAAGCACCGCACTGTTTTTCTTGCGCACACCCGTGCTGTCCCTATACCCCAAGCTGTCAGTTGAAGCGCACGAGCTTGCCAATCTGTTTTTGCTTGTTTTGTGTGTGACCGGCTTCGGCACGGCGTATGAAATGCCGACCCTGTGCGGCATCGTTCGCAGCGGGGGCGACAGCCGTTTTGTGTTTCTCAACGATTTGATCAGCATTTTCGGCATCACACTGCCGCTCTCGTTTTTGGCGGCGTTTGTATTCGGCTGGCATCCGGCCGTCGTGGTTTTGTGCTTAAACTCCGATCAGATTTTCAAATGCGGGGCGGCATTCATCAAGGCCAATCGCTACACATGGTTGAGGAAGCTGACAAGATAGCGCAAGCGACGGATACATATTGCAAAGAGCGAACCCGGACGAAGGTTCGCTCTTTATGTTTATGTTTTTCTGCTCTGCTTCGGCATCATACAAAGAAATCAACGATCCGATCAAGCACAAACACATATATCTCCAATGTCAGCTGTCTCAATCCGAAGCCGCAAAGCAAGCCGGTTATAACCCGTCTCAAATTGGTGGACGCAAGCAAACCGATTTCCTGTACATACCAATCGGCAAACATAAGTCCGCAAAGCAGCGCACAAATAAGCCACGAAAGCCGAAAAAACGGAAAGCACAGAAAACCGCCGCAGTAACCGACAAACGCTCCGGTACACCGCGCACAAACGGGAAATTGTCTGCCCCGAAAAAACAGACTTCGTTCCGGCATTCGGTGGCAGCCGCTCATTTCGCCGAGTACATCGAGCGTGTCGAGAATATCTGACGTTTTCATCCTAAAAATCGAGCCATCTTGCGCTCGGTCTCCTTCTTGTATGTAATTGAATCTCAACTACTGTTTGATAATTTCTGTTCCACACTTATGACAGAAACCACCATCTTCTTGAAGTTGTGCTCCACACTTACGACAGAAGTTTGATTGTACGGTTGTTGTGTTTTCGGGAGCAGTGTTTTCAGCAACGGGCTGAACCAGTAGCAACTTGGTCATATCCCTTAACAGTGGCAATGCACTCGTCAGGGTTCGGGATTTTTTTGCCAAGTGCCTCTGCATATTCAATTAATTCTGGATTAAGAGAACCTATTACAGGTGTATGCTTTTTCGGTAAGTTCTCCATCATTTTCATATAACGAGACTCACTGATAAAAGCAGTTACACCGATTGCCAAAAAGGCAGCAAAGATTAACCAAGCAACAGGACTTGTCCCAATAGCATTCGCTGCAATACCACTAATAATTGCGAGCATAAAGCAGCGAACACTCCAAGTCAAATAATTCATATTCTTGTCCCATTTCGGCTTTTTACCACATTTAGTGCAGTGGGTATTTTGCAAGAAGAGGCTATTTCGCATATCTTGGGCATAATTATTGGGATCCGATATAATTTGAAGGGTTTCTCCTGCCCATTCTGCCTGTGCTAAACTTGCTGCTTTTGCTTCTGCCTCTCTTTGCTTGGAAGGTCTCCACGAACTGGATGATTCTTGTCGTTCAACAACGATTGCACCTATTGCAAAATTAATCTCTCCACATTCTTCACACCTCCAACTTGCATAAACTGGAACAGTAATAGTTGATGTATAAACGATTCTTGAAGCCATAATCTTTACTTGTATGATATAGTTAAAGCTACACCATACCCTTTCTAAATTATTTACACTCACCTCAAAGATAACGCATACAAAAAGCTGAGGGAGCGTAGCGACTGAAGCTTTTTGTATGCGGCGCGCCGCGCCGAAGGGTATGATTTGTGATATAATAGTTGCGAACACCGTGGTTAAGTCTTGATTTTTATCTTGACTTTTCATAGCCGGTCTCCTGTTTATATTTTTTCATTTAATTATATCAAAAAGCAGGTATATATATATATATATATATATATATACGAAATGTAAATTTTTGTCGTTTTCCGTCTTTTGATGCCTGTTTTAATGCATCCGCTTTATTCGCGAAAGCCGAGACGCCGCCGTCCCAATCGATCAAACTCCGCACATAAGAAAAGAGACTGCGAAAAAATCACAGTCTCTGAATTTCCAAATTGTTTTGCGCCGTATCTTACAGCCGCGCTTCCAATTCCTTGCGTCTTGCCTCGTTTTCCTCGCCGGGCTTACCCAAAAGCGCGAACATGTTCTTCTTGTACGCCTCCACGCCGGGCTGGTTGAACGGGTTGACGCCGAGCATATAACCGCTGACGGCACAGGCAAGCTCGAAGAAGTAAACCAGATAGCCGTAGCTGTCCTCGTCGCGGGCGGCAAGCTCCAGCACGATGTTCGGAACGTTTCCGTCGCTGTGCGCAAAGGCGGTGGCGATGAACGCCTTTTTGTTGGCCTCATTGAGATCCTTGCCTGAAATGAAGTTGAGCTTATCCACATTCTGCGGATCGTCCGGGATGATGAAGCTTGCACCGGTATCCCGAATATCGACGACCGTTTCGAAAATGTTGCGCATACCCTCTTGGACGATCTGACCGAGCGAATGCAGGTCGGTCGAATAGATGACCGATGTCGGGAAAATACCTCTTCCGTTCTTGCCTTCGCTCTCGCCGAACAGCTGCTTCCACCATTCGTTCATGTACTGGTAAGCCGGCT
>CAZYFX010000015.1:0-24116 GCA_964646725.1 uncultured Oscillospiraceae bacterium
TCCGCAAGGCGTATCGAACACCGCTGTTCCCTTCCCCGGCGTCAGATCGACCGAAAAGGCATCGGATTCGGACAGCATCGGAAGAAAGCGGTCGAACACGCGGCGATACGGGAGGTATTCACCGAACGGCACAAGATGTCTTTTGCTGTACGGCTCGGACATGGCTCCGTCGGGTGTGAAAATGAAAACAGAATTACCGTACTGCTCGTTTTCCCCCGTATCGGTTACGGACGAAAAAGCCCCGACGGCAAGCGTCACCTGTTTACGCGCGGCGTATTTGGATAACAAACGTGCGTAAGCGTTGTTCGAATCGGCGATCGTGGTCGGAAGCGCCGTTTCGGGCAAAAGCACCAGCGTCGGTTTATCCGCATCGCACTCGGCAAGCGCTTGATCGCACAGGGATGTGTAGCTGGCATACATATTCGACACCGGGTCGTTTTGCTTGGCCGTGTACGGATAGTTTCCCTGCAAGACGACCGCTTGAACGTATGAACCGTTCGCGCGGTACGCAGCTTCCTCCGAAGCGATACGAACGTAGCCGAAGGCGGCGTTGCACACAAATAGTGCTAACGCGATCCAAGCCGCCTTTCTTTTTTGATGCATATACGCATACGCCAAAAGTACGTTCACCGCCAAAACGAGATAGGTGATAAAATAAGAGCCGAACAGAGAAGCCGACTGAATGAGCGCGGGGACATGGGTCTGTGTGACAAAAATACGGCACCAGGGAAAGGCAAACGTACCAAGCGATTGCAAAAATTCGGCCGATACAAACACGCATGGGAACGCTAAGGCTCGAAAAAGTCGAGGTGCGCAGTCGGTGCAGAAGGCGCACAATGCCGCCGCTGTCGCCAAAAGCGCCGCATGGAGAGCGGGAACGACCGTTAAAGCGGCCGCCGTCAGAAAAAGAGCCTGCATGGGGTTAAGCCCCAGATAGTCAAACGGATACAGTTCACCGAGCCAAACATAGCCCAAGAAATAATATCCGTATCCGAAGAAGAACGAAAGCCACGCGAAACGCTTCGGTGTGATTCGTTCGTTTTCCGAGAAGCACACGGCAAGAGGCAGAAACGCAAACCATGACAGCGGCCATGCTTTTTCAAAAACAAACGGAATCGCGCAAACGATCCCGTTGAAAAGCATAGCTTTTTTCGATTCGGAAAAGCGTTCGAAAGAAAAGAAACGTTTTTCCATGCTTATTTCGTGGCGCACAGCTCGGCGAGGTAATCGGCAAAATCACCGACCGTGATGATGGTATGCGCGCGATCCTCATCGATATCCACGCCGTATTTTTCTTCACACATGACCACAAGGTCTGCGACCTCCAACGAATTGAAGCCCAAGTCCTTGACAAATTCCGCTTCTTCGGTGATCTCGGAGGCGTCGATGGACATTTCCTCCACCAACAGCGCTTTGATTTCTTCAAACATGTATCCTTTTCCACTCCCTTAATAATCGTAATATTTATAATAACGTGCGCCAAAGCGCTTGTTATTTGACCAAAAAGCGTTTGATTTTTTTCGTTGTGGTTTTCTCAAACTCCGTCTTGCGGATATCGATGTTACGAATCTGCTTAAAGGACGGAAGCTTGCGATTGAGCTCGAGCACCTGCTTTTTGATATCCTCGGCAATGGCGTCGATCGGCTCCTCGTCGGGATAGGCGGAAAAATCGGGATAAATGACTGCTGTCAGCATGATCTCGCTTCCATCGCCCTTATCGCGACCGACCACAACGCATTCGCACACGCTGTCAAGCTTGGACAAATACTCCTCGATCTCTTCGGGAAACACATTTTTACCGTTGTTGAGAACGATCACCGTCTTTTTGCGTCCGGTGATGAAAATATAACCGTCCGAATCGACATAGCCGATATCGCCCGTGCGGAACCAGCCGTCATCGGTGAAAGCGGCCAAATTCGCTTCCTCGTTATCGTAATAGCCGATCATAACGTTTTCGCCCTTGACCAATATCTCGCCGATGATATGACCGGAAGAATCGGTGCTTTCACCGTCGATCTTAACCTCGCAGCAAGGCACGGCGGGCCCCACCGATCCGAGTTTTTTGCGGAAATAGGGGTTGACGGCGATAAGCGGTGAGCATTCGGTGATACCGTAGCCCTCACAGAGATTGACTCCCAACGAATCGAACAGCTTCATATGCTCCGGCTGCATGGCCGCGCCGCCGCAGATGATCTTTTCGAGGTTGCCGCCGAAAGCGGCCAGAATATCGGCAAACAGCTTACGCCGCATATCGATACCCACCAAGCGCAAGGCATCGGAGGTATGCATACCGAGCTTCAACTGCTTTGTCTTGCCCTTCTTTTTGACCTCATCCAAAATCTTTTTGTGAAAGGTACTGACGAACATCGGAACCAAGATCATACCGGTCGGACGGAACAGCTTCATGTTTTTGAGCACATGCTTCAAGTTGTCGTTGATACAAATGGTAGCTCCGTACAGCATTTCGGCGATGGTAATGGTAAGCTCGTAGGTATGGTGCATGGGAAGCACCGAAAGGGTCACATCGTTTTCGTTAAAATCGACCGATTCGCAGGCAGCAACGGCGCAGGAAACGATGTTGCGTTCAGAAAGCATGACACATTTGCTGGAACCGGTCGTTCCGCTGGTAAAGAGCATGACGCTCATATCCCCACGCGCACGCTCCCGCATGATCTCGGACGGAAGAACGTGCTCGGGCTCGGCGTCGCGCATAAAATCGTCCAGTGTTACAACGCGCTCATCCGCGATCATTCCCTCGTCAAGCTCACTTAGGGACACGGGAATGATATATTCAAGCTCGTCGAAAACGCCTGCTTCCGCAAGCGCCTCGTATTTCTTGACATATTTCGGAGACATCACGATCGCATCGGCCTTGCTGACCTGCATAAAGCCCTTGATTTCCTCTAATACGAGCTCCTTGTCAAACGGAATGACAACATTTCCCGAAGAAACGACCGCGCAGAAAACCTCGATCCACTCCGGGCAAGTCTCACCGATGAGTGCGACGCGCTTACCCGAAAAGCCGTGTTTTTTGAAGGCGGAAATCAGCTTTTCGCAACGGTAATGAAAATCTCCGTAGGTCACGGAAACGATGCCGTCCGCGCCCGTATATTGAAAAACCGGCTTTTCGGCACGCTTTTGCATATTGACGAGCGTCATTTGGCGAAGCGTACAGGCCGGTGAAAACACGCGGGGTGTTTTTTTGGACATGGAAAATCCTTCCTTTCGGTTTCCGTTTGCTTTTTTCGTTTTTTTGCAAGCAAAAACAAACAAACGCATTCTCTATCTTAATATTATAGCGATTTTACGGGATTTGTCAATATACAAACTTTAAATTCTGCTGTTTTAAATCGTTTTATACCGTGCATGACGAATAAAAAGGAAGAATAATGGGGCATTCGACGTTTTTCGTCCGTGAACGACATTCCGTAAAAAAGGATCGTACCCTTTCGGGTACGATCCCTTTAGAATCATTGCTTATGATTCGGCTGCTGCTGATTTATTCAGCTTCGTACGCAAGAATCTCATCGACATACGTCTTGTTTTCTTCGTACTGCGTACCGCCTGCATCCTTAACAGCCTGTGCGGTCTCCTTGAGAGAGGTCGTAGCTGCCGTGCCGTACATCGTCAGAGCGTTGCCGGCCACGTCGTACTTCATGTAGGTACGAGCCACAAGCTTGGTTGCATAGTGAGCAGCCGGAACATTCACGGCAACTGCCGCAAATACAATACCGTCATCGGTCGTACCGGCCTGCTTGTCGATACCCTTATCCTTGTCGTAAGCTGCACCGTAAGCATACTGTGCGTTGCCCTTGTGATCCTTGAAGCCGAAGGTCAGCTCGTCATCACCCAGAACATCCTTACGGGCGATGATGAAGCCGTATTCGCTTGCAAGTGCACGGGACTCGTTGCTGATGGAGGAAGTGAAGCGGACACCCTTGGTAAATTCGGTATCGCTGCGAACGCCGATGTTATTCGCATCAACATTCGGTACTTCGTTGATCTCGCCCCATACGGCGTAAACCGTCGTGCTGCGGTCGAATACCGGAATGACTTCCGTCGTGGTCGTGCCGTCCTTGGTAAGCGACCAGCCGAGGAACACATAAGCCTCTGCCGCGTCGTCCGAAAGAACGGGTCTGTCTCCCGTGAGGTAGTAGTTCGCACCGAGACCGCGATTCGTTTCGGCGGGAACGCTGTATACAATGTCATCCTCGCCGAGACCGTCGGGCAGGTTCGAATCATAGGTCACGGTGAAGTTACCCTTGCGGTATACGCGTAAGTAATCCAGATACACATCGGACGACCAGCCGACCTTGGCCGGGTCGATGGCAAAGCCGTAGATCTTATCCTTCCACGGAGCGTTGCCGTTGCCGTTCTTGGCAATGCTCATATCGATGGTATCGATGTGATACTTGCCGTCGGTGAGATGCTGACGCGCATCGCCGACGCGGTGCTCACCACCGGGACTGTAGAAGCCGTTGCCCGCCGTAGAGGTGTAGTAGTAGATGATCGCCTGAGCCGTCGTCGGACTCGTGAGAATATCCTCGGTCACTTCGCCAACCGGCGTGGTGTTCGGGTTGATGTCATGGACGTTTGCAAGCTTGTAGGAATAAGCCACGAGCGTGTAATCGGCTGCATCGAACCCTCCCATTTCAAAGAATCTCACGAAGACGCGCGCGTCGCGTTTCCACTGATCGACATTATTCTGTTTGCCCCAGGTGGAAGCGTACTGGTGCAGATGAAAAACGGAACGACCTTCGTCCTCGATGTTTTCGACATAAACCCAGTTGCCTACATCGTAGCTGGACGGCTCAACATCGCCCTCGTAAGCGATAACGGCGGGGATGGTAAGGTCGTAGCAGAACGGACGGAGGGTGATACCCATGAAGCTCTCCAAATCCGCAGCGGCAACCACGTCACCCGGATAGTAGAGGTTTTCGGCGGAATCCTGCCATGCCACGAAGTTTTCGACATCGGACATTTCAAGCGCCTCGAGCGTCGGGATGGTGTAGTCTTCGCCTGCGGTGAGCGTGACGTTCACCTTGTCGTCACCGGCAATAAAGGTAGCCGGTGCGGTATCGATGATGTAAACGGTGAGGTCCTTGTTGGCGAACGGAACGCTCGTGACTTTTTCGCCGCCCTTGGTCAGCGAAACAGCCACACCGCCGTTGGCCCTGGCGACGGATTCCTTGGGTACATAAGCATCGAGGATGTTTCCGTCGTCGTCGCAGAGTGCGTAATCGGTAGCTACGACGCTTTCGCCGTCGAGGCCGATGTAGCTTATCTTGTACCACGGAATGATCTTCCAGTTGTCAACGTAGATTTCCACGCCGTCCTTCTGACCGACTTCGATTGACAAACGCTTGACAGCCGTATTGGCGGTATTGGTGGATTGGCTCAAAGTCTTGGCGGACGTCATGGTCGTCCAGGTCTCAGACGCCTTGAAGCCGAGGTCGTATACGTTCTTAAAGATATCGCTTCCGCCCGAGCCGTTGATCATATTCCAGTGGCAAGTGAACGTACCGTAGTAATCGTAGGAAATGTAGATCGGGCGTTCCAACTCAATGTACTTGGCCGAATCGAACCATCTGGTCCAGAAATTGGGGTACTGACCGCCCGAAATCTTCAGAACCTTGTCGGAGCTGTTGGCGTCGCTCTTGTTTTCGTTGGTGACCAGCTTGTTGTATGAGCCCTCGGTGAACATCGTGTTCGTGCCTTTCACGGTGATTGTATCAAAGTCAAGACCTTCGGGGGTATTGGTGAAGATGTTCGCGCCGGGAAGATTTTCGGCAGCACCGGTAATAAGGATTTTCCGGGTCAGCTCGACGCCGTCCTCCGTTGTGGCGGTAACGGTAACATAGGCGTTCATGCCCTTACCGGTAACGGTAGCCGTAAAGCCGTCGTCCGAAACGGAAACGGTCGGGCGATTGCCCTCACCGATCACGTCGGCGATATCGACATCATAGCTCCAGGTAACTTTTTCGCTTGCGGTGATGGTACCGGTCTTACCCCATTCTGCGTTTAGATCGTCAAGCGCATAGGTCAAAACCTGTCTGGACTCATATACCGGGTACAGGGTAATATCCGCATTCGCAAGATCCACGGATGTAACGGCCACAGTCGCATTCTCGGTGGTCGCCCAACCAATCTGCGTGTAGACCGCACCGTCCTTGCCATACGGAGCGTCGTAGTTGTCGGTCTTGACAGTGTATTGCGTTGCAAGATTGTCAAAGGAACGAGCCTTGCTTTCGTCTGCGAACAGAACCTGATCGACGGTTTCCGTCACGCCCTTATAGGTAATCTTATAGAACGGAACGAAAGCGTAGTTATCCACGTAGTAGTTGGTCGGAACGGTCGGGATGGACTGGTCGTTCACGGCCTTGACGTTGGATGACTTGGTCTGCATATAGACCGTCGCGTCCTTCACGGGCTTGTTTACATAGTCGAAGTTTCTCCACTTATTGGCTTCCGACGCTTTAATGCCGGTGTTCCAGTGGTCGAGCTTTGCGCCATTCATGTAGAAATTGGTGAAGCAAGCCCAGACTTCGACGGGGGATTCGATATCCCAGTATTCGTCGAACGTAATCCAGACATAGCGGTCGCCGTCGAACTTGACGGAGTTCATACCGTAGCCGGACCAGTGTCCGCTCGGGTTGGCGTCGCGGTGGAAGCAAAGAATCTTGCCGTACGTGCCGTCCGGGTCGATGGCGGTTGTGCCGTCGTACGCGGTGGGATTCTCCACAACGGTCATGGTGTTGAAGTTGTTGTAGGATGTGAAAACGGATGTGTCGTTTGCGCCGTCGAAGGTGAGGTAGCCGGCCGTTCCGGTAAGGATGTTTTTACCGGGTTCGATGGCTAACGCCTCCAAGGACGCTTCGGCCTGTGTTTCGGCCGCGGTGGTGGTCTCGATCACGGTTTCGGCGGAGCTTTCGACGGTTTCGAGCTCGAAAGCGCCTACGGGAATCGAGGTCAAGAGCATTGCCAGGGTACAGATGAGTGCAAATGTCTTTTTCATACAGACTCTCCTTTGTGTAAATTTTGTGTATTGGTACAAATACCCTTGCTATTATCGTAACACACAATTATTTCAAAAGTGTGAATGTTTGAAATTTTCTTGACTGTACATTGAAATTTTGTGATTGTTGCCAATTTGAGAACAAACGAAATGTGCAATTTGCACATTTCGGTCACGGACGGATACAAAACGAGCTTTTTTGTTTACCCGTATCGGTCACGCCCGTTCTTCTTCCTTTCGCAAAGCAAACTTCGAAAAAACGAAATGCGCCAGCGCCGTGACAAACCACGAGATCGGAAACGAGATAAAGATACATCCGAGTGTCCGATGTGACGGAAAGACCGTAAGTAACCATATCACACGAAAAATGCACGAGCCCGTAAGCGAGATCCCCGCCGCCGTGACGGCACGTCCCAGCCCCTGGAGCACGCCCGAACCGACCTCCATAAAGGCAAGCAGAAAATACGGCACAAACATGTACAGCATACGCGTCCATGCCGCGTCGTAGGCAATCCGTTCGAGGCTTCCCGCCTCGGCCTTATGAACGCCGTACAGCGCGAACAGCGGGTTGTGCAACAATATCAAGATTCCCGCAAAAACGATCGCCGCCGCCGCACCGACAGCATAGCACAGACGCCGTACCCGCTTGACCCGCTCATACTTCCCGGCTCCCGCATTCTGCCCGACAAAGCACACAGCGGCCTGTCCGACCGACGAAACGGCGATGTTCGCAAAGCCTTCGATGCTCGTGCATACCGAAACGCCCTTGACGACCGGTGCGTAGGCGCTGTCGGGTGGAGCAAGCAGCTCGTTTACCGTCAGAACGGAGGATTGGATGAGCATGTGCGACACGGAAAACAACATACTTTGCAATCCTGCCGGCAAGCCGACATGAAGGATTTTTCCCAACTGCGTGCGCGAAACGGACATTCCTTTAAAGCGAAGTCGGAAGCATTCGTCCCGCACAAGACAGATGACCAGCATGACGGCGCAAAAGGCATTGGACAGCACGGTCGCCAGCGCCACACCATCCACCGACATGCCGCACACCAGCACGAAGAACAGATTCAAAAGAATGTTGAGCACTCCGCCGCTCGACAGGATAAACATCGGCGCTTTGGTGTTTCCGGCGGCATTTAAGACCGCCGACGCGAAATTGACCACCGAAACGAATGGTACGCCGATAAAATAGATGCGTGTATACAAAAGCGCCAATTCGTACAGCCGACCCTCGTTGCCCATAAAGGTAAGCACCGGTGCGCTGACCGCAAGTCCCAGCACGGCGCAGAACAATCCCGCGACAACACTCAGAATAACCGAAGTATGTAAGACTTCCTCCACCGTCTTTCGGTGACCCGATCCGAGGGAACGCGCCATAACGACCTTTGTTCCCACACTGCATCCGATGAATGTATTGACAATCAGATTGATAAAGGAAGTCGTCGTGCCGACCGCACCAACCGCGTCGGGCTCGGCGGAAAGTCCCACCACCACCGTATCGGCCATGTTAAAGGCGACCTGGAGAAGATTGGCGGCAATGAGCGGCAGGCAGAAACGGAGGATTTTGGGAAGCAGTGCGCCTTCCGTCATATCGGTCGAAACATGATGCGCCTTGTTTGCGGTCATTGTGCGTCGCCTTCCTTTTCCGAAGCGGTGACGGAGAAGTCGCGTAAGCAGTCGGGAGAAACCTTGCCGTCGGTAAGCGCCCCGTAGAATTTGATCAGATAGTACAGCATTCCGTCCTGCTCGTTTGCCCAGGCGTCGTAGCATTCACAGCGCACGCCGTTGACCGCATACGGATACACATACGCCGAGGATGCGCTTCCGTCCTCGAAAAACAGCGACAGCGAGTTGCGCGCACTGCTGTAAGCGCGCTTGCGGTATGTGTCGTCCCCCGACACGGCAGCATAGTGCAAAAAGGCGTTGGAGGTATGCACCGAAGCGGCGTGCGGCATGGTATCGCCGTAGGAACGGTGCTTGCCGAACCAGTAGTTGTCCCAATGGCGGATGGCCTGGTCGTTCAAGAGATGCGTCGGCTGAAATCCGTTGAAGCGCTCAAGTACCTTTAAATGCTCGAATGCGTGTGTTTTCAGCCGTTCATCCTCGGTCAGCATGTACAGTTGGCAGAGGATATTGACGGCCGGTGCGACGATCGATTGTTCGTATTTAGCTTCATGCTCCGGATATTCGAGCCCGATGGCAATGATATTTTCGGCATGCTTGCGATACATTTCGACCAGAGCGTTCGCTTCGTCGGTCATGCCCTCTTTCCGAAGCGCCGTTACCGTTTCGTATACCGAAAGTCCGTTGGGATAGAAGCGTTCGCCTCCGATGGAATAGTAGATCGAAAGCAGCTTGAACATTTGCTCCAGATACTTCTTTTCCCCGGTCAGATTGTACATTTCAAGCACCAACACCGACATCCACGGCGCGTTGTACAGCCGCTTGAATTCGGAATGCTTGCCGATGTTGTTGTAGACCTCGCCGGTTTCCTCGTCGTAAAATTCACGCGTAACGAACCGATAGTATTTCATGAACTTTTCAAGCAGACGTTCGTCCTTGACGTATTGCAGATACTTTACGACAAGTAATCCCATGACCAACCGTTCACGGCAGGCGTTGTGGTCGGTGTACAGATAATCGAATACCTGACGTTTTTCCTCGTTGTCGTAAATAAGAAGCGCTCCGTCCAACGCCGCGCCCGCTTCCTCGAACTGCTGTTTGTCCATAATAAACTCGACGCGCCGCTTGATGAGCTCCGGCAAAGGAAGTTGGACGTAAAAACGCGCGACCGTTTCCTTTTCGCCGACGCGTATCGTAAACAGATGGTCGCCCGTGCGCGTCGGACGGTAGGACAGAAACGTTTTTCCGTTTCGTGTCACGGTCGGAAGCGACTCATCCTCCAAAAACACGCGGGCATCGGGGTGATCGACCGAAAATTCGATTGCTTCGTCGGTAAAGACGGTGTAGTTTTCGGCACTTACCCGAATCAATTCCGGATAGCGGTCGAGCGCCTTTTCGAACGCGCCGTCCTCATACCAGAACAGCTCCCAGGTGATGGTCTTTTTTTCGTTGGGACGCAAACGGAACGGCGTGGGATGCAGAATAAAATATCCGCGATCGTCACTGCCGTAATAGCCGAGTTCGCCCGGGATGGGCTTTACCACACGGTCAATGCTGTAGGTATCAAGGCTTCCCTCGGTCACAACAAGCCCGAGTGCAAAGTCGCAAGGACCCATTTTGACGGCGTTGATGTAGGAGGTGTCTCGTCCGCACCAGATATGCGTGTTGCAACGGTGTCTTAGCGATATTTTCGCATTGGCGTTGCTGTCGTAAAAGGGGGTGTAAATGCCGAATCCCGCACGGGGCATGAAAACGTCGGCCGGAAGCTTGTTTTCGAGCGTATAGCTTTCGCGGTAAACGTCACCGCAGAGCGCACGATCGACCGTGATGCGTAAGTGCAGTGTTTCGTACACGGCGCGAAGCCCCGTTTCGGTTTCGGTGACCGAGATGACCTTGGCGTCCTTGATCGTTCCCCATGTGCGGTTTTCGTGAACCCAGTTCATCTGTGCATCGTCGGCGGCGTTAACGATGGAATCCACCCCGCCGTTTTCCGGGTTATAGCGAATGATAAATCGATTTTCTCTCATGATTCTTTTCCTTTCAAAAATATATCTTTTTTCAAACACTTCCATTATACCTCGTTTGCGGCAAAAAGCAATAAAGATTTCGCACGATATTCTTGCACTTTTCGAAAAGACTACTTGACAGAGTGCCACCGACGTGCTATAATGCGTTTGTCGGATCAATGCTTTTTCACGACCGATCGGACAAAGGAGACATGCGCATGGATAAGGAGAAAAAAGGGTTCTGTACCTTTTCCGAACTGTATACGATGGACTATGAACTTTCCGATTTGTTCGCCATGCGCCAAACCTGGAAAGCGGGTGTGCTGTTCCGGCGCGACAGTCCGCGCACCGCCAACGGACTGATCCTTCTCTGCGGCGCATCGGGCGTCTACACGGATGTAAGCGGTGCTTCCTTTACCGCCTATCCCGGACAGGCGGTTTTTCTGCCGGAGGGGAGTCGCTATGCGGTGCTCAATTTGACCGACGGCGCGGATACGCCGGATGCGTATCTCATCGAATTTCGCGCGTTTTCCGACGGAAAGGCTCTGCTGTTCGGAGACGCACCGTTTGTGCTTTCCGACATCAACACTTACCTTTTTCGTGAACTTGCCGAAAAAACGGTGCGTGCCTATGAGGCGGCGCTTCGTTCGCCCGGTCGTTTGCGCGGCTATGTGTATGAGCTTCTTGCTTTACTCGGAAAAGAACAGCGGACGGCCTACGACCGACGCTTTGCGCCCATCGCCAAGGGTATCGAATTTTTGGAAAACGATCCGTTAAGCCCGATCTCGGTCGAAGGCTTGGCGGACATGTGCCACGTCAGCAGTGCCACCTTTCGCCATCTGTTCAAGGAATATGCCGGAAAAAGCCCCGTGAGCTATCGGCTGGAGCTGAAGCTGGACGTCGCCAAGCGCATGATCGACAGCGAAAACGCTTCGTTTGCCTATATTGCCGAAAGTCTGGGCTTCGACAGTCCCGCCTATTTCAGCCGTCTGTTCAAGTTAAAAACCGGGTATTCTCCGAGCGAATACCGAAAAAGAAAACGCGAAGCACCGTAAAGTTGCTTCGGATAAGGAGTCGAGAACCGCGCATGAGCGAATTGAAGATCATCGCACACATTCATACCGATTTTCCTCAAAAATTCGGCATTCCGCGCCAAAGCGGTCTGATCGGAGAATTGACCGGAAAGATCGTGTTCGAACCGAAATACCGCAATCCCGATGCCGTGCGCGGACTGGAAGGCTACGACTATATCTGGCTTTTGTGGGCTTTTGAAGGAACGGAGCGCACACATCCGTCGGCCACCGTCACACCGCCCAAGCTCGGCGGTCGGCGAACCATGGGCGTGTTTGCCACACGTTCGCCCTTTCGCCCCACCCCCATCGGTCTGTCCTCGGTGCGCTTGGAAAGCGTTGAGTTTACGTCGGACGGGCCGATCCTTACCGTGCGCGGCGCCGACCTGCGCGACAACACACCCATCTACGACATCAAGCCCTATCTGCCGTACACCGACAGCCACCCGAGCGTCCGCGCGGGCTTTGCGGAAACGGTCGGCGAATACCGCCTGAAGGTCGATTTTCCCGAAGCGCTGCTTGCGCTTTTGCCCGAGGAGAAGCGAAACGCGGCTTTGGCCGTTTTGGCCGAAGATCCCCGTCCCGCCTACCACGACGACGAGCGTCGATACGGCGTTGCTTTTGCGGGGTATGATATCCGTTTTCATGTAAAGGACGGTATTTTGACGGTTTGCGAGGTCGTTTCGTTAAAATAAAGCGGTCGATTTTACATTGAGTTTTCACTTTTTTTGATTTTTTGACTGTTTTCACAAAAAAGGTATTGACAAACTCAAAGTTTTGTGGTAGGATATACTTGCGATTAAACATAGCGGTACAATAACATTTCATTATTAGGGGGAAAAATCATGAAAAAGGTATATGAAGCACCGTCCGCAGTTATCACGGTTTTGGCATCTGAGGAAGATATCCTCGTCGCCAGCGATGTTATTATCGATACCGGCGATCTGTGGGGCAACAACTGATTTTATTTCAACTTCATACTTTTGCGGCAGCCGTTCCTCGAACGGCTGTTTTTCTTTTGCTGTTTTGCGCAAGAAGTAACAAATTTGTAACATATTCGGTGTCTTACTGTATTATAATGGTAGATAAGAGCAGAAATTGCTGTTCTTATACTTTTGAAAGTGAGGCTTTTGCCATGATCAATGTCACGATTTTTAATGAATTTATCCACGAAGTGGAGCATGAAAACGTCAAGGCCGTATATCCAAACGGTATGCATATGGCCATCAAGGAGTTTTTGGAGACCGACGGCCGCTTCACCGTCCGCACGGCTACCTTAAAAATGCCCGAGCACGGTTTGACCGAGGAGGTTTTAAACGATACGGACGTTCTTCTCTGGTGGGGACACTGCGCCCATCATCTGGTGGAGGATGCCGTTGTCGAGCGCGTCTATCAACACGTTTTGCAGGGCATGGGGCTCATCGCGCTGCATTCGGGACATTTCTCCAAAATCTTCAAGAAGCTCAACGGTACTGGCTGCAATCTGAAATGGCGCGAAAGCGGCGATAAGGAGCGTCTTTGGGTCACGGCGCCCTCTCATCCCATCGCGGCGGGTCTGCCCGAGTATTTCGAGCTGCCGCATGAGGAGACGTACGGCGAACATTTCGATATCGCCCATCCCGACGAGGTGGTTTTTACCAGCTGGTTCTCCGGCGGTGAGGTGTTCCGCAGCGGCGTGACCTTTACGCGCGGAAACGGCCGTATCTTCTATTTCCGTCCGGGTCACGAATCCTTCCCGACCTACTACGACAAAAACGTACAGCGCGTCATCGAAAACGCAATCGTCTGGTGCGCCGAGCCGCGCGGCGTTTATCAGACCTACGGCTTCTACGATGCGCCCGAGAGCAAA
This sequence comes from uncultured Oscillospiraceae bacterium, assembly GCA_964646725.1. Taxonomy (GTDB): domain Bacteria; phylum Bacillota; class Clostridia; order Oscillospirales; family CAG-382; genus UMGS882. The sequence continues at coordinate 13,564 of CAZYFX010000015.1, forward strand.
TAAGTATGGTATATGCGATTTTAGACGCGCAAAGCGACGTCGAGGAAATGATCACGGTCGCGTATGCCGACACAACGGCAGGGCTTGCCGCATGGTTTATCGATGAGGTGCGCGACACGGCGGATATGTATTTGAGTGAGGATGAGGATTTCGAGCAGATCGACAAATCGCTTGCCACGCTCGAGGTGCTGTCCGACCCCGACGCCGAGACGGCACTTTCCGACCTTGACGGCGTGACCGTCGAGGCGGGCGCAATTTCGGTGAGCGTCATCGGAGCGTATTTCAACTACGAGAACATGAAAAAGGCACTGACCGACTTCCTGTCCGAAAAGCCGAAGTATAAAAAAATCGAGATTCCGGACAACCCCTACGAGAGTGAAAAAACGATTGATTCTCTCAACAGCGCGCTCATTCGAAGCGGTCTGTAAAATATGACAACGAAAGGAGAGATGGACTTGTCGGAACAAACGCTTATCACCTTTGCCGTCCCATGCTACAATTCGGCCGAATATATGCACAACTGCGTCGAATCGTTGTTGGAGGCCGGAGACGACACCGAGATTCTTCTCATCGACGACGGTTCGACCGACCGCACCGGTGAGATAGCGGACGGCTATGCCGAGCAATATCCGCACAAGGTGCGCGTCATTCACCAGGAAAACGGCGGGCACGGCGAGGGCGTCAACCAAGGACTGCGCCACGCAAGCGGCTTGTATTACAAGGTCGTGGATTCGGACGACCGTTTGGACAAAACGGCGCTTACGACACTTCTGGCGCGTATGCGTGAGCATGTTGAGAGCGGAACGGACATCGACATGTATGTGTGCAACTATGTGTACGATCATTGGGACGGCTCCAAGCGCAAGGTCATGAACTACAAAAATGTGTTTCCCGAGGAAAAGGTCGTTTCCTGGGACGATACACGCCGTTTTCTGCTGTCGCAGTATTTGATGATGCATTCGGTCATCTATCGGACAGCATTCCTTCGCGATTGCGGGATTTCGCTTCCCAAGCACACCTTCTATGTGGACAACCTGTACATGTATCAACCTTTCCCGTCGGTCAAGACCATCTATTACATGAATCTCGACCTGTATTTGTATTTCATCGGACGTGCCGACCAATCGGTCACGGAGGCCAATGTCATCAAGCGCATCGATCAGCAGCTGCTCGTTACGCGACTGATGCTCGACTGCCACGATTTAAACGTCATTCGAAAGCAAAGTCACCGTCTGTATTCGTATATGATGCACGAAATGGCGCTCATGGTATGTATTTCCTCGATCTTCCTCTATAAATCGGGGACGGAGGAAAGCTACAAAAAGGCGGATGAACTGTGGGATTACATAAAAGCCAAGGACATCAAAACCTACCGCCGTTTGCGCTATACGACCATGTGTGCGCTTATGCTGCTCGGAAAGCATTTTTCGGTCACGGTCTATTCGGCCGCGCGGAAGGTGTTTCGGTTTAATTGAATCCGAAAGCCGCCGAAAATCTCGGTTCGAATGAGATTTTCGGCGGCTTTTACTGTCGGCATCCCATCCGACAAAAGCGGCGGTACGGTTTTCACGGGGATAATTAAGCCGAGGCTTACGGTCAGCAAATGCGACTCACTCGTAAAATTGTAAAAAAATACATAATCCGTGCCCAAGCACTTGCATTTTCATAAAATAATGATATAATATAGATTAGGATTTTATTGAATGCACAAAAGGAGGAATTCTTTTGAAAAAGCACGGTATACCGGACGATATCGAGCCCTGCTGTGAGCTCTGCGAACACTTCGTCCGCATGGTCTCGTCCGACGAAACGCTTTGCCGCTACAAAAACCGTCTTCGAAGGGTTGACGAATTCGGAGTCTGCAAGCATTTTTCTTTCAACATATTTGCCTGTAAGCCCGTCGTACCCACTCTTCCGAAAGCATTCGATTTTTCAAAAATATAAGCATATATAAGGAGCTTTTTCTCATGCAGGATCTGTACAAACGTCTCTATGAAGTCGGGATCGTTCCCGTTATAAAAATCGACAATGCGTCAAAGGCCGTTCCTCTGGCACACGCGCTAACCGAGGGCGGACTTCCGGCTGCCGAGATCACCTTCCGTACACCGCAAGCCAAGGACGCCATTCGCGCCATTGCCGACGCTTGTCCCGACATGCTGCTCGGTGCCGGGACCGTGCTTACTCCCGAACAGGCCGACGAAGCCAAACGCGCCGGTGCGCATTTCGTTGTCAGTCCCGGTTTGAATCCGCGCGTCGTGAGACACTGCCAAAAGATTGGAATGCCGATTCTGCCCGGCTGCTCCAATCCGTCGGATATCGAAACGGCGTTGGAGCTCGGCCTTGATACGGTCAAGTTTTTCCCGGCGGAAGCGGCGGGCGGTCTTCCCATGCTCAAAGCGATGGCCGCCCCCTACGGAAGTATCCGCTTCATGCCGACCGGCGGGTTGAACGAAAACAACATTCTGACGTATCTCTCGTTTGATAAGGTCATTGCCTGCGGCGGAAGCTTTATGGTCAAAGACGAATACATCCGAAACGGTGAGTTTGATAAAATTCGCGAGCTGACCGGAAGAGCCGTCCAAAGAATGCTCGGCTTTCAAATTCGACATGTCGGCATAAATTCGGAAAATGCCTCGGCAGCGGCAGCGCTTGTAAAATCTTTTGCACCGTTCGGGTTGGATATCCACGAAAACGATGGCAGCTACTTCTTGAACAGCGATCTTGAGATCCTCAAGCAAAAGGGGCGCGGAAAAAACGGCCACATTGCCATCGGCACGAATTTCATCAAGCGCGCCGAGGCCTATTTGTCCGCCAAGGGCATTCGCTTTATCGAAGAATCCAAGAATTACGACGCCGACGGCAACTACACGGTCGTCTTTCTTGACGGCGAATTCGGCGGCTTTGCCGTTCATCTTCTTCAAAACAAATGAAAGAGGCAGAGCTCGAATCGGTGTTTCGTCTGTACGACGCGACTTATGCGTTACTTGACGAAGTGCCCCCGCGACGCTTCGACTGCGGAAGACTGTGCGGTGCGCTGTGCTGCAAGAATCTCGGCTCGGTCGATTCGCCGACCGGTATGCTTTTGCTTCCCTACGAGGAAGAATATCTGTATCATAGGGCGGCAGGCGGCTTTGACTATCTCAAAAACGAAAATGAGACGCTTTTGATCTGCGACGGTCACTGCGACCGACACCTTCGTCCCTTTGCCTGTCGTATATTTCCGTATTATCCGCAAATTTCCGAGGACGGACGTGTGCAAATCGCCCACGATTTTCGCGCACTGTCGGTCTGTCCGCTTCTTTCCGAACGCACTTTTCGTCGGGCAACGCCGCTTTTTTTGCGAAATATGAGAAAAGCGACGCGTATTCTCATGCAAAACGAGACGATCGAAAGCGAATTACGGAAGAATTCCGATTTTCTTACATCGCTTCGTGAATTACAGAGCGCCTTGTGTAAGAACGTATGGGGGTGAACGAGCTGACGCCGATCCGCGACAAAAAATCCTTTCTGTATCGTGCTCTTCGTTTGGTTCTGCAAAACGAGCTGACGGCGGCAGCAGCCGAAATGGCCTATTATCTCGTGTTTGCCTTTTTCCCGCTGCTGATGGTCACTCATGCGTCGTTGTCCATGGTTTTGCTGGATTACGATATACAAAGCTCGTTTTTCTATTCCCTGCTTCCGAACATGCTGGAGGATTTGGTGGGAACTTATTTACAGCATGTCAGCGAAAACAGCAATTTATCCTTTCTGTTTTTGGGTATATTTTTAACGGTCTACACCCTGTCCAAATTCATGAAATCCGCCAAGCGCACGATCCGACGCATTTACGGTACAAACCGAAGCAAATATCCGATCACGGAATGGAGCGTTTCCGTAATTCTCTCGCTCTTGATTATTGCCGCCTTTTATGTTTCGCTGTTTTTACTCATTTTGGGCGGACAGATCGTCGGATTTCTTGAAAACACCTTTCCCATGTTTCGTATGCTTCATTTGGAAGCCGTAACGCGCTTTCTCTTTACCGCCGCCATGATCTATACCGTCGTCACGCTGTTTTATCTGTGGATTCCGCATGTACGCCAAAGCTTTTGGAACGTACTGCCGGGAACGGTGTTCACTTCGGTATGCTGGGTACTCGTTTCGACGCTGTTTTCGTTTTATATGAACCATTTTTCCAAATATTCGCTGATCTACGGCTCCATCGGTGCGTTCATCATGCTCATGCTGTGGATCTACATGTCCTGCTTGATTCTTTTGCTCGGTGCGGTCGTCAACGCCGTGCTGTACAGACCGAACGGGCATACCGCAACCAAGCCACAAACCGTTTAAACTCAGAAATCCCGAAAGGATGATCTTTTATGTCAGTCAAAGACGAAATCCGAACAGCCGTAAACGAGCTGTTCTCCGTCGCTCTCACCAAGCCAGGTCAAATTCTGGTTGTCGGCTGTTCGACCAGCGAAATACTCGGTCAAAAAATCGGCACGAGCGGTGATTTGCACCCGGCAGTCGAACTGTTTGAGGTACTTCGAGAAGAAACCAACCGACGCGGCATGTTTTTGGCCTGCCAATGCTGTGAGCATTTAAACCGCGCTTTGGTCGTGGAACGCGCCTGTGCGGAAGCGCACGGGCTGTGCGAGGTGACTGCCGTTCCGCATGAACACGCCGGAGGAAGCTTCGCGACCGCCGCTTACCGCGGCTTCGACGAGCCATGTTTGGTCGAGGAGATTCAAGCCGACTGGGGCATCGATATCGGAAGTACCCTCATCGGTATGCATTTAAAGCGTGTGGCGGTGCCGGTACGTCTTTCCGTAAAAAAAATCGGAGAAGCCCCGATCACCTTTGCGCGTACCCGTCCGAAATATACCGGCGGTCCGCGTGCAAAATACGAATAAACAAAACATATATTTCCATCACCAAACCAAACAATTCTTGATACAAGGAGACACACACATGAGCAACAAATTGAGAGCCGGCATCATCGGCGCGACCGGTATGGTCGGACAGCGCTTCATCACTTTACTTGCCGATCATCCCATGTTTGAAATTTCCGTCTTGGCCGCCAGCAGTCGTTCGGCGGGAAAGCCCTACGCCGAAGCCGTAAGCGGAAAGTGGAAAATGAACGTCGATATTCCGGAAAAGGTGCGCGATATGGTGGTTTACGATGCCGCCAATGTGCAGACCGTTTCTTCGATGTGCGATTTCACGTTCTGCGCCGTCGATATGAAAAAGGATGAGATCCGTGCTTTGGAGGAAGCCTATGCCAAAGCCGAAACGCCGGTCGTTTCCAACAATTCCGCGCATCGCGGAACGGTGGATGTTCCGATGGTCATTCCGGAAATCAACCCGGAGCACATCCGCATCATCGACGCGCAAAGAAAGCGGCTCGGCACAACGCGCGGCTTTGTGGCCGTCAAGCCGAACTGTTCGATACAAAGCTATGTTCCGCTTTTGACGCCGCTTCGCCGATACGGCATTCGCGAAGTGGTCGTGACGACCTATCAGGCCATTTCCGGCGCGGGAAAAACCTTTAAAGAATGGCCGGAGATGATCGACAACGTGATTCCCTTCATCGGCGGCGAAGAGGAAAAAAGCGAAAAAGAGCCGCTCAAAATCTGGGGCGATATTTGCGGCGACGCCATTGTCCCCGCCACATCTCCCGTGATCACCACGCAGTGTCTGCGCGTTCCCGTCAGCGACGGTCACACAGCCGCCGTTTTCGTTCGTTTCGACAAAAAACCGTCCAAGGAGGAAATTTTGGATGCGTGGAAAACCTTCGGAAATACGCTGCATCTTCCCTCCTCGCCCGAACAGTTTATCCGCTATTTTGAAGAGGATAACCGTCCGCAGGCCAAGCTCGACCGCGACACCGACAAAGGCATGGCCGTTTTCGCGGGGCGTCTTCGCGAAGATACGGTATACGATTACAAATTTGTCGGACTGTCTCACAACACCTTACGCGGTGCGGCGGGCGGTGCGGTGCTCATCGCCGAATTTCTGACCGAAAAGGGCTATATCACAGCCAAATAATCCACGCGCTTCCAGCCACGCGCAAAACATTTTGCCGTGGCTGTTCGTGTGCATACATTCCCGAACCCCTGCGAAAGGCTGATATTGTTATGGAATCCAAAATAACCATTCCGGAATTTCTCGCATCCTCTGTTCCGCTCGACAAAATTCCCATCGGCTCCGGCGGTGTCATTGTAACGGTGGGCGGAGAAAAGGCATTACGTCACCGACTTTTGGACATGGGGCTGACTCCCAAGACGCACATTTTTGTAAAGAAAACCGCTCCGATGGGCGATCCGATCGAATTTGTTCTTCGCGGCTACGAGCTGACGCTTCGCAAAGAGGACGCCGCGCTCATCACGGTGCGACCCGACCAAACGGAAAAGGGAGTGTGACGTAATGGTTTTTGCTCTGATCGGCAATCAAAACTGCGGTAAAACGACACTGTTCAATGCGCTTACCGGAAGCAGTCAGCATGTCGGAAATTTTCCGGGCGTAACGGTTGAAAAAAAAGAGGGATTGATCAAAAAGCACAAGGACGCACTGCTCGTTGACCTCCCCGGCATTTATTCGCTGTCCCCGTACACCTCGGAGGAGGTCGTGACGCGCGATTTTCTCATCAAAGAAAAGCCCGACTGCGTGATCAACATTTTGGATGCGACCAATATCGAGCGGAATCTGTATTTGACGCTTCAGCTCATCGAAATCGGTATTCCCATGGTACTGGCGCTCAACATGATGGATGAGGTTCGTTCCAGCGGAACGGTCATTTATGTCGATAAGCTGTCCGCCGAACTCGGTATACCGGTGCTTCCCATTTCGGCCGCCAAGAACGAAGGCGTGGATGAATTAGCCGAGGTAGCCGTGGCAACGGCCAAAGCCGCCGTTCCGACCGCCAAGCACGACTTTTGCACGGGTGACGTTCACCGTGCCATTCACGCGATCGCGCATGTGATCGAGGATCACGCCGAAAGTATCGGTGTGCCCGTTCGCTTTGCGGCCACCAAATTGGTCGAAGGGGACGAGCCCATGCTTGCGTCGCTGTCTCTGTCGGACAATGAGATCGACATCATCGGGCATGTGGTGGACGAAATGGAAACCAATCTCGGCACCGACCGCGAAGCGGCACTGGCCGACATGCGCTACACCTACATTGAGAAGCTTTGCGCCGTCGCGCTTAAAAAATCCGGAAAGCCCACCAGAGAACAGCTTCGCTCCGAAAAGATCGACAACATACTCACAAACAAATATTTGGCGCTTCCGATATTTATCTGCATCATGGCGCTCGTGTTTTGGCTGACCTTCGGGCTCATCGGAGGGACGCTGTCCGATCTGTTTTCCATGGGCATCGACGCCTTTACCGGCGCGGTCGATACGCTTTTGACAAAAGCACAGGTATCCCCCGCCCTGCACTCCTTAATCATCGATGGCGTGTTTAACGGCGTGGGCAGTGTGCTGTCCTTTCTCCCGACCATCGTCACGCTGTTCTTCTTCCTTTCCCTTTTGGAGGATACCGGCTATATGGCGCGTGTTGCCTTTGTTATGGATAAGTTGCTTCGCAAGATCGGTCTTTCCGGAAAATCCTTTGTGCCGATGCTCATCGGCTTCGGATGCTCCGTTCCCGCCGTCATGGCCACACGAACGCTTGCCAGCGAACGCGACCGTAAAATGACGATCTTATTGACGCCGTTCATTTCATGCAGTGCAAAGCTGACCATTTACGCCGTCTTTACGAAGGTCTTTTTCCCGGGAAAAGAAGTGTTCGTCATGTGCTGTCTGTATATCGGCGGAATAGCGGTGGGAATCTTAACGGCGGAGCTTTTGAATCATACAAAATTTAAGGGCAAGCCGATTCCGTTTGTGATGGAGCTCCCGGCTTATCGCTTTCCTTCGGGGAAAAATGTGCTGTTACATATGTGGGAAAAGGCCAAGGACTTTTTGGTCAAGGCGTTTACGGTCATTTTCTTTGCGACCATTGTCATCTGGTTACTGCAAAACTTTGATTTCAAATTCTCCATGGTTTCCGACAGCGCCGACAGTATGTTAGCCTCGCTCGGCCGACTGCTTGCACCGCTGTTCGCACCGCTCGGTTTTGCAAGCTGGAAAGCCGTGACGGCTTTGCTTACGGGATTGACCGCCAAGGAAGCCGTCATCAGTACCTTTAAGGTGTTGGTCGATTCCTCCGTTTTGACCTTTGAAGAAGCACTGCGAGCGGAGTTTTCTTCCACCGCCGGTGTGCTGTCGTTTCTCACGTTTACGCTGTTGTATATGCAGTGCGTAGCCGCCATGGCCGCCATTCGCCGCGAATTCGGTTCGCTTGCCAAGGCGGCGGGCATGATGCTCTGGCAAACGGGGATTGCCTGGGTATGTGCCTTTGTTGTCTACCGTGTCGCGCTTCTGTTTATGCATTAGGTGAGCCTATGACTGCCGATTTAATCGTTGTTATGCTCCTTGCACTTGCCGTGTGGGGCGCATGGAAATTAAAAAAACACGCGCACACCTGCTCGGGCTGCTGTGCGTCGTGCGGAAAATGTACAAACAATCACGAAAATTCAAATCATACAGGTGAAACATGAAAGAAAAACTGAAATACCTCTTCGGCGACCGCGCGTTTTACGCCAAGGCGCTCTCGGTGGCCGTACCGATCATGATTCAAAACGGCATTACCAATTTCGTCAATCTGTTGGACAACGTTATGGTCGGCGCGGTCGGAACCGAACAAATGTCGGCGGTTTCCATCGTCAACAAGCTGATCTTCGTTTACAACCTCTGTCTGTTCGGCGGCTGTGCAGGCGTCGGCATCTTCACGGCACAGTTTTACGGGAAAGGCGACTACGAAGGTGTAAAAAAGAGCTTCCGTTTGAAGCTGTACACCAATCTGTGCCTGTTGGCGGGAGCTCTGCTTCTGCTTAATACCGCAGGTCCCTCGCTCATCCGACTGTTTTTGCACGAAGGAAGTGAAAAGCTCGATTTGGAAAGAACCTTTGCCTACGCCAAGGAATACCTATCCGTCATCTTGATCGGTATCATTCCGCAGGCTGTGACCGAGGCCTATGCAAGCACCATGCGCGAAACCGAGCACACGACGCTTCCCATGAAAGCGGGAATCGCCGCTATCATTACCAATCTTACGCTCAATTATGTGCTCATCTTCGGGCACTTCGGCGCTCCGGCACTCGGCGTTAAGGGAGCAGCCATTGCAACGGTCATTGCCAAATTCGTCGAGCTTGCCGTCATTGCTTTTTCGGTACACACACGGGCAACCTATTCGTTTCTGCACGGTGTATACAGAACACTGCGCGTTCCGTTTTCCTTTATCCGAACGGTGCTTCCCAAGAGCATCCCGCTTCTGGTCAACGAAGCCTTTTGGGCGATCGGCGTGACCTCACTCACCTACTGCTACTCCTTACGCGGTTTAGCGGTCGTAGCCGGATACAACATCTCCACCACCGTCACGGATATCTTCAATGTGGCCACCATCGCTTTCGGAAACGCCATCGCGATCATCGTCGGAAATCTGTTGGGCGCGAACAAAATGAAAGAAGCCAAAAAGACGGATGTGCGGCTGATCGTCTTTGCGTTTCTTATCAGCGTCGGTTTGGCGGTCATTCTCTGGTTTTGCGCACCCCTGTTTCCTCAGCTGTACAGCAAAACGGACGCGGAAGCCAAAGCACTCGCCGTTTCGTTTTTGCGCGTGTATTCCTTCTATATTCTGGTCAACACATTGGCCAGCTCCGCCTATTTCACGTTGCGCTCCGGGGGGAAAACGGTCATCACGTTCCTGTTTGACAGCGTATATATGCTGTGTGTAGCCTTTCCGGTCGCTCTGTCATTGGCCGTTTTCACCGAACTTCCGATCGTGCCGCTGTATGCCGTTACGCTTTCGGTGGATATCGTCAAAGCGATTGTCGGCATGTATTTGGTCAAGAGCGGAAAGTGGATGCAAAATATTGTGGATGGGTCGAAGTAACAACGGGATTCATACACCCGCGTCGTTGCCTTTTTCGCAAAACAACCTTGTAAACAAACCCCAATTGTCAGACGGTATTAAGTCTGATAATTGGGGTTCTTTCGTGGATAATTAAGTATTCGACAGGAGTCGTAACCTCTTAATATTCCATTCGCTTATTGTGAGTTCATATCACTCTACCGGAATTTATTATATCACTTTTTTCGATTTTGTGCAATCAATGCTCTGTGTTTACTTAAAATTAACAATTTTAATATATATATATATCGGTGATATGATATAATAAATCAGAATTCAAAAGAAAAGAAGGAATTATTGTGAAGAAAAAACTGTTAACTTTGTTTGCGACTATTGTGCTGGGCGCGGTGCTGATGTGCGGCGTGAGCGCGAAGGTGGCGGAAGATTTTGCGTGGAGCTTGGATGAGACTACCGGTACGCTGACGATCAGTGGGCATGGGGATATGCCGGATTTTTATGGTTCGTACAGTAAAATAATAAGTCAAATCAAGACCGTTGTTATAGCCGACGGAATCACGAGTATTGGTAGTTGTGCATTTGAGGATTGCAGCAGCTTGACAAG
>CAZYFX010000016.1:0-22576 GCA_964646725.1 uncultured Oscillospiraceae bacterium
GAAAAATTTTGCTCGGATAGATTGACAAAAGGGCAGAAATATGCTATAATACTCAATGCCAAAGGAGTATGTATAACATATTTCTGCGAAAGACACAGGAATTTGCTGCGCCAACAGCTTATTCGTGTGTTTTTTTGTTTTTGTGTAAAAATCAAAAACAATGACAGAGTGTGAAAACGAACAATAATATATCACAGCCCCCCTTTTCTCATAAAGTCAACCTTTGGTTGCCGTCAAAAATATCTTGACATAAAGAATTGTACGTGAAGAGTAATCTTCACATTTAAGGCACATTGTCTGTTGCTGCAACAACAGGTCGTGTGTTTTTTCTTTATGATATTTTTTATTTTAATTAAAATGAGGCGGAATGTTTTTTTCGTTCGCTTGCAATGGCTTGTAATTGCCTTTGGGCACAGCGAACTGAAACAACACATTTTTCATGTATTTCTGTTGCTGTCATCTGTGCAATAAGATAGGACGGTGCGAGCAATTCACCTCCAAAAACATCGGCTTGCCATTCGGAATCTCGGTAAGCGGGAATTCTTCCATTGGGTTCTAATCTGCAAAAAACGATTGAACTCTCGTCGTGCATGAGTAAATGTCCGAGTTCGTGAGCCAATGTAAGACAGTCACGCCCTTTTCCCTGACAAGCAGCGATATAGACATCTTCTCGCAAGCGTATTCTGCATTCACCCGGAAGAGTTTCTCCGTGAAGGTTGCCCATTTCTTCTTCCGAGCAAATTTCCAAAACAAAGTCAGGCAGCAAATGGGGCAATACCTTTTCGGTAAATGCGACGATATCGAAATACAAATCGTTTTCAACTCCTAAAAGAGCCCGAAGTTCTCGCACCATTTCCCAAATAGCCTGTCTTGAAATAGGTTTAACAGGTATCAAGCTCATTTATCCCCCTCGTTGCTCATCAATTTCTTTAAAGCTTCCAGCTGCTCGTCCGAAAAATCACTAAACGAACGTGCAAACGAAACGGCCAGCTTTTTAGCGGTAGGAGATACTTCCTCAAAGTCAAGTATGACTGCTTTTTCCGAAAGTGATATGGCTTCGTCCAACTCGTCCTCTTGCTCGGGTGTCAAGGAATACGCAGAACGGATCTTCAAATTCCATTCGTAGGGCATTTTCTTTTTACCAAGTTCGACAGCAGAAAGAAACGATGGGGTAACATCAAGTTTTTTTGCCATACTCAAAAGCACTTCCTCGTTTTCCACTCTTATTTTTTTCAGAAATTTCCCTATTTCAGTCATATTTAATACCCATCCTTTCTCTTGTGATTATCATTATATCACAAGAGAAAGCGTTTGTCAACCCCTTAGTTGATTTTTTGCACCAAAAGGTTGATGACGTTCTGCAAATAAGCAAAAGCCTTACAATTAAGCTTTGCCTACTTCGATCTTGTTGTGCCCCCCCGGAGGAGTACAGTTGAAACTTTGAGCTGCCGTTTTTATCACTTATACTATTTGTCCCTTCTTCGTTTTTGTGCAAAATGTAACAATTTATGCACGCTCAAAAATACAAATCGTAAATATTAACCGTATTCGTTTGCTTTTTTCCGAATTTTGTGCTATACTGTAGTTAATTAAGGATTTTCAAATCGATACCCCTCGGGTAGAAAGGAAAGGATATAAAACCATGTTTGCGGTCAACGATACGGTATTTTACGGTGTACACGGAGTTTGCACCGTTTCGGAAATTTCAAAAAGAGAGTTTTGCGGCGCCGTGAGCGACTATTATACCCTCAAGCCGGTCTACTCCGAACGCTCGACAGTCTATGTCCCGGTCGGCAAGGAGGGTGAAAACGAAAAGCTGCGCAAGGTGCTCTCCGAAGAAGAGGTCTACGAAATGATCCGCAGTCTGCCCACCAGCAAGACCATGTGGGTCGAAAACGACTCACTTCGCAAATCCACCTATGCGGGCGTTTTGAAAAGCGGCTCACCGTCCGCGCTTGCGTCGCTCATCAAAACGCTTTACGAACGGCAGACCGAGCTTGAAAAGCAAAACAAAAAAATGCACGCTTCCGACAAACGCGCACTCTCGGAGGCCGAAAAAATGCTGCACGAGGAGATCGCTTTCGTTCTGCATTTGGAGCGCGACCGCGTAGTCTCCTTTATTTCCGAATGCCTTGCGGATGAGAAAAGTGCCGAATAAAAAATACGCAAAGGAGTCTGTCTATGAACGATATTTTCCACGCGGCAAAGTGGATCATGGCCGACACGCCCGATCCCGCGGCCGAGCACCGCTACTACCGCTATACGGACACCCTTCACGTGACCGACACACGTTCGGTCACGCTGTATATCGCCGCCTTTTCGCAATATGCCGTTTGGGTGAACGGTGTGTTCGCCGACGCGGGCATTTTCGAGGACTACGATTTTCACCCCGTCTATGACACGCTCGATATCACAGCGCTGTGTCACGACGGCGACAACGAGCTGGTGATCGGTCAATACGTCTGCGGCGCGAACTTTTCCACGCGCTCGATCGGAACGCCCGGTGTGCTGTACGCCGTAAAGCAGGACGGAACAGACCTTGCGATAAGCTCCGCAAACACACTGTCGGCTCACGACACGCGCTATCTTCCGACGCACGAACGATTAAGCGGTCAGCTCGGCTTCAACACCGAATTCGATGCGACCGTTCCGCTTGCGCCGCTCTTACCGAGCAAAGAGGTCGAAAAGCCGCTTCCGAGTGCGCGCCCGATCGAAAAGCTAACCGTCGGCGAATGCATAAAAGCCAAGCGCATCACAAGCGGCGTGTTTCGCGAATATGACGCTTCGCTTCCAAAGGCCGAGCGGATGCAGCGCGCGTATCTGTCGAACGTGAGCCTTTCCTTCGACGGTGCGACGGCGCGAATGCCGAATCCGCAGTCCGACGACGGCATGTATATTCTGTACGATCTCGGCGGAGAAGCGGCAGGGTATCTCGATTTTTCGGTCGAAGTGTCGGAAAAGACCGAGATTTTGGTCGGCTACGGCGAGCATTGCCGCCATCTGCGTGTGACAAGCTACATCGGTTCGCGCAATTTTTGCTTCCGTTTTGTCGCAAAGCCGGGCAGGAATCATTTCTTCTTCCCCTATCAGCGTATCGGCGCACGCTATTTGCAGCTACATATCTACGCGAAGGAAGCGACTCTTACGGAAGTCGGCCTTCGACCGACGGTCTATCCGCTGACGGTCGAACCGAGCGGACTTTCCGATGGGCTTCAAGACGAAATATACGGCGTGGGTGTGAATACCTTGCGTTTATGTATGCACGAGCACTACGAGGACTGCCCATGGCGCGAACAGGCGTTGTACGCCTTAGACAGCCGCATTCAAATGCTGTGCGGCTACCATGCCTTTCACGAGTACCGCTTTCCCCGCGCATCTCTTGCGTTAATGGCTCGCTCCTACCGCGAAAGAGACGGCTTGCTGGAGCTGTGCTCACCCGGCATTGTGTCCATCACCATTCCGAGCTTCACCGCCGTGTATTTGCGCGCCGTGTATGAATACGAAACGCACAGCGGCGATAAGACGCTTGCCGACGAATACTTTTCCACCCTGCAAGCCATCGCCGACGGCTTTGTGAGCCGTATCGACGAAACGGGCTTGATCCCACTGTACACCGGCAACGAGCACTGGAATTTCTACGAATGGCGTCCCGGCCTTGAGGGTCACGAACGCTATCCGGACGGAACACAGGTATACGAAGCCCCGCTTTGCGCCTTTGTTGCCGATGCGCTCACCTGCTTTGCGTCGCTGTGCAAAGCCCGCAAGCCCGAGCTTGCTTCGCACTATGCGGAAACGGCCGACGCTTTACGCAAGAGCACCCACACGCATTTCTTTGACGCGACAAGCGGTGCCTACCGCACACGGCTGACCGACGAAAAGCCGTGTCATGAACTGACCCAGGCGCTCATGCTGTATACCGACAGCGTTCCCGACGAGCTTGTTTCGGCACTTGAAGACATCCTTGCGTCGGACACGCTGACACCGGTCTCGCTCAGTATGAGCATTTTCTACTACGACGCATTTCTGATGCGCGGTCACCGCAAGGACGAGATCCTTTCGCGCATCGAAGCCCGTTGGGGACAGATGCTCGCCGCCGGAGCCGACACCTTCTGGGAGACCGACGCGGGTGCGGAGGACTTCGGCGAAGCCGGAAGCCTTTGTCACGGATGGTCGGCAGTACCGGTATATATCTTTAAGAAGTATTATTCCGATTGAATCGATTTTTGAACAAAACCGCCCTATCCAGGCTTTCGCTTGAATAGGGCGGTTTTTAACATCTGTCTGATATTCGAAAAATGCCAAAAAAAGAACCGCTCACACGGAGCGGTTCTTTAAGAAAACTACTTATCTGCTGATTGCAGCAATCGCCTGCTGGAAAGGAACCAAGGTGTTCGGGGTACCGTCGCTACCAAAGAACTTGTAAGGAGCGGTGGTGGTGAGGTTAACGGTAGAGGTGTTGCCGTTGCCATCACCGATATAACGATAGATGTACGGGAACTTAACCGTCTTGCTCTCAAGCGCGCCATCATTGTCAAGATCGCCCTGGAAAGTAACTGCATGGCCATCCATCAACACACCGTCGATCTTGAGGATCTCGTAGTGACGGCAGGGGAATGCATCCTCATAACCGCCGTAGACCCACTCGGTCTTAAGCGTTCTGACAGTTTCGTCAACGCAGGTGGAAACGAGCGTATCGCGACCGAAGTTGCGAAGAGTGTTTCTGTCAGCAGTAGCAGCGGAAATAACCTTTGCGAATTCATTGCCGGGGGTAACGGTTCCGTCAAAGTTGAACTCAGGACCGGAAACGGTGAGAGAGAACGACTCGGGAACGATAATAACCTTAGCGTTGCAATCGGTCATATTGGTAACAGCGCCTTCTTCCAAAGCGCCTTCGAGCGTGAATACATCGCCGTTTTCTTCAACCTGGTAGTAAACATTCGTGTCGAATGCGGCATACTCGGTCAACGGGATATTGGTTACGGGAACGTACTGGATGGTATCGCCGACCTTTTCCCATTCGCCAAAACCGAACTTGTTGTTGAAGCCGGCCTTAACGGTAGCATAATCGCCGGAGAACTTAACGGGATACAGAGCACTGGTGTACCAGCCGTCATCGAACAAAGCCTGGGTGCGAGTCATGATTGCATGGGGTGCAGAGAGTTCCCACATATAGTTGGCATCTCTGTAAGTAACGAGCTCTTTGTCACCGGTATAGAACACCTTGCCGGTATTGAGACCGTTGGCGTAAAGGTGGACATACTGACGGTTCGGCCACTCACGCTCGGTCATAGCCTGGCTGAACGTAGCGACTGCGTACGGCTCAAGACCGTAGAGCTCGGCATTTGCGGGGCCTGCCAAAAGGCCGGTGCTGAGACCGTTGTCATCATACTGTTCGTAGACAACGCCGACGCGGTAGGTGTCGCGAGCTGTTTGTTCCACAACGGAGGTATTGAAACCCTTTACCCGCCATTCAAATGCAGAAGCTCCGACTGCACTCGAAACGCTGAGCACGATAGCTGCAACGCTGGTAGCGACTTTCTTCATGTTTAACATGATCTGTTCACTCCTCTGAAAAAAATAAATATGGTGTATCAAACCGGTGTTTGTACGATAATATTATAAACGTTCAAGACTGAAAATGCAAGCGAAATTGATAATCACCCCGTTTTTCTGATAATTAACTAAATTATTGTCATTTTTTGACGATTGTCGTGGATGTTCAATCGATTATCCTTATTCTTTCCATGCATTCGGCAGGCCGGTTCCGTTCACGAAGCTTTCAACCTCACGCAAGCGGCTTTTGGACACGGAAATTTTCTCATTTGTTCCCCGAACATGCAGCGTCATTGCCGTTTTGTTGAACTGCTCGATGCGTTGGCAATTGACCAAAAAACCACTGTGACAACGGATGAAATACTCTCGGTACGTTTTTTCAAGCGCACTCAATGTACCGTAAAACGTATAAGGAACTTCGCCGTTCGATTCGGTATAGCAAAGCAGCTTCTTCGCCTGTGCCGTAAAATACAGAATGTCGCTGATACGGACGACCGTCTTTGTCCCGTGGCTTTCCAATACGATCTGCGGTTCCGTGAGCTGACTGCGGCGCGCCTTCTCAAAGTTTTCGATGTCCGTCACGAATTCGCGCAGCTCCGATTCATCCACCGGCTTTAGAAAAAAAGCGCTCGGACGCACCAGCTTTTTATAACAAAAGGCCATATCGGTGGTGAACATCGAAGTGAAAGCGATATGGCAGGTCTCGCTGCATTCGCGAATATGGCGGGCAAGCGTCAGAAAATTTCCGCCCGTGACCGTATAGCGCGTATCGATCAAGAACAATGCGCGGTCGTATCCGCCCTTGTCGGAAAGCACACGCGTCGGGGGCGGATTTCGGACGATCTCGGCGCGTTCGCCGAGGATGTTTTTCAGCATTTTTTCGAGCGCGTTAACGCCTGCGGTGTCGTTATCATACACAACGATCTTCATGCAGTCTTCTCCTCTTTGTCCTTTCTTTTCTTTTTCTTTTTCAGCTTATATACAAGTATCCCTATCACGGCAGCCACCGCGGCGACGCCCGCGCACAGCTGATAGCGATACCAGTTTATCCATCCCATTGCCTTCAGCACGAAAACTTCAAACCGCATTCTGCGCGTGACGATGCGTTCGCGCACATCCGCATAAAATGCCGCTGCCGGGATACCGCTTCCGCTACACAGCGTCGTTTTTTCGCCGAAAACGTTGTCGGGGTCGCTTCCGTATCCGATGCGATAGAGCAGATCGGTGGCCGTAACGCGAATGCGATCCGTATCTATGATCTCCACGGTCACATCAAGAGCATTCCACCCCAAATCGACGCCGTAAAAACCCTTCGGATCGCCGTTCCACTGCAAAGCACCGGCAACATGGTCGAAACAGATGTCATACACCCTTCCCTCCTCATCGACGGGTTCGACGCTTCGAACGGTCGGCGCAAGAGTATTTTCGAAGCCGGAGGCATTCCACGCCACCGAAGCCGCCATACCGGCAAGCCGCGAAGCAACGGACGGTTTGTTGTTGGGGTGCAGATTGTTGGCATAGGTGCGGTCGCTCCAGAGATCGGAGGTCACGCAGATATAGGTGTTGTCCACTTTGGACGGCAAAATACCGGCCGCAGCGCGAACCAATCCGAAATCGACAAACTGCCATGTTGCGGCAAGCTCCTCACTCGGAGCGGAAAAGCAGGGAGGCAGCTCGACGATGTAGTACGGGAAATCCGTGTATGTCTTCTGCGCCTTATCCTCACGGAACTGTGTGAGAAATTCGGTCATACTGTCCGCATATTCCAGATAATAGGGCGCGTTGGCTTCGCCCTGATACCAGATCACGCCGCGCACAGCAAAGGGGAGGAGCGGCTCGATAAAATGGTTGTACACCTGACTGATCTCGCCGTAGCCCGTCAAAGTCTCGGCCAATTCCGGCTGAACGAACGAGCGAAGCTCCATACCGCCGAAGCCCAATGAAATGACGCCGATCGGGACATCTCCCATGCCGAGGCTGCACAGTCTTTGACCGAAGCAGTATCCGAGCGCCGAATCGTTGAGATTTTCTCCGTGCGACGCTCTGTGCCAGGATTTCATACGGCGTGCCGGACGAGGCGCGTCTTCCGACTTCGAGTCGAATTCCTCCGCAGCCAGCGCCTTATTCAAATCGCTCGTGTTATAGCTGAGCAAGCGGACACGCTCTTCCCAAATGCCGTCCGGCTCGGGGATCTGTTCCGCAGGCAATGTGCTGACGGAATATTCCACATTGGACTGACCGATCACAAGGTATACGTCCCCCACGATCACATCTTCGAATACCACATGTCCCGCCGACGGCGCACCGTACACTTCCAACGTATAGGTTTGCGGGCCGGAACACGTCGGATTGAATTCGATGCGCCACGCACCGTTTTCGACCGTACCGGATGCAAAAGCATCCCCGAAGCGCGCAACGACCACACCGCCTTCATCGGTGCTGGTTCCGTAGATAACGATCGGTTCGTTCTGTTGGATCACCATGTGTTCGGAAAAGACCTCTGCCACTTCAAAATTCGCGGCGGTCGGCTCGAGCAGCGATTCCCCGGCTGCCGAGACCCGCAAAAAAGCCAAGCCAAACACAAGCAGAAAGAGCACATTAGTGTCATGCATATGGGTAATTTTTTTCGTTTTCAATGACAGTTCCCCTTTCTCGGTCGAGAGCGTACACGACGACTCCCGCACAGCACACGGTGTCGTGCGAAATGCCGCCCAAGCAACATTTTTCATTATTATACACCGTTCTCTGTTTTCTGTCAATCAAAACAGAAAGATTTAACATCGCGAATCACAAATAAGAAAACATTTACGTATGTAAGTGAATTTTCGGTGAATTTCGTGAACGGTTGACGTTTTTTCATTTTCCCATTCGGAGATCGACATCCGAAATTTTCACATTTTTAGGCAGAAAAAATACCGGAAACCGTGCGATCTCCGGGTCTTGTGTACCGACAATTCTTTTGACAGCACAATTACGGTACGAATGTTTTTACGGTGCCCAAGGAAAGGCACGGTAAAAAACGAGCGGCATTATATAATGGTAGATAAAGGGAAGGAAATCAATCCCCTCACGCCCGCAGGCATTTCATATGACGAAACCATATTTCACGTGCGGAGCGCGTTTCACAAATCCCGAACGGGATTTGTGAAACGAGAAATGCACTCGCTTTCGCAAGTGCATTTCTCTGGTTGCGGAGGAAGGATTTGAACCAACGACCTTCGGGTTATGAGCCCGACGAGCTACCAGGCTGCTCTACTCCGCGATATATCCATTGCAACAAGTGGTGCCGGAGACCGGACTTGAACCGGTACGGGATATAAGTCCCACGGGATTTTAAGTCCCGGGCGTCTGCCGATTTCGCCACTCCGGCATGAGGCGCTGAACCGCTTCTGCTCACGTTGCTTATCTATTATAGCACAGAGACACGAATTTGTCAAGCCATTTCGCCGAAAATAAAACTACAAATCGTTCAAAAATATATCAACACTCAAATCACAATTGCAAATGTTCGTTTTATTGTTCAAAACTATTGACTTTATTTGGAATTTACTGTATAATATGATATACTTAAACAAATTTATTGTTTCTCCTATGAAAGGAATCGCTTATGCAAGGAAAAGTCGTTTACACCTCCCCCACCGGTACCGATCCGCAATACGTTCTCATCGATTTCGACAACGGCGACCTTTATGCCGTTCAGGTCAAGCTTCCGAAAGAGGAGGTGGATGATCCGACCGTTCCGATAATCTCCGACGTGTTTGCGCTGTTTGCTCTTACCGCAGATGAGTTTTGCTTAAAGGACACGCATACGCAAGCCCTGGATGCGATCGTTCTCAAGCTGCGTCGCGAACGACCGAAGGATCGTTTGATGCAAGCCTGCTGCCGTTCCAATCCCGACAACATCGAAACGCCCTTACAGCTGAAGCCCGGCTGTCCGACCGTCGATAACGGAAAATTCAAGAAATATCAGCTGCGCGCCTACGCTTTGAAGTTCGGTATCCCTTTTTTAAACAAGGCTGAAAAGATCTATATGATCTACAACACCAACATCTCCGAAAGCATCCCGGCCTGCACATGGGACGGCTGTGCCAATATATTCACCTCCCGCGAATACGCCGAGGCGTTCGTAAACGGTTCCGAGCTTCCGACGCTTGCCATCAGGGAATTTACAAAAGCCGAATTCGACGCACACATCAAAACCTGGTACGCTTACGGCATTTTGAATTTTCGCCTGAACGTCGGGACAAAGGATCATGCCTGCGTCATTCTGCGTGACGACTACAGTCCCGACCCCAACGCCAAATTTTTCGAATACAGCGGAAGCTCCCTTTGCAGTTTGATTTGGAAGTACATCAATACCTCCGCGTCAAATAACGAAAACATGGCGGCCATGGCACAGACATCCTTCGGTCTTTTGTGTCACGAGCTCAAGCAAACCTTTTTCCTGTGTCCGTTTGCGTATGCCGAAGAAAAGTATCCGTTGGACAAGCCGGATCGTGAGATCCGCGTTTCGCAGCGCTGTGCGGAGCTGAAATGCACGGTAGACGAAAAACAAATACCGCTGTTTCGTCCCGACATCAAGTTTTTCGGCGGCGAAGCATATCGTTTTGCTCAAAAGCCGAGCTTCGACAAATCGCGTGCCATGAAGCTTATAACCTTGAAGCATCCGACCGGTCTGTTCTTGCCCGCCTATACCGATTTGGCGGCTTTAACCCGTGTTTGCGGCGATAAGATTCGTATCGGCATGTTCTCCTACGACGAGCTGCGGACATTTGCCGAACGCAACGAAGATCTTACCGGCATTCTGATCAACCCCGGCTCCATGACCCTTCCCATTTTCAAAAAAGACATGGACACGGTCGAAAAAATCAGCTCCGAACAGGTGAAAATATACGTTCCCAAGTCCAAAAAGCCCTCCGACGAAGCCGCGTCGGACACGCCGACGAACGACCCGTCCGTTCCGACCGCAGCCGCGACTGCGTCGGACGAGTCGGCCGATGCCGCCGAAACGGCTTCACCGACCGCAAAAGCCGAAAACGCCGCGTCCGATGAAGCATCGGAAGTCTCTCATGAGCCTGCCGCGAGCGCCGATGCCGAAACGGGAGCGGATACCGCCTCGGAAAAGAGCGGCGGAATATTCGGAAGAATCAAAAATATGTTTAAATAAAAAGGAGGAATGCCATCGAACGATCCGCGCCCCTCTCACCGCCGCTAAACCAAACATTTTATTTAAAGGAGTCTTGACCTATGTTTTTCGACATGTACAAACGCGCATTGAACGTACTCCGAAAACGGCCCGTTCGTTTATGGGGCTTATCTCTGTTGACGGGCGTTATCGAAGTCATTGCCATTCTTTTTTCATTCGGCTTTTTGCCGATCGGTATCGCTTTCTGCTATGTTGTCGGCTGCGGAATGCAAAAGATCTATTTGGATTCCTTAGAGGGAAAGTCGATCAACACCGACCAGCTGTTTGAAGGCTTCAAATCCGGGAAGTCCTTTTTCCGCACAGCCGGAGGTATGGCGTGGCAAAAGCTGTGGACACTCATCTGGTCGCTTGTTTCGGGCGGCGCTCTTCTCTGCTTGATCCCCGTCCTGATCTCCTCTTTGACCGCGACGCTCCGTCACAGCTTCGGCCGTTACAGCTATTATTCTTCGTCCCCCTTCGCATCCGTTCGAAGCGGAAGTCTTGTCGTACTGTGTGTTTTGATCTTCATACTGGGGCTTATCCCGACCATCGTAAAGGCATATGAATACCGCTTTGTTCCCTACATACTCATGACACGCTCCGACGTCAACGCCACGGCGGCGCTTCGGCTCTCCAAAAAGCTGACAAAAGGAAAGAAGCTTCAAATGTTCTTGGCCGACATCGTTTTGGTCGGCGGTTACTTCGTAATTATCCTGTTTTTGTCGTTGTTCTCCAATCTTCCGCTGATCGGCGGCCTGTTCGCTATCGTTGAGCTGGTGTTCCAAATCGTCTATATGCTCTTCAAACCCATTTTCACCGGATTATACGGCGCAGCCTTTTATTTGGCTCCCACACCGGTAAAGCCCGTCGAAGGGCCGTATACCACCTACACCTCCAATTCGAATTACACGCAAAACACCTATTCAAATGAAAATGCGGGTGAAAACGTCGCGCCCAACAGCGAAAATCGGTATTATCAATAAATTTTCATATATACTCCGAGAACAGGGGCTTTTGCAATGTGTTTTGCAAAAGCCCCTGCGGCGTTGCGGTCATGCACAAACCGATACGCCCGCCTTTTGCATTTATATTTGCGAAAAACATGTAAAATTCTCGCTCGGGGGCTTGAAAAATCCCATTAGCTGTGCTATAATGATACCGTTGTTTCAAAATCAACCAATTCGCACAACATGAAACGAGGGATCTTCATGAACAAAATTCAAATACCGGCAGGCTACACGCCCGTACTCGACGAATACGACACCCAGCGCGCCATCGCCTACATCAAAACCACCTTTCAAAACGAGTTCGCCGCCGCTTTGAATTTGAAACGCGTGTCCGCTCCGCTGTTCGTTACCGAACAAAGCGGCTTGAACGACAACTTAAACGGCTACGAACGCCCGGTAAGTTTTGACGTGCCGGCTATCGGCGCCGAAGCGCAGGTCGTTCATTCGCTTGCCAAATGGAAGCGTTTGGCACTCAAGCGTTACGGCTTTTCGGTCGGAAACGGTTTATACACCGACATGAACGCCATTCGCCGCGACGAAGAGCTGGACAACATCCACTCCATCTACGTCGATCAATGGGACTGGGAGAAGGTCATCACGCGCGAGAACCGAAACCTCGACTATTTAAAGCTCATCGTACAGACCATCGTGGATACGATCTGCCGTGTGAAGGATCGGCTGTATGTGCATTTCCCGCAGCTTCAAACCAAGCTTTCGAACGAAGTCGCTTTCATCACCACCCACGAGCTGGAAGCCCTCTACCCCACCCTCTCACCGCGTGAGCGTGAGGACGCCTTTGTGAAGGAGCACCGCACCGCCTGCATCATGCAGATCGGCGAACCTTTGTCAAACGGCAAGCCGCACGACGGCCGTGCGCCCGACTACGACGACTGGGCGTTGAACTGTGACATCATGTTTTGGAACGATGTGCTGGAACGCGCCTTTGAGGTATCTTCGATGGGTATCCGCGTGGACGAGGTATCCCTTGCCGCACAGTTAAAGGCGGCGCACTGCGAAGAACGTGCCGAGCTGCCGTTCCACAAAATGCTGTTGAACGGCGAACTGCCGTTGACCATCGGCGGCGGAATCGGACAATCCAGACTGTGTATGCTGATGATGGGCTGTGCGCACATCGGCGAGGTGCAGTCGAGCATTTGGGACGAAGAAACGGTAAGGGTCTGCGAAGCAAACGGAATACCGTTGTTGTAAGAAATCAAATAAGAACAAATCTGCCGCGTATACAGACGTATAGGCTTCGGATATTGTCCGCATCTAAATAACGGCATGGCCGCTGCAAAAGCGACTATGCCGTTTTTCATGTTTACAATTCGTACGATAGAAAGATCAGTTGAACTTATCGTACAGTCCCTTGGCGCACAGCGCTCCGATGGCATCCACGACCGACTGCTTATCTTCCTTGTAGGTCACGCCGTACCACTTGTCGTCGGTGTACAGAACCTTGACCTTTTCGCCGTCCTCTTTGATCATTTTGTCCACGATGCGCGGAAGCAGATATTCGCTCTTCAGTTCCGTGCCCTGTTCGGCCAAGAACTTTACAAAGCCGCTTTCCAACTCGTCGAACAGCGACGGCATGAAGCCGAACATGTTCATGGATGCGATGGTATCAGCCGGGAAATCGTTGTCCTTGGGAATGGAAAGGTGCTCGGTCACGCCGGTCAGGTAGCTGTTCGCGTCGATTTCGCAGATGCCGCGCGCAACCGTTCCGTTTTCGCTGACCGTGTTTTGCAGTTTGTAACCGACCATGCAGGTTTCGGCGCTTGTTTCAAAATGCTTCTTTAAAGCCTTGTAGCCGCCCTTGCCGTAGAAATCGTCGGCATTGATGACGGCGAACGGCCCATGGATAAGATCCTTGGCACACAGAACGGCCTGACCGGTGCCCCAGGGCTTGATGCGGTTTTCGGGAACCGAATAGGGGGCGGGAATGTCGTTTAATTCCTGGAACGCATATTCCACATCGATCATCTTTTCGATACGCTTGCCGATGACCTCACGGAAATCGTGCTCGATCTCCTTCTTAATGACGAATACCGCCTTGTCGAAGCCGGCCTCCAATGCGTCGTAAACCGAAAATTCGAGGATGACCTCGCCGTGCGGGCCGACCGGCTCGATCTGCTTGAGCCCACCGAAGCGGCTGCCCATACCGGCTGCCATTACGAGAAGTGTCATTTTGTTATCCATGTGTATTACTCCCTTTATATTGATTTTTGTGTTGAACCTATTTTATGACCGTTACGCGAATGTTTCCGTCCTCGGCATACACCGAAATGCCTCGGATGTGAGAGTCGTAGCCGGCAATGATCAGCTCTGCCGCGCGATCTTCGATTTCGGTCTGTATCAAGCGGCGCAGATTACGCGCACCGTATTTGACCGAGTATGCTTTTTCGGCAAGCAACGGATACACCTCGTCGGCGCAGGAAAGGGTGATCTTTTTCTCGGCAAGCACATCCGCAAGCTCCTTTACCAGGATACGCGCAATGGCGGTGAAATCCTCCATTGTCAGCGAACGGAAAGTGATGATCTCGTCGATACGGTTGATGAATTCGGGACGGAGAAAAGCCGCCAGTGCCTTTTGCGTTTTTCCGTCGGCGACCTCGTCGGCCGAACGGGAGAAACCTGCGGCAGCACTGACTCCGACCGACCCGGCGTTGGTGGTCATGATGATGACGGTATTTTTGAAATTGACCTCTTTGCCGTGCGCATCGGTGATGCGTCCGTCGTCCAGAATCTGCAACAGCACGTTGAGCACATCGGGGTGCGCCTTTTCGATCTCGTCGAACAGCACGACGCTGTACGGACGGCGTCGAATTTTTTCGGTCAGCTGCCCCGCTTCGTCGTATCCGACATAGCCGGGAGGCGCGCCGATGATACGGCTGACCGCGTGTTTTTCCATGAATTCGGACATATCGAGCCGAATGAGCGATTCGGGGGAATCGAACAGATCGGCGGCCAGCGTCTTGACAAGCTCGGTCTTTCCGACGCCGGTGGGCCCGGCGAAAATAAAGGACACCGGCTTTTCCTTGGCATAGATCCCGGCGCGTTGGCGCTTGATGGCTTTTGCAACGGCATCGACCGCCGCGTCCTGCCCGACGATGCGTTTCTTTAACCGTTCGGACAGTTGATCGATGCGCACGAATTCGTTTTCGTTGACCGTGCTTGCCGGAACGCCCGTCCAGATTTCGATAACCTCCGCCAGGTGTTCGGTGGAAAGAGATACGTCGGCGCGCTTTTTCTCCCACTCGTCAAAATTTTCCAGACATTGGGCTTTTCGTGTTTTGGCGTCGGCCAACGCATGGTAGTAATCCTCGGCTTTTTCGGGTTCTTCCTCACTCGGCGGCGCATTTTCCAAACGGGAAAGTGCAGCGTCGGCTTCGTCCAACAGCACCTTGGCCTTGGCGGCCTCTGTGACGTTTTCGTCGTGCAAAGCCAAATACGACGCGGCCTCGTCCATCAGATCGATGGCCTTGTCGGGGAGAAAACGGTCGGTGATATAGCGTTCGGACAGCGTGACGGCCGCACGGACGGTTTCGTCGGGAATTCTTACGCCGTGGAAGCTTTCGTAATAGCTCTTGATGCCTTCCAAAATGCGGACGGTATCCGCCACGGACGGTTCGGCCACGACGATCGGCTGGAAACGACGTTCGAGCGCCGAATCCTTCTCAATATATTTGCGGTATTCGGAAAGGGTCGTCGCACCGATAACGTGCAGTTCTCCGCGCGAAAGGGCGGGCTTTAAGATATTGGCGGCGTTCATACCGCCCTCGGAATCGCCCGCGCCGACGATGTTGTGTACCTCGTCGATGACCAGTAAAATGTTGCCCAGGCGCTTGACCTCTTCGATGAGTCCCTTCATGCGGTTTTCAAACTGACCACGAAACTGCGTTCCCGCCACCATGGCGGTCATATCCAAAAGGCAGACCTCGAAGCCGCGCAGCTTTACGGGAACCTCGTCGGCGGCGATCTTTTGTGCCAGTGCTTCGGCAATGGCGGTTTTACCTACACCGGGTTCGCCGATGAGACAGGGGTTGTTTTTCTGACGGCGGCAGAGAATCTGGATCGTGCGCTCCAATTCGCGGTCGCGGCCGATCACGCGGTCAAGCTCACCGCGCTTTGCTTTTTCGGTCAGATTGAGTGTGAAGGTGTCTAAATTTTTGCGACCCTTGGCAGTTTTCTTTTTGGAAGCGTCCGACGAATTTTTCGATTGCTTGCGGTCATGTCCGAAGTTGCCGAGATTGGCGAAAAGCGAACCAAGATTGACCGACGGCGTGCGTGTTTCGCTTTCTTCCTCGTCGGGCTCGTCGTTATCCTCCGCGTCTTCCGAATCGGCGGTATTCGGGTCGAACTCGGCGTCGGGAAAAGCTCCGTCGAGCGGAAACCCGCCGTTGTCCAGCAGTCCGTACAGCTCGTCACTCATGCTTTCGAGCTGGTCGTCGTCGATGCCCATTTTTTCGAGCATATCGTTGACGGGGCCGATTCCGAGCCGTTTGGCGCAGAGAAGGCAATAGCCCTCGGTCAGCGGCGGATTTTTGCCGGTCGGGTCAAATTTTTGAACAAAAACGACGGCCGGCCGTTTTTTGCAATTACAGCAGATTGTTGACATATATATCCTTTCTGTGAGGCAATGGACAGAGTGACACGGCGAAAGCGCCGTCCGCTTACGGATTATTCGACTTCGAAAAACGTCCCTTTAAGTTTTCCGCGCAGTACATTCCGCAGGAAAAAACAAAATACAGCGCAACCGTCGCGCAAATGACCGTCACGCCCACGCTTCCGAGCTTGTCGGAGAACAGTGCAATGACAAATACCGCACCGAATACGAGCACGGTCGCAAGCTTTCCGAAGAAATTGGATTTGACCACAAATTTTCTCTTGCGGAAAATGACGAACGCACCGATGGCGGTGGCTAACTCCTTGGCAAAGTAAACGAGCGGCATCCAGAACGGAATGTAAGCTCGATACCAAAGGCAAAGAAACGCGGACATCTGAAGCAGCTTGTCGGCCAAAGGGTCGAGCACACGCCCCAACGTCGAAGTGCATTCGAAACGTCGGGCAATGTATCCGTCCAACACGTCCGTCGCACCGGCCAAAACAAAGACCAAAATGGCAATGGGAACGAAGCCCATTAAGAACAGCGCGACAAACAGGGGAACCATAAGAAGTCGAAGGATCGACAAGGCATTGGGTAAAGCTTTGATGGACATGATGACCTCCGTTGGCACATCCGCCGATTAAATTCATGCAGCAAGCGGATGAGCGGGTGATTTATTGATACAGAAAGGAAAGCGGATTGACGGAAGAAAGGCGGGAGAACAAAAGCGCGTTCGACACGCTTTCACTGTCAAGGTTGATCCCCAGCCCCGGCAGATAAGGAAGCGCGAGGTTGACGACCGTGCAGAACACAAACGCCGCAAGAATTCCCGTAAGTAAGCCGAATACCAGACCGCCCAAGCGGTTGGCGGCGTTGAGAAGCGGAAGCTTGAAAATAAGGTCTAAGACCAAAATCAGAAGATTCAGCGCGATGAGCGATACCAAGAAAACCGCAAGTACCGCCAAAGCATCGGACACGGTTTTGGCGGCCGGCTCAACGATGTAATCGGACAGTGCGGAAGCGATCTGTGTTTCGCCGCTTGCCAGCAACTCCTCATATTTTTCGCGAACACTTTCGGTGCCTGTGCCGAAACCGGCAAGAAGTGCGGAAAGCCCGGTCGGTTCGTCCTCCAAAAGTGTGCCGAGGCTGTCGGTCGTGACGGTGTTGACATACGCTTCGACCTTTTCGTTGAGATTGTCGGTCAACTGCTTATACACAAAGGTGGAGCGAAAATATTCGGCCACGGGAGCGCTGAAATTGAGGGCAACGACGGCGGCGACTACGGTAACGAGCGCTCCGCACAACGATTTGATTAAGCCCTTTTTGACACCGCGCACGGCAAAAAGCACGAGCAGCGCCGCTAAAATTACATCCACGAGCAACCACATAAACGGAAAATCCTTTCTTGCAAACACATTTAAGGCTCAAAGCATACAGCCGACGGCGGAACAAAAAAGATTTGCGTACCGTGGCAAATTTTCATTATATCATTATATCATTATTTACCTTTAAAATCAACAGAAAAATCAAAGGTTTTGTTATTTTTCTTTGAATTTGTCGCAAAAACGGTCGGCCTTTCCTGTTTTACGCAAAGCGATGGCGTTTTTTTCGAATTTTCAAAGAAAAGATTGACTTTTCAATCGAACGGCAGTATAATAACAACATATTCCATTCTTAAAATCGAATCGAAAGGATGTTTTTTGTGCGTATTTATGCGAACCTTTTCCCGGAGGGCAAAAAAGCGGCGCTGACCATGAGCTATGACGACGGCTGTATCCATGATAAGCGTTTGGTCGATATTTTCAACAAAAAAACGGTATCAAGGGAACCTTCCGTGACGAAGTGTGGTATGCGACCAACGTCGAAATATACGACTATGTGACCGCCGCCCGTGCGCTCATGGTGGGGGTGGACGGCATGAGCGTCTACAATCCGTCCTGCATCCCGGTGTGGGTGACGGCCGACGGAATGCCGTTCAAAGTGCTTCCGGGTGAAAACCGTTTGGCCTGACGGTACCGATCTTGTACATATCACAGGAAAATAAAAAAGAAAAGGAAACCGTATTTCATGAACTGTACACAGTCTGTCGGAAGCGGCTTACAGCTGCCGTTGACCGACAAAAAAATCGTTCGTCTTTTGACATACCTTTGCGCTCTCGTTTATTTTACCAGCTATGTGACCCGTATCAACTACGCGGCGGTGATCTCGGAGATCGTCCGCGCCGAGGGGCTTCCCAAGGATAAGGTATCGCTTGCCGTGACGGGGCTGTTTATCACCTACGGCGTCGGCCAGCTTATCAGCGGTTACCTCGGTGACCGTATCCGTCCGCGCTATCTGATGTTTGCGGGACTGATTTTGGCTTCGACCATGAACATATTGCTTCCGCTCAACCCGAACCCTTATTACATGTTGGCCGTCTGGTGCGTCAACGGATTCGGACAGGCGCTTATGTGGCCGCCCATCGTCAAACTTTTGACCGGGTATCTTTCGGATGCGGACTATGTGCGCGCAACCGTGGTCGTATCCTGGGGCAGTTCGCTCGGTACGATTGTCATCTACCTGGTTGCTCCGCTGTTTGTTTCCTTCTCCGATTGGAAGAAATTCTTCCTTTTCTGTGCCGCCATGGGATTGGTCGGCGCGTTTACGGTGCTGTTCGGTATCGGTGCCGTGGAGAGAAAAATCGGAAAGGGAGGAAATTTCGGAAAATCGGCTGCCGAAAAGGTCGAAAAGAAGGACAAGCCGACTCCCACCATGAGCGTAGCGCCCTTTATCCCGGTGCTTTCGTTCATGTTCCTTGCGATCGCCATGCAGGGCTCGCTTCGCGACGGTGTGACGACCTGGATGCCGTCGTACATCGGCGAAACATTCCACCTCGGAACCGCCGTTTCTATTCTGACCGGTGTTCTGCTTCCGATTTTCAGCATTGTCAGTTTTTCGCTCAGCCGTGTGCTGTTTGACAAATTTGTTCCCAACGAACCGCGCCTTGCGGGCTATCTGTTTATTCTTGCCGCGCTGTCCTCCGGGATTCTGGCGCTGTTTTCCGGCGCAAGTCCGGTGCTTTCGGTTGTGTGCTCCATGCTCATTACCGGCTGTATGCACGGCATCAACTGGCTTCTCATCTGCGTCGTTCCGGGAAAATTCAAGGATACCGGGCACACGTCTACCATCTCGGGCGTATTGAATTTTGCCACCTACGTCGGCTCCGCACTTTCAACCTACGGCTTTGCCGCTCTGTCCGAACGCTTCGGCTGGCAGGGAACCATCCTTTCGTGGTTCATCGTATCGGCGTGCGGTATGCTTGTCTGCTTGGGTATCGCACCGTTCTGGAAATTCGGAAAAAACAAATAAAGTATCTGCATATGTGAGGAGGAAAATATTGTGAGAAAAACATCCGTTGAAGCATCCGCTTACTTTTCATCTGCGACGCTTGATATCGAGGAAATCGCCGTCGGCTTTCAAACCATGAAAAAACACGGCTTTGATGCCGCCGACTATCAGCATTTCGTGAACACCGAAACACCCATCTTCGCTCTCGGCGAGGACGCTTTCGAAAAAACGCTTGCCGCTCACGCCGCTTCCGCCGAAAAAGCGGGGATCGAAATCTATCAGACCCATGGCCCGTGGCGCTATCCCCCCAAGGATGCGACCGAGGAGGATCGTGCCGAACGCTTCGAAAAAATGGCAAAGTCCATTCGCGGAACGCATCTTTTGCATTGCCGTCGGTTCGTCATCCATCCGATCATGCCGTTCGGGCCGAACGACGAGCCGGACAGCGCGGAATTTCATCGGCTCAACTATGAGTTCTTTTCGCGGCTTTTGGAGGTCGCACACCGCGAGGACGTGGTCATCTGCCTTGAAAACATGCCGTTCGGGGCGCATTCCATCGCGCGTCCGCATGAGATTCTTGCCTTTGTCAAGGAATTTGACGACCCGTATATGCGTGTGTGTTTGGATACGGGGCATTCGCTTATTTTGGGCACCGAGCCGGCCGACGCCGTGCGCGAAGCGGGCGCGTATATCGAAGCACTGCATGTCCACGACAACGATGGGGCGCATGACCAACACCGCTTGCCGTATGACGGCGTTTGCGATTGGAACGCCTTTGCCGAGGCGGTGAAGGAGTACCTCCCCGAAAGTGTGCCCATGTCCATGGAGACGAAAGCGTCGAGAAAGCTCCCGCCGGAGCTGTATGACCATTTCGCGCGCGGCGTAGCCGAAATAGCAAGAAGCTTTTGCCGATAATCCGAAGAAAGGACGTACTTTTATGTATCTATCCACCGCTATAGGCACCTTTTTCAACTACTACACCCCCGAAGAAACGGTCGATCTTCTGAAGGAAGCCGGTTTTACGGCGCTCGACTTCTCTTTTTTCAAGGAAAGCACCTACGCCGAGGGAATTGAAGATAAGTATCTTTCGCTTCGCCGCTATGCCGAGGATAAGGGCATGGTCTTTAATCAGGCTCATGCGCCTTTCGCTTCAAGCTGTGGAGTGCCCGAGAGGGACGAAGCGATTTTTCAAAACATTGTGCGTTCCATGAAATATGCGTCGCTTTTGGGCGTTCCGCGCATCGTGGTGCATCCGATGCAGCACCTCACCTATGCCGACCCGGGTGTGCCCGAAAAGCTGTTCGAGCTGAACGTGGAGTTTTACAACCGCTTGAAGCCGTACTGTAAAGAATACGGCATTCGTGTCGCGCTCGAAAATATGTGGCAATGCAAGCAGTTGATCGGACGTGGCGAAATGCACATTCAGCATTCGACCTGTTCGCGTCCGAAGGAATTTATCCGCTATCTGGATGCTTTGGATTCCAAGTGGTTTACGGCTTGCCTGGATTTGGGGCACGCGATGCTTGTACACGAGGATGTGGGCGATTTTATCCGTGCGCTGGGACATGACCGTCTGACGGCTTTACATGTACACGACACGAACGGCGCAAGCGACTTACACACCCTGCCGTATTACGGCGGTGCCGGATATTGGGATCGCATTACGAAGGCGCTTGCGGATATCGACTATACGGGCGATTGGACGTTCGAAGCAGGAAATTTCTTAGCTCCTTTGCCGAAAGAGCTGTACCCGGCGGCCGCCGGATTTATGGCCGAGGTCGGACGCTTTGAGATGAGCTGTATCAAAAAATAGAGTTTTTGCAGTCTGTCGTCGGAGTCAAATTTCTTTGTGAAACAATTGCACCGAACGAAGGCGCGCGGACGATAACTTTTTTGTTTTACATACGTTTGTTCGCGAAAGTCGGAGCGGCGCTTCGCCGCCGCAGTCAAGGGCGCGCAGCCCTGACGGCGAAATCTCCTCTATTTTACAAAAATAGTACGTAAGAATGGGTGAATTTTTGACCGTTTACGGTCAAAAAGAGGGCGAACCCTCGTCGGGGGGCAATGCTGTCAACTTAAGGAATCAATATAAGCTTGACCGGGATTCTGCATGTTAACATAGTGCGTTCTTCCAATGGGAAGCGGTTTTATTCTTTTTGCTTCTGCAAAAAGAACCAAAAAGCAGCCGGGGCGCTGCCCTGCGACCCGCGGTTCAAAACTCATGCGGAGCGAAATTTTTGCTGAATTTGTCAGTATGTGCGACTGCGAAATGCTTCGCAAATTCGAAAGCCTGTCAAGTACCCGCATGTTAGGTTTTGAACCGGCGCGAAGGGCATAGGCTACATCTAACGCAAGATCGTTACTTTGCGGAAATGGCAAAGGTACTGCAAGCTTAACAGTAGGATAATATTATGAAGCGGATAGTGTAGTGGCAATATTGAGTTTGCTAAAATGATTTAGTGCTTGCCTCTATCCGCAAACTGAAAAAATCGCACTCACCAATAGCGCCCTCTGATGAGGGAGCTGTCGGCGCAGCCGACTGAGGGAGAGAGCTGTTTTATGCTACTCTCCACCTTAAAACCAGCGTAGAGTTACCATGCCTTTTATATGAAACTATGTCTTTTTTACCACGCTTTACCTTTGTTCGAAAAATTAAAAAATCATACAGCATCCCATTATAACGATCACGATACCTTTTAACCGAAATTTTGGCTTACAAGCCCGCAGAAAACTTGGATACAATGAAACTGCGTTTTCTTGCGTCTGATGAAACATTGTCGTTCGCACCGGTTCAAAACCTCTCATGCGGGTACTTGACGTACAGCCGACTTTGCAGAGTGTTTGGTAGTCGCACAGGCTTTCAAATTCAGCAAAAATTCCGCACCGCATGAGTTTTGA
>CAZYFX010000017.1:0-21985 GCA_964646725.1 uncultured Oscillospiraceae bacterium
TGTCGTTAGGCACGGTGGTCGTTCCTACTTCGGAAGAAAAGTCATTGTAATAGATCAGATCGGCGTATTCAGCCGCAATTGTCGGCTCCTCGTAAACGGGATACAAAACCGTGTCGGTTGCCGGAACCTTGGAAACAATGTTCGCAGCCGTTCCGTCGGTAGACCAGCCCACAAAGCTCTGATATTCACTCGGAAGCAATACCAGCGGCAGATCGCCATCAACAACCGCATACTGCGTGCTGATTTCGGCAATGCCGTTCTTAAAGGTAAGCTGAACGGTAGGAGCATAGTAAACGGCATAGTCATCGATGTAGAAATCCATTCCGTTGCTGCCGCCGATGCGAAGGACTCCCAATTTTCCGAGCTTGTCATAGTCGGTCGGAAGGGTTACGGATTGGGTGATCGTCATCCATGCATCGGTTTGTACACTGATTTTCTGTGCACGTTTATTCCAATCCGTACCGGTTGACCAAGAATTGTTTTTGTTGATCGAGGTATAAAAGCTGCCTGAATTCGAGGCTTTGGGAATATAAAGCTTATAGGTGAGCGTATAAACACCGGGAGCCGCCGTAGGCTCGGTGCTCGTCTCATCCGCATAAAAATACGTCTCAAAGCGCGGATAATTATTCGTTTGACGAACGCGCATAACCGGGTTGCCGGAGCCGGCCGGATCGCTCACAATTTCCGGATTCTCTCTGCCCTTGGAGGTTGCAAAGCCGGAACGAAGAACACCGACAGACGTGGTGTTGTCCAGATAGTTGCCGGGATAAAACGTGTATTTATCCATGGTCTCCAAATCAGCGGAATCGCTGTTCCAGCCCTGTACTCCCGTCTTAACTTCGGTAGACGAACCGGAAAAATCGTTGTAGTACAGGAGCGTTCCATAGGACGTCTTGGTAGCAAGCTTTTCAAAAACGGCATACAGCGTGACCGCTTCGGACGGAACCTTGGTGACAAGCGTCTTTCCGTCGGCTGTGGAGGACCAGCCCTTGAAAGCTTTTCCGGAAGCGAACGCGGTTTTTGTGATAAGATCGTTATAGGTCAGAGCTTCGGTACCGAGATCGGTTTCGCCGTTCATAAAGGTGACGTTTACCGCCGAAACCTTTTCCGTTACGGCATAGAGAACGATATCCTTGCCCTCTGCGGCAACGGCAGCGGGGGCATCGGCTGTCTCGGAGGACGCGTTTAACGACCAGCCGAGTAAATTCGCACCGGAGATGGCTGCCGTTTGGGTCAGATCAAGCGTCAGTTCGTCAAGGATAGCACCGTCTGCCGCTACAGGATTGATGTAAGCGGTGGCAAGCGTGGTTTCCCCGTTCATGTAAGAGACCTTATAATAAGGAACGACAAAAATGTTGTCAAAGTAATACTTAATTCCGGTAAGGGTCGTACTGCCGGAGCTTGCGGCGTCGGCTTGGATATGGAATCGATCCTGCACAGTTTTGTAAACAGCCGTACCGGTGACGGTGCACCATGCGTGATTCTGCAA
This sequence comes from uncultured Oscillospiraceae bacterium, assembly GCA_964646725.1. Taxonomy (GTDB): domain Bacteria; phylum Bacillota; class Clostridia; order Oscillospirales; family CAG-382; genus UMGS882. The sequence goes on from CAZYFX010000017.1 coordinate 1,490, forward strand.
AGCAGCACCGAAAGTGCTCTGATAATTATGATGCGAACCGTTGTTTCCGTCAATGATCCAAAGGCATTCGTTTCCTGCGCCGTTGATATCATCGCGGTTTGAGTAAACATCAAATGAGAAATAATACGGTCGTTCGGCCTCTACGGTCGTAAAGCATTCGAGATGCACATAGCGGCTTACAAGAGAAGATGCTTCAAACACCTTGCTTGCGTCGTGACCGGTCGCGTCGGCCGGTGCGTCGGTAATAGCGCCGGTGGCGTTGCGGGCCAGGACACCCGGCTCGACAGTCTCTGCCTCGTCAAAGCTCAGAACCTCCTTGGTACCGGTAGCGATGTTGATACCGGGCGTTACGGTGCTGTCATATACAACGGCAGCGGGTTCGCTCGACGTATGTTCGGAAACACTTTCGACCGTTTCCGGCATGAGCGCCATGGCGGGCAAGGCAGGTACACACATCAAAAGCGAAAGCAACAGAGCGAAAATGCGTTTCATAGGGATACACTCCTTTTTATAAATTTTTGAAAAACAGTTCGTATTCCCTATTGACAAACTGCTTTTACTATACTAAAATATAGCATATAATCTTGAAAAAAGCAATATGCGCACACGATATTTATCAAATGAGCAAAAAGTTGACCGAAGCGGAGGAATGTCGGCTATGAGTACCGAGCGGGAAAAGGATATATTGCGTATCATATACGAAAAGCGAACGGTCACCGTCAAAGAGCTATCCGGGCTTCTGTATACCAGCGAATCCAGCGTAAGGCGTGATCTGGAACGATTGGAAAAGCAGCATCTCCTAAAGCGCTTTCACGGCGGCGCGCGCTTGGAAGCCAACGGTATTTCACCGCTCAAAGTACCATACATCATGCGTGATCTGACCTTTGCGGAAGAAAAAATGCAGATCGCCAAAAAAGCATGTTCTTTCGTAAAAGATCAGGATCTGATTTTTTTGGATTCTTCCTCCTCGGCTTCGGCTCTTCTTCCTTTTTTGGACGGCTTCCGCGATCTGACCATCATCACCAACGGGCTTGAAACTCTGAATCGAGCCTTGGACTATGGCTTTCGAGCCATTTGCGTGGGCGGTGTGCTCAACCGCTCGGCCAGAGCCTTTTATGGGGACGAAGCGTATCGCAGTATCCGAAGCTATTTTGCGAACATCAGCTTTATATCCTGCGCGGGCTTTGATCGTTGGGGCGAAATATGCGATGTGAGCATGGAGGAAAACGAATATCGGCGCGCGGTCATTGCTCAGTCCAATTCGACCTACCTCCTGTGTACCAGCGAAAAATTCGGAGTTCGGAAGTTCCATCGCTGCTGCAACATTTCCGATATTAATGGCGTGATATGCACAAAACCCCTAAAGGCCGGGTTTGTTCCGGAAGCACTCGAAAAAATGGTTTTAGCTTAACGAAAAACAGACTCTGTGTGATCATCCGCACAGAGTCCGTTTTTTCATTCTATATTCGGTTAAAGCTTGGCAAGCATGTCCTTGACGTTTTCAAGGAGCTCGGTGTATTTGGTAAGCTTTGCACGCTCGGCTTCCACCACGGCCGCCGGAGCCTTGTCGGTAAAGGACGCATTGGAGAGCTTGGCGTTGACGCGCACAATCTCCTTTTCGGCGTTTTCCTTTTCCTTTTCGAGACGGGCACGTTCCTTTTCGAGATCGACAATCTCGGCCATAGGAATGTACATTTTCGCTCCGTCGGAAACGACGCTGACACTGCCGTCGGCCTCGTAGGACGCAACTAAGTTGACCTCGCTTGCCGACGCAAGCTTGGTAAAGAATACGGCCGTCGCGTCATTGAAGCTGTCGGCATAATCGGAAACCACGAACAGCTTCGCCTTTTTGGACGGTGGCACATTCATCTGCGCACGAACGTTGCGGATGGCACGAATCGCACCGATCACGCGCTCCATGGCGGCACATTCGGCATCGAACGCCAATGCTTCATCGTATTTCGGCCATTCGGCAACGATTAGCGGCTTGTCGTAACCCAAATGCGACCAGATGCTTTCGGTAATGAACGGCATGAACGGATGAAGAAGCTTCAACGTGCCGCTGAGCACATACAGAAGAACACTTTGCGCATTTTTGCAGGATTCGGTATCCTTTTCGAACAGACGCGGCTTGACAAGCTCAATGTACCAGTCGCAAAGCACATCCCAGACAAATTCGTACAGCTTGGCCGATGCAACACCGAGTTCGAACTTGTCGAGGTTTGCCGTGATTTCGGCAACTGCCGTGTTGTATTTGGACAAGATCCATTTGTCCTCCAAACCGAGCGAAGCGGGGAGCTCGGGCTTGGTATCATCATCCAGATTCATGAGCATGAAGCGCGATGCGTTCCAAATCTTGTTGGCAAAATTACCGGAGGCTTCAACTTTTTTGTCGGAATAACGCATATCGTTTCCGGGGGAATTTCCCGTGACAAGCGTAAAGCGAAGCGCATCGGCACCGTATTTGGCAATGACCTCCAGCGGATCAACGCCGTTTCCGAGTGACTTGGACATTTTGCGTCCCTGCTCGTCGCGGACAAGTCCATGGATGAGCACGGTATCGAATGGAGCTTTTCCGGTATGCTCAAGTCCCGAGAAAATCATACGGGAAACCCAGAACGTAATAATATCGTAGCCGGTGACCAGCGTCGAGGTGGGGTAGTAGTAAGCAAGATCGTCCGTCTTGTCCGGCCAACCCAATGTGGAGAACGGCCAGAGCGCCGAGGAGAACCAGGTGTCGAGCACATCCTCATCCTGACGCATGGGCTTTCCGCACTTGGGACAGACCGTAAGGTCGGTTTTGGAAACGACCGTCTCGCCGCAAGCGTCGCAGTAGAAAGCGGGAATGCGGTGTCCCCACCACAGCTGACGGGAAATGCACCAATCGCGGATGTTTTCCATCCAGTTGAAATATTTTTTTGCCTGATTTTCGGGAACAAAACGGATCGTACCGTCACGCACCGCTTCGATGGCGGGCTTTGCAAGCGGCTCCATCTTCACGAACCACTGGTCGGAGATCAGCGGCTCCACGGTCGTGCCGCAACGGTAGCAAACACCGACATTGTGTGTGGTAGGCTCGACCTTGACGAGAACGCCCATTTCGTCGAGCTCTTTGACCACCGCTTCGCGTGCTTCGTAGCGATCCATACCGGCGAATTTTCCGCAGACCTCGTTTAAGGTGGCGTCATCGTTCATCACGTTGATCTGTTCCAAATCATGGCGTTCGCCGACCAAAAAGTCGTTGGGGTCGTGCGCCGGCGTGATCTTTACACAGCCGGTTCCTTTTTCCATATCGGCGTAATCGTCCGTGATGATCGGAATCTCGCGGTTGACGAACGGAACAACGACACACTTGCCGACAAGATGCGCATATCGCTCATCGTTCGGATTGACGGCTACGGCCGTATCGCCGAACAATGTTTCGGGACGGGTGGTGGCGACAATGACAAATTCGTCGCTGTCTTTGACATAATACTTGATATGCCAATACGAGCCGGGCGTTTCGGGATTGTCCACCTCCGCATCGGACAGCGCGGTCTTGCAATGCGGACACCAATTGGCGATACGGTGACCGCGATAGATGAGTCCCTTTTCATACAGCGATACGAAAACCTCGCGAACGGCCTTAGAGCAGCCTTCGTCCATGGTAAAACGTTCGCGTGTCCAGTCGCAGGAGCAGCCCAATTTTTTGAGCTGATTGATGATTCGCGAACCGAAGCGGTTCTTCCAATCCCACACGCGCTCCAAAAAGGCTTCGCGACCGAGATCGTAGCGCGTGAGATTCTCATTGACGCGCAGATTTTCCTCGACCTTGATTTGTGTGGCAATACCAGCATGATCCGTGCCGGGTATCCATAAAGCATTGTAGCCGTTCATACGCTTGTAGCGAATGAGAATGTCCTGGAGCGTTTCGTCTAATGCATGCCCCATATGGAGCTGACCCGTGACATTGGGCGGCGGGATGACAATGGTGTAGGGGGGCTTTTTGGCGTCGGCGGACGGCTTAAAATAGCCGCCGTCGTTCCACATTTTATAAATATCGTCTTCGATCGCACCAGGATTATAGCTTTTTTCCAATTCCTTCGGCATGATGTCCCTTCTTTCGTAGGTTTAAATTTATATGTTATCGACCGGAACCAACTCGTTCATAACGAGACCGGTAATAAGCTTGGGGTAAAAATACGTGGATTTCTGCGGCATTTTTTCTCCGGCCAACGCCACATCCTTGATTTCGGAAACGGCGGTCGGACGAATCAAAAACGCACAGTCGTATCCGTCGGTCGCAGAGAGGCGAATCGCCTCCTCGGCGTCGCGCGTGTAAGATAAATTAATCTGACGCGCCATGTTTTCCTTGTCGATGCCGAACAGCTTTTCCAAAATCAGCGAATGGAGAACCGTAACGTCAAGCTTCTTGTAGGCTTCGGATTTGCCGGGGTTGAGCGCACTAAGCGCTTCCGCCGTCTTTTCGTTTTCCTTTAAGGAGAGAAGGAAAAATCTGTGCTCGGAAGCCAAAACATAGACCTTGCGTCCGTCGGCGCGGTTTAAACAGTCATCGACCTGCGCTTCGGATATTTCGGAAACCTCAAAGTATTCGCCGATTTTGGCAAGCGCATCCGTAAGATCAAAATCGGCAAGACCGCGCACCAGTCGGTGCGTCGGAAACACGACAAGCCCGGGATTTTCCATGTCGATAAGGAACATCATCACATAATTTGCGGGATGCTCATCGTCCGTGATTACACCGTCCCCGACCAGCTTCTTCTTGAAGTTCAAAGCCGTTTCGTAGCGGTGATGACCGTCGGCGATAAACAGCTGTTTGGACGAAAAAGCCTTTTCGATAGTTTCTGTTTCGTCGCTTTTTTCGATTTTCCAAAGACGTTGAACAACACCGTCGGGCGCGGTAAATTCGATGTCCGGCTTTCCGTCGGTCATTGCGGAAAGCTTTCCCGATATTTCTTTACGTTCGTCGGTATACATGGAATAAATCGGGCTGAAATTGCAATAGGTCGCGCTCATCAGATTGAAGCGATCGTTTTTTGCCTTGGAAAGCGTTTCTTCGTGCGGAAGAACAACATTTTCCGAAAATTCGCACAGTTTCACCCGTGCAAACACGCCCCGAATCCGATATATCTTTTCGTTTACAGCAAATTCTTCCTCATAAACGTAGAAGCCCGGCGTTTCGTCGCAGGCCAAAATTCCCTCTCGGCGCATTTTCTTGTACAGCGCTCCGGCCTCGGCATAAGCGTTTTCTCCGATCGGAAGCTCCAAGCGAATGATATTGTTTTCGCTTTTCTCTATGTAAGAAGCGCGTTCCTCGGGAGTAACGATATCGTAGGGCGGACAGACATTGACGGCAAAATCACCGGCCTTATCGGTAAAACGAAGAGCCGGAAAGGTTTTTACGGTTGCCATGGCAGTTACCTCCATAGAATCAATAGTACAGTATATTATACACTATTATTGCACGGTTTTCAAGTGTTTTTTTAGAAAAGTGAAAAAATAGCGGTAAAAAAGTACTGTACATACAACGCCCCCGAAGGGCTTGTCAAACGCTTGACTGCACTCTTCGGGGGCTTCAATGTGATCGATCATTCCGTAACAGCTTCGATCAAGCCGTATTCTTCGTTTTTCTTCTTATAAACGACCGATATTTTTCCGTTTTCGGCATTCATGAAGAGGAAGAACTCATGCCCGAGCAGATTCATTTGAAGCACTGCTTCCTCCGGAGTCATGGGCTTTACGACGAATTTCTTGGTGCGCGTGATGCGGATTTCTTCTTCCTCCACATCGTTCCACTGGCTGTCGGCAAGCGCGACCTTGTCGAACGCTCCGATCTTCAGGCGGCGTTCCAAACGTGTCTTGTTCTTGCGAATCTGTCGCTCGATGATATCCACCGCCTTGTCCAAGGCGTTCAAGATGCTCTCATCCTCCACCTCGGCACGGAACATGGTGCCCTTGGAATGTATCGTAATTTCAATGATCTCGGCCATTTTACGGGAGCGAAGCACGACTGTACCGACGGCTTCGTCTTCGAAATACTTATCGAATTTTCCGAGCTTTTCGGTGATCTTTTCGGAGATCTTATCCGTTACCGTGAATTTCTTGCCTGTGATTGTCAGTTTCATATCTTCTGCCTCCTGTGAATTGATCGAAAGGTTTCCCTTTCTTCGGTTACAGTATACCACAGAAAAGCCGATTTGTAAAGAGGTTTTGGTGAAATTTAATAAAAAATCTTGTGATTCCACATCAAATTTTGACAAAAAAGGCTTAGAGTACAGCGGTCTTATGTCTTGTCACATGACAGCCGATATTGACCGCACACGGAAGCCCGGCAATGTGCGTCGGATACGTCTCGATATTCACGGCAAGAGCGGTCGTCCTTCCTCCGAAGCCCTGCGGGCCGATATCCAACGTGTTGATTTTTTCGAGCATTTCCCGTTCGAGTAAGCGATAGCGCTCATCGGCGTTCGGCGTGTCGATATCGCGTGCCAGAGCCTTTTTGGCAAGATAGGCGGCATATTCGAAGCTTCCTCCGAGGCCCACGCCGACAACGATAGGCGGACACGGATTGCCGCCGGCCCGCTTTACGGTATCGGTCACAAAGCCCACGATATCGTCTTTTGTCGCGGAGGGAGTAAACATTTTGATCGCGCTCATGTTTTCGCTACCGAAGCCCTTGGGCGCAACCGTGATCTTGACGTTATCTCCCGACACGATCCGAACATGCAACACAGCCGGTGTGTTGTCTCCGGTATTGATGCGGTCAAACAGCGGGTCGCGCACGACCGATTTGCGAAGATAGCCTTCCTCGTAAGCTTTTTTCACACCGTTGTTGACGGCAGTCTCCAACGCTTCGCCTTCTAAAAAGACATCTTGTCCGAGCTCCAGAAATACGACCGCAAGGCCGGTATCCTGACAGATGGGTACATGAATTTCTTTTGCCGCCCGCATGTTTTCGGTCAGCTTATCAAGCATGGAGCAGGCTAAGGCGTTCGTCTCGGTCTCGGCGCAAGAGCGAATGCGTTCGGCAAGCGACGCGGGCAATTCATAGTTTGCTTCGACAAACAAACGGGCGATCTCCTCCGATAGAATTTGCGTGTTTATGATTCTCATAATTTTTCCCTCCCGTTACGGTAATCACAGCCACTGCATTCCGTTGAAAACGGCATCAGCCGCTGAAATCATTATAGTAATATTGCGCATCCGGGTCGCGATAACCGAGCTCACCCGCGTATTTTTCGATCTGCTCCTCAAGCGGCGTATCCAGCTCATTTTGTTTTTTTTCGTTCTCATGCCGACTGACCGACAGCTGCTCTTGCAGCTCGGCGTTATTCTTTTCAAGCTCGTTCAAACGCAGCTGCTGATGTATACCCAATGCCAACAGCAAAAGGATCAGTATAATGAGAATACCGTTTTTTGCTAAAGTCAAGAAAACACATCCTTCATTTTCATTTTTCTTTATTTGATCCGTAACGCGCACAGTTTCTTCTTTACCGAATGCGTGAACAGGTTCAAATACACACTTTCCGACAGACAAAGCAAGCGCTTCCCTCCCCTTTGCACGAGCCGTGCAAGCGGAAAAAGTATACGCTTCAAAAGCTTTTTCAAAAAATTGATAGCGGCAAAGCAAAGGCCGATCACAATACGCGACAGTGTCAACCGATAGACCGAAAAGCCGAAAAACATACACGGCAATTCATACCATTTGAAGTTCCCGTCATTAAATGCATAGGCACATAACAGTACAAGTGTGCCGCAAAAAAGCATAAACAGCACATCATCCGCAAATACGACAAGCGGAAAATGTCCGAACAGGCGGCGCTTTATGCGAAACAGGTCATAGACAGCACCGGCGATCACACCGCAGCACAAAAAAGCGATAACGACGGGAAACGGGTCACGTCCGAACAAGATCGCCATACACTATGTATTCTTTCCGAACAGGCGTGAGAGAACCCCTCGTGAGCGCGAAAGGGAATCGGTATAGAAAACCGCGTGTATCTTTCCCTCGGCCGAAACGATCCCTTTTTCGAGATCCAACACCTCAATATGCAGTGCCTCTCCTTCAACGGTCAGACCGCCCGAAGATACGGACAGAACAATGGAGACTTCGTCAAAGCTTTCCACGGCCTTGATGCCGGTCAATTCGATCTTTGACCGATCGGTTACGGTAAATGTGCCGCACGGTATCGCTTGCATATACACTCATTCCTTCCCTATTCTGTATATGCTATGCGCCGAGGCAGTCATTTATTCCAAAACCCGATATAGGGTCGCCGCCAGATCCTTGCCGACCGTTTCCTTCACGTCGGTCACCTCGACCGACAATGTTTTTTCACCGAAAGTGATCGCGATTACATCGCCGACCTTTACATCGTAGGATGCCTTGGCCGGGTGGCCGTTGACCGTCACATGATCGGCGTCGCAGGCGTTGTTGGCCACTGTGCGGCGCTTGATGATGCGTGTAACCTTGAGATATTTATCCAGTCTCATGCTTCGTTCACTCCGTTTTCGGTTACTTCGGAAATATAAGTATTGTTTCGGTCGTACAACGCCTGCTCGGCGTTGATCCCAAGCGCATAGGTAAGCCCGGTGATCGCGAACAACAGCTCGCCGATTTGGCGGCTGTCGGCGTTCGGCGTCAGTGCGGCGGCCTTTTCGCGAATACGTTCGATCAAAACGGACGGCTCCTTTTCCACCGGAAGTCCTTCTTTTTTGCTGCGCGAAAGCAGCTTTTCGGCGCGTATTAAGGACGGAAGTGCGCTTGAAACGCTTTCCAACTGCTTTTCGAGCGTATCGCGGCTCTTTTCCGCTTTTTTGATGACCTCCCAGTTTTGGAGCACTTCGCCGGAATTTTTGACCGTCACATCCCCGAACACATGCGGATGGCGAAGCACCATTTTTTTGCAGATTTCATCGGCAACCGCGTCAATGTCGAAGTTGTTGTTTTCCTCGGCGATCTGCGCATGGAAAAACACCTGAAAAAGCACATCACCGAGTTCCTCACGCATAAGAGTTATGTCGTTTTTGTCCAAGCCCTCGATAAACTCATAGGTTTCTTCGATCATGGCATTGCGCACGCTCTCGTGCGTCTGCTCTCTGTCCCACGCACAGCCGTCTTTACTGCGCAAAATGGCAACCAACTTACGCATATCGGCAAGCGTGTATCTGTCTTTATTGCCGAATTTTTTGATTTCTTCCGTCATAATAACATATCCTTTCCCAATCTATTTTCCGAGCCATCCGAAACGCTCTAAAACAGCGCATATTTTTTCGCCTTTCGGCAGCATCAATACCTCCGCGCGGTTGATGCCTTTGATAAACAACAACACGACTACATATACAAGAGCCGCCGCCGCGATGGAAACAAGCGTCACAAGTTTTGCGGGAAGTACACCGTCAAAAATCCATGCGGCCGCAAACGCGACAACTCCGCAAAGAATGCCGGACACAAACGGTTTCAAAAAAACGCGGCGAATGCGCGGCACAAAACCGGTACAGCGAATCACAAAAAACAGGTTCAGGCACATAATGGTCAGATAGCAGGAAGCCGTACCGACCGCACTGCCCAAAATACCGATACCGGGAATGCCGGACAGGATATAGGTGACAATCAGCTTCACGGCGATTCCCGTTGTTGTGGAAATAATAGTCTTGCGCTCAAAGCGGTGTGCCTGCAAAATGGAATTTGTAATGGCAATGATGCCCAAGAAAAAGATGGATGGACAAATAACAGACAGCCCCCCCGAAGCAAGCTCAAGCGTTGTCACGGTATACGAACCCGCATCGATGGTTTCGGTTCGATACAAAAACGAGATGATGTTTTCGGACAGTACTCCCATACCGATCGCGCAAGGTAACGCAATAATGGATGCCATGCGGAAGGCCGATTCCATTTGTCCCGAACATTCTTCCTTTTTCCCGGTCGCTATGGCAGAGGACAGCGCCGGAATGATACCGGTCGCAAACGGATAAATGAGCGGCGGAATCATGTTAAAGAGAGGTACGACCATCGAGGAATAAGTTCCGTAGAAGGAAGCGGCCGCCGAGGAAGAAATGCCGCTCTGCACCAGACGACGCGCCATGATGAAGGTGTCGATGGTGTTGGTAAGACCCATGATCGAAGAAGCAAGCACGATAGGTATGGCGGTAACGATGAGCTCACGAAGCAAGCTCTTCCACGGACGCACAGGCATGTCGGCACTTGCGGCAAGTCTGTTTTTATACTCGGCCGAGGCGTGATAGCGAAATTTCACGATATAAATATATACCGTTGCGCCGATGACGCCGATGGTAACGCCCGAAATAACGAAGGCCGCCACAAGCGGAAGCTCATAGTGCTTGACCGTATAGAAATACCATGCCGACAACAGTCCGATTCCCAATTTTCCGATCGCTTCGATGATGTTGGATACCGCTGTCGGAACCATATCCTGAAGCCCTTGGAAATAGCCTCGTGCCGCCGATGACAAACAAATGAAAAACAGCGTCGGCGCAATGGCAATCATGGCAAGATACGAATCGTTCAACTTGGAAAATCCGGCAAAGCTTTTCGAAAAGGCGATCATGATGACCGTACCCGCAAGGCCGATGATGAAGAACAGCCGTAAGGCGATACGGAAAATGTGATCGACCTCTTTTTGATTGCCGCGCGAATTGCTTGCGGCGACCATACGCGAGATGGCAACCGGAAGCCCTGCGGTCGAGATCATATACAGGGAAACGTAAATGCTGTACGCCGCATTAAAATACGCCATACCGTCCACACCGATGGTGTTGGTGAGCGGAATCTTAAAGATAGCGCCGATGACCTTGACCAGCACATTGGAAAGCATCAGAATGACCGCGCCAAACACATAGGTTTGACCTTTCTGTTTTGACAATGAAACCACCCTATCGTTTTTTAGTAAATCGTATTGTAAAAATGTTCGGCAAATGCACGATCGAAACCGGCATATTTGCGCTTGTCAAGATACTCATACGGATATTTGACACAAAAAGCGCGTTCGATACGCTCACGGTCGCGCGAAACATATTTGGTGACCGCCCCCGCACCCGCCGCGAAAACCGTATGGTATTCCCCCATCATATAGATGTTGTACAGGCATTCGGTCCCCGGCTTGGCAAAGCCCGTGTTATCCAGATTCCCGACCGTATTCTTCTGACGGTACATATAGTACGGCTCATATCCGCATTCGGAAAGATAGGCATTCGCAAAAGTCAGCATACGGGAAGCGGCCAACGACGCGGTGTCCACCTGTGCGGCATGTGCCGTTTTGTACTCCGAAGAGCGTTTGAGTGTGAAAGCGTGAACCGTCACATTTTCCGGTTCGACCGCACATACCTGTTTGAGGCTGTCACAAAAGCTCTCGGTCGATTCTCCCGGAAGTCCCGCTATAAGGTCTGTGTTGATACAGCGAATGCCGAGCTTGTGTGCCGTCTCCATACAGGCAACATAATCCTCAAACGTGTGCTTGCGTCCGACGGCGGACAGAATCTCATTATTGGCCGTTTGCGTATTGATACTGATGCGCGTCACACCGCCGTTTTTCAATGCCGTCAGTTTTTCGGGCGTGATGCAGTCGGGGCGTCCCGCTTCGAAGGTAAATTCCACACCGCTCATTTCAAACAGTGTATGTATCTGCGCACACAGACGTGCGATCTGTTCGGCGGACAAAACCGCCGGTGTCCCTCCGCCGACATAAACACTCGAAAGCGTAAGCCCCAACGACCGAATCGTCTCGGCGATGGTCGTTATTTCCTCCGACAATGCTTCGAAATACGCGGGGAGCAGCGAAAGCAAGCGCGGCGTCGTTGCCGAAACAAACGAGCAATAGCGACACTTGGACGGACAGAACGGAACTGAAATGTACAAACTGCACGTATTCGGAGCCAAAGCGGAAACAAGCGCTTTCTCCTTTTGTGCGGTACGGATACACAGCGCGGCGCGTTCCGGTGACACGAAATAGTCTTCGCAGAGAATCCGTTTTGTCTCCGCTTCGCCGAACCTTGTCAGATAGTCGGCCGCAAGCTTGGCGGGACGGATTCCGGTAACAATCCCCCACGGCGGTCGAAAGGAAAACAGCTCTTGCGCCGCCTCCAAAAAAGCTTCTCCCACGGCTAACTTCACACGCATACGCAGTGAATCGGTCGGGTCAAGCGATTTGGTACACCGCTTCTCAACGCATTTTTCATTGATTTTAAGCTCAAGAGAAACGGACAGTGTTTTCTCCGCATAATCGACGACGACGGTCATTCGCTTTTCGTCGCCGTCCTTCGGCGAAAAGGTTTCGCAAGGAAGATACAGAAGCGCAAGCGACTGCAAATAGTTTTCCTTAAGTGTGTCGGTCGAATCCTTTAGTACAAGGCGCATGGATTCACAGCTTTCTCGTATCCAAAAGGATGGTAACCGGCCCGTTGTTGACAAGGGACACCTTCATGCTTGCGCCGAATTCGCCGGTACCCACGGTAAAACCGTAGGATACGCGAAGCGTATCGACAAAGCTTTCATAAAGCCGCCTGGCCTCGTCGGGATGAGCCGCCTCCATAAAGGACGGACGGTTCTGTCCCTTGCAGTCGGCGCACAGTGTGAACTGTGAGACAACCAACATCTCGCAGCTTTCGCCACGTTGAAGAAGCTGTACGGGCGACAGATTCATGCGGTCGTTTTCATCGGTAAAAATACGTAAATTGGCCGTCTTTTTGGCTAAAAGCGCAACTTCCTTTTCGGTATCGCCCTCATAAACGCCCAAAAGCACCAGAAAGCCCTGTCCGATCTCGGAAATTTTCTTTCCGTCAACCGTAACGTCCGCGTTCAAAACACGTTGTATCAATGCGATCATGGTATATTACAAAATCCTTTCTTCGATTCAATCCCGTTATCAGGAAAAACCGCGCGTGACATCCATAACATCTTTGATTTTTTTCAAGCGTGAAACGATGCTGTTGACATGCGCCGTGTTACGGCAGGTGATGGTCAAATTGATGATCATGCCGCCGGCCGAGGTTTCCTTGGAATTCATGGAATGTACCGGTACGCGCATTTCGGCAAACACAGCCGAAATATCGGCGAAAATGCTGATGGAGCCGTTGGCATAAATCTGCAACAGCGTTTCGAACGATCCGGTCGTGTTTTCCCCCTGCTCCAACGACACGCGCGACCAACGCACCGTGACCCAACGATCCTTTTCATCTTCCTTCTTCAGTCCGGCCACAGCATTCGGACAGTCGTACTTATGCACCGAAACACCGAAGCCTCGCGTAACAAAGCCGATGATACTGTCGCCGGGAAGCGGATTACAGCACTTGGCAAAGCGTACCTGACAGTTGTCGATACTGTCCACCACCACACTTTGAATGGCACCGCTGGCCTTTTCCTTCTGTCGTTTGCTCTCCGAAAGCGGATCCTTGTCGGTCGTAACGATTGCGTCCATCGGATTGACCGTTTTTTCTTCTTCGACCTTGACAAGACGCTCATATTCGTCGCGGAGCTTTGCGGAAAATTTAGTGACCGACATGCCGCCGTAGCCCAGATTGTTGTAAAAATCATCAACATCCACAAAGCCCGAACGCTTGGCAACATTCTCGACGATCTCGTTTTTCTGTGCTTCCGAGCAAGTAAGTCCCGAACGCTTGAATTCGCGGTCGATCTCGTTCTTTCCTTCGACAATGTTTTCGTCGCGCTTTTCCTTTTTGAACCACTGACGAATCTTGTTTTTGGCCTCGCTCGTTTTGACGATCTTTAACCAATCGCGGCTCGGGCCCTTGGAGGACGCCGAGGTCACAACCTCGCAAATTTGACCGGTCTGAAGCACGGTATCGATCGGAACGATTACGCCGTTGACCTTGGCACCTACCATTTTGTTTCCGACCTGTGAATGGATGGAATAGGCAAAATCGATGGTATTGGAGCCGTAGGGCAAGCTGATTACATCACCCTTCGGGGTGAAGATAAAGGTTTCATCCTCAAACAGATCGATCTTGAGGGGACGCAGAAATTCGTCGGCGTCGCCCGCTGTGTTTTCGTTTTCGACAAGGGTCTTGATCCATTTGAGCTTTTCGGAAATATTTTCCTTATCCACGTCACCCGACTTGTATTTCCAGTGCGCGGCGATACCGTATTCGGCGATTTCATGCATTTCCCAGGTTCGAATCTGCACTTCAAACGGGATGCCCTGCCGTCCGATGACCGTTGTGTGAAGCGAGCGGTACATATTGGGCTTGGGCGTGGAAATGTAATCCTTGAAGCGTCCCGGCATGAGATTGAACATCTCATGGATAACACCCAAAACGGTATAGCATTCAAGCTCGGTATCGACGATAACGCGAATGGCATAGAAATCGTATATTTCATCGAAGCTTTTGTTTTGGTTATACATCTTTTTATAGATGCTGTAAATGGACTTGACGCGCCCTTCCAAGGTAAACCGAATGCCCATTTCCGTCAGCTTTTTCGTGACCTGCTCCTTGGCGACAGCCAAAAAGTCTTTGCTCTGACCGTAGCGGTATTCGATGTCTTTGCGCACCTCATCGTAGCCGATGGGGTCAAGATATTTGAGGGCTAATATTTCAAGCTCGTTTTTGATGCGCTGAATACCGAGTCTGTGAGCAAGCGGCGCATAAACATGCATGGTTTCAAGGGCAATAGAGCGTTGTCTGCCTTCGCTTTTGGCACTGAGTGTGCGCATGTTGTGCAATCGATCGGCGAGCTTAATGAAAATGACGCGAATGTCCTTGGACATGGCCAAAAACATCTTTCGCAGATTTTCGATGCTCTCGTCCTCTTTGTTTTCAAAGCGGATATCGGTCAGCTTGGTTAGGCCGTCCACCAGCTCCGCGACCTCGGCGCCGAACTTGTTTTTGAGCAAATCCAGATTGGTCTTATCCTTGCAATCCTCGATGGTATCGTGAAGAAGCGCCGCGCAGATGGAATCGGTGTCCAATTCCAGCTCCGCCACTATGATCGCCACCGAAATGGGGTGCGTAATGTACGGTTCGCCGGACTTACGAAACTGTCCCTCGTGCATAACGGCGGCATATTCGTAAGCCGCTTTGATCTTTTCCATATTGTACGGATGCTTGGCGGCCGAAAGCTGCTTTTCAAGCTCACCATAGGTTACAGACATGGGCTTCTTCCTTTCTCGGATTATTTTCGGTCATGCATGGGATTTGATAAAACGCAAAAACGAGGAGTCGTTTAAATCGACCTTTCCCTCCGTCGGCAGCAGGGCGATGTTCACTCTGTCGGGATCCTCACCGCGAGTCAGTCGAATAAGCTTCATTTCGTCAAAGACCTCTAAAGCAATGTTGAGCATACACGGCGAACAAACGATATTATACTGTGTGATGATTTGGTTGGACGAGCGAAATATCGAAAACGTGCGTGTTTTTTCGAAGTCTCGGATAGCGGCTTTCAGATACAAAAAGATCGTGCGAAAATGCACAAGCTCCGGAATATGTTCCTTCGGACACGGAACTTTAGCTTCCTTAACGCAAGCAAACAGCTCTTCCATGCGGTGCTTGGCGGCATACATCTTACTTTCGGGGCGCACGTCGCGTACAAACATCTGCACGGTCTGACAACCGCGAAAATCATTATATCCCAAGGTAAACAGAAAATCCGCATGCATTCCCTCGGAAAACGGAAAACGTTCCTTTGCCATACCGAAATAAACCGCCGTCATAACCACGCCGTCCCTTTCCAGTATCAGCTTCAGGTGCTTTCCCTCACCAATGGAAAACAGCTCGCGTATGCACACATCCGACATATAGAAAAGCGGCTCCTCGTTATGTAATCCGAAGGGCTCGAGCTTGGCAACCTCCAGTGCGTTTTCGAGCGAAAAATCCTCGGCGGCTAACTCCATATCCGCTTCCAAGACCGTATGGATATGGTCAAAATCGAAAATTTTCGCCGCATAGGCATTGATGCTACGACGAAATTCATCGACGTTTTCACGTGCGATGGTCAGCCCCGCCGCAAGCTCATGACCGCCGTATTTGATGAGCTGCTCCTTGCAATGAGAAATGGCGTCATTGATGTTAAAGCCCGGCACGCTTCGTCCCGAGCCCTTGCCAACATCTCCGTCAAACGATATCAAAATGGACGGAAGCCCATATCGGTCGGTCAGCTTGGAAGCAACGATACCGATCACACCCAAATGCCATGAGTCGGAAGTGAGCACGATGACCTTATCGTTTTCGTACCGGTCGGATGTTTCCAACTCATATACCGCCTGTTCAAATATTTGGTTTTCAATGAGCTGACGTTCGCGGTTGACCGAGCAAAGATAATCGGCAATGTTGACGGCTTCCTGGCGGTTTTCGGTCACAAGCAGCTTGACGGCGCGGTTCACATCGCCGATGCGCCCGGCGGCGTTGATACGCGGTGCAAGACCGAAGCTGATGGAAGAACCGGTAAGCTTGCGATTTTTGGAGGAATGCTTTTCCGAAAAGGCGGCGTGAATTAGGGCATCCAAACCGTCGTTCGATGTTTTGTTCAAGCGCTGTAAGCCCAATCGCACAATCACACGGTTTTCCCCGACAATCGGCATGACATCCGCCACCGTGCCGAGCGCCACGATATCGGCATATTGCGAACATATACGGGCAATACCCTTTCCGCCCTCCAAAGCGCACACTAACTTGAACACAACGCCCACACCCGCAAGCTCCGCGAACGGATACGCGCTGTCGGTGCGACGCGGATTCACAACGGCACAGGCCTTCGGAAGCTCCTCGCGGCATTCGTGATGATCGGTTATGACCACATCGACCCCGAGCGACGCGGCAAGCTCGACCTCTTCGTGCGCGGTAATTCCGCTGTCCACCGTAACAATGAGCTTGATCCCCTCGGCCGCAAAGCGTTCCATAGCCGCCATGTTTAACCCATAGCCCTCGCGGACACGCTCGGGAATGTAATACGCTACCTCGGCACCGTGTGCGCGTAAATAGAGCAAAAGCAACGACACGGAGGTAACGCCGTCCACATCATAATCCCCGTAAATGAGTATTTTTTCTTTCTTTTCCAAGGCTTCACGGATTCTTTCCGTCGCTTTATCCATATCCGGAAGCAAAAACGGATCGTGAAGAAGCTCGACGGATCCGTTTAAGTATTCATCCGCCGCATCCGTTTCGACAAAGCCTTTGGCCGTGATAAGTTCAGCAAGGAATTCGGATATCCCCAGCTCATTTTTTAACCGTTCGGCGGCTTCCGCGTCGGCCTTTCCGATGTTCCATATATTGTTTACGGTCGTTTTAATCTGCATATTCCATGCGGCACTCACGGCCGCTCTCCTTCAAAATTTTATCGATAACGGTGTGTTGCCGTCGCAAAATCAGCCTGTCTGCGGCAAACGCCAACAAAGCAAAAACGAGAATGAACCCAACCGTCGCGGTCAAAACAGCCACCGAAGTGCCGAAAAATTTCGAAATAACGGCGGCAGCCGAAAGCGATACGACAAGCGGAAGCAAAAACAACACGGCCGCTACCCCCAAGGTGAAGCGGTTGTCACTGTACAGCTCGACGACATCCCCCTTGTGCGCCCCATGCGGATTCTCCGCTCGGACGGTCACATCGTTCGGCATTTCGAAAAGCGTAAGCTCTGCGTGACATGCTCCGCCCGAGCACCCCTCGCAGGAAGCACAGGGACTCTTGCGAAAGACACGAACATCCGCTTTTTCACCGTCGGTCAAAAGAACAACGCCGGTTGTTGTCATACGGTTCACCTCATTCAAAATCACAAATCAACTAAGCATTCTCGGACAAACGCTGTAAATACGCAAGCGCACTCTTCAAGCCATCCACCGCCGCGCTGGTAATACCGCCCGCATAGCCCGCACCCTCACCGCAGGGATAAATGTTCGGAGCGGACACAGAAAGGCCGTTCGACAGCCGATCCATGCGCACAGGGCTCGAGGTTCGCGTTTCGGGAGCGGTCAAAACCGCGTCCGACACCGAAAAGCCGTCAATGTGTTTTTCGAACAGCGAAAAGCCGTCCTTTAAAGACTTCGAAACAAACGACGGAAACAGCGCGGACAAGGAGCAAAGTGCCGTTTTTCCCGTATAGGTCGGCTCAATGCGTGACGGAGCCGTTAATGCGGAATCGCGCATAAAATCACCGAGCAGCTGTATCGGCGCCGCACCGTTTGCTCCGGCAAGGGAAAAAGCCGCTGTTTCGATCTTCTTCTGGAACGCAATCGCGCCGTCCGCCGTAGCGCCGTAATCGGTCGGAGCAACAGAGACGGCAATAGCGGAATTGGCATTTTTACCGTCGCGGGCGTAGTTACTCATACCGTTGGTCACGATCTCTCCGTTTTCACTTGCCGACGCCACCACCGTACCGCCGGGGCACATGCAAAAAGAATAGACCGCGCGTCCGTCGGTTTTGGCGGACAGTGTATAGGAAGCCGGCCCGAGCGCGGGACATCCGGCAAGCTCGCCATACAGAGCCTTATCGATGTCCTCCTGTAAATGCTCAACGCGCACACCGACCGAAAAGGGCTTGGGTGTCAGCAAAAAGCCGTTGCTTTCAAGTCGGGTAAAGGTATCGCGCGCACTGTGTCCGATGCACAAAAACAGAGCCGTGCAAGAGTACTCGCCGGCGGATGTCTGCACCCGGCAAACCGAACCGTCCGAACGACGGGAATAGCCCCGAAAAGTCGTATCAAATAAAAAAGAGCCGCCCAAACGGATGATCTCCTCGCGGATATGTTTGACCACGACGCGCAGATTATCGGTACCGATATGCGGCTTGGCCAGGTACAAAATATCTTCGGGCGCACCGAAGGCGCGAAAGGTTTTTAAAACATATCCGCATAACGGGTCGCTGATGCGGGTCAACAGCTTTCCGTCCGAAAACGTACCCGCACCGCCCTCTCCGAACTGCACATTGGTATTCTCGTCGAGCACACCGTTTTTCCAATAACGCTCAACCTTTTCGACGCGCTCATCGACACGGCTTCCCCGCTCGATCACAAGCGGAGCAAGTCCCGCCTTGGCCAACGCATAGGCACAGAACATACCCGCCGGCCCGAAGCCGACAACGACAGGCTTCGGCTTTTCCGAAAAGCTGTGTTTTACCGAAAAATCCGGCTCGGTAGGCGTATAAACGGTATACCTTGACGGAACATCGAAAACGGAACACGGTCGCTCCTTCGGACAGGCGGCAACGGTATAAATAAATCGGATCTTACGCTTGTCTCTTGCGTCTATCGAGCGTTTGTGAATGTAAAAATCGGCGACACCGAAGCGGGAGCGCAAAGTGCGGTCATATATCTTTCGGGCTTGCGAAAGAGCTGTACGGTCGTGCTCGTCGGAGGTTTGAAGCGAAATCGGCACACGAATATCGCGTAGCAGAAACTGCACATCATTCATTCGTTTCTTCCTCCGATGTGTCCGTCTGTTCGTCCTCGATCGGCTTTTCGGTCACAGTCAGACGAACGGAGGATACGAGCGCATTGTCATCCGCATTATAGGTGGAGTAGGCCTTCACGCTATCGGGTAATACAAGCGGAAGCTCGTATTCTCCCGCCGCATCGATCAATATACGCTTAGTTTTTAACGTCGCTACCGATTCAATGTCGTTGACCGTCCCCTTTAAATACACGGCGGACGGTGTAAAGGTATAGTCAAAGCGCTCTTTATCGTAAACAATATCCGGTTGTACGCCGAAGAAAGCCGTCTTATAGACCGGCACATGGATATTCACCTTATCCGGTGTGACAACGATGTATTTCGAGCGAATCTCATAGCCGTTGACGTCATACAAAACCACCTCGGCTGCCGCATCCACACTGTTTTTGACACTGCCGAGACTGATCGGAAGCACCGCCTCGGACACGGCGTTGATATCGGTTTCCGGCCCCATGACCGTCACAGTCGTATCGGATATTTCAAGCTCACCCAGTTCATACGGATACTGCACCGTAAATTTGAGCGAGGTCTTTAATTCGAGCTGCTTTTGGACGGTCTTATCCACCACGATTTTTAACTGCGTTAAGCTCTTATCGGTGATCTTTACGGAGGACGGAACCTCAAGATTCACATCCAGCACATAGCTTCCGCGTTCGGTAACACTTTCCAGATCGACCGCAGCCTTAATATCCGACGAGGCAAGATTGTTTAAGGCACTTTTGGTACCGGTAACCGTCACATCCACCGTTCCCTCGTAGCCGCTGACCACATCCAAATCCAAACCCGTATTGAAGTTTTCGAAAACGATGGGGATTTCCTTAAAGACGCGCTCCTCCTCCACGGCCTGAAAAACATACAGCCACAGTGAGATAGCGGCCAACACGGAAAGCACCTTCGGCAAAAGATTCATC
Source organism: uncultured Oscillospiraceae bacterium (assembly GCA_964646725.1). Classification (GTDB taxonomy): domain Bacteria; phylum Bacillota; class Clostridia; order Oscillospirales; family CAG-382; genus UMGS882. The sequence continues at coordinate 21,812 of CAZYFX010000017.1, forward strand.
TTCTTTTTTCCGTTGTTCGCATGGGGGCTCGGAAAATGCGTTTCTATATTTTTAAAGATGTCCTTATCGTCTTTTGAGGGGACAGACGCCATATCCATCTTCCTTTCTTTCGAATCTTCAAAAAAGCTTTACGAGCGACGAAGTTTACGCTTGATGGGATTTTTCGTTTCTTCT
>CAZYFX010000018.1:0-21629 GCA_964646725.1 uncultured Oscillospiraceae bacterium
CACTCCAAAAAGAAAAATGCAGATTCCGTGCTTCAAGGGCTTGCTTTTTTTCGAAAATATGATATAATAGATGTAAATAATCTATTTGACACATGGAGAAAAACACATGACCAGAAGACAAGCACGAGAGGCCGCCTTATGTATGCTGTTCGACTACAGCTTTCACAGCGAGGAAGCGCCCGAGGAGCTCTTGGAGCTCTATCTTGAAAATTATTACGACGAAAAGGAAAAATGCTTGAGTGCCGAGCTTCGCGCCGACGCCTATTTCAGCAAGGTCTTTTTCGGCGTTATCTCCAACCTTACCGAAATCGATCCGCTGATCGAGCGCTGCTCCGAAAAGTGGAGCAAAAAGCGAATTTCTCGTATTTCCGTTTCGGTTTTGCGCATTGCTCTTTATGAGATGCTGTATATGGATGACATTCCCGTACAGGTCTCCATCAACGAAGCCGTCGAGCTTGCCAAGCGCTTTGACACCGATGACAGCTACACCTTTGTCAACGGCGTGTTGGGCGCGGCCGAAAAGCTTCTCTCCGCTCCCAAGGCTGCCGAAAAAGACGCGAGTTCATCCGATGAAGCGGACACGTCGGACGAAGTGAACGCATAAGTTTATGACAACGAACGAAAAGCTCTTTTTGGGCGTTGATACCAGCAACTACACCACAAGCTTAGCGCTTGTCTGCAACGGAAAGGTTCTTGCAAATGTGCGCCGCTTGCTTTCCGTGGGTGAAGGAGCCTGCGGACTGCGGCAGAGCGACGCGGTTTTTCTGCACACCAAAGCCCTGCCGGAATTGGCCGATGAGCTTTTTTCCGCTGTCGGCTACGCACCGTCGCTTCTTACGGGCGTGGGGGTATCGGTATCCCCGCGTGACGCAGACGGCTCCTACATGCCCTGCTTTTTGGCCGGGCTTTCGTTTGCAAGCGCCGTTTCGAATGCTTTACGTCTGCCGTTATACCGTTTTTCCCATCAGGCGGGGCACATCATGGCGGCGATAGCCTCCTGCGGTGAATCTGCGGTCTTTGCGGAGGATTTTCTGTCTTTCCATGTTTCGGGCGGCACAACGGAAGCCTTATATGTGCATCCGTCCGACACATCGTTTGACGTGAAGATCGTCGGCGGCACCAAGGACGCAAGCGCCGGGCAGATCATCGACCGCGCCGGTGTGCGTTTGGGGCTTTCTTTTCCCTGCGGAAAAGCGCTCGACGAATTGTCCGAGACAAGCACAAAGAAGCTGCCCTCACTTGTCTGCGGCCGCGACGGCGCTTATTTTTCGTTATCCGGTCTGCAAAACAAATTTGAGAGCCTGGTCAAGGAATATGCTCCCGCCGACTGCGCGGCGTTTCTGTTTGAAAGTCTCGCACGAACGCTGGAAGGCTCCGTCGATTCACTGCACGGCTCCTTCGGTGAAAAGCCGGTCTTGCTGGCGGGCGGTGTGATGAGCAACCGCCTCATACGCGAACGTCTTTCGAAAAAGAAAAACATATATTTTGCGTCGCGCGAGCTGTCGAGCGACAATGCCTGCGGAACGGCGCTTCTTGCCGAACGTGCCCACTGCCGCACATAGTGAAAGGAGTCCTATGAGGTCGGAGCTTCCCATACTCACCGTTTCCCAAATCAACGAATACATGAAAAGCCTTGTGGACGCATCCGCTTTTCTGTCGCGCGTTCACATCAAGGGCGAGATTTCCAATTTTACCAATCACTATAAGACAGGACATTTGTATTTCACCCTCAAGGACGGCACGTCGCTTTTAAAGGTCGTTATGTTCGCTTCCAATGCATCCAAGCTTCAATTTGTCCCCGAAAACAGTATGCAGGTGCTCGTGACCGGACGCATAGCGGTTTTTGTGCGCGACGGCGTGTATCAGCTGTACGCCGACAGCATGGAACCGCTCGGAAAAGGAGCGCTGTATGCCGCGTTCGAGCAACTGAAGGAACGTTTGGAAAAAAGAGGCTATTTTGACCCGGCGCACAAAAAGCCGATCCCGTCCTTTCCGAAGAAAATCGGAATCATCACCTCCCCCATCGGTGCGGCGGTAGCCGACATGAAGAACATCTTGAACCGTCGCTTTCCGCCGGCCGAGCTGTATATTTATCCAGCACTGGTGCAAGGCGAGGGAGCGCCGGAGGATCTGTGCCGCGGAATCTCTTATTTTGACACGCGCGGTGACATCGATGTGATCTTGATCGGTCGCGGCGGCGGGTCGCTCGAAGATCTGTGGGCTTTTAACGACGAGCGTCTGGCACGAGCCGTTTACGCCTGTCAAACACCGATCATTTCCGCTGTCGGGCATGAGACGGATTTCACAATCTGCGATTTTGTTGCCGATCTTCGCGCACCCACGCCGTCGGCAGCGGCAGAATTGGCCGTACCCGAAAAGACCGAGCTGCTTGCGGCGTTAAACGGCTGTGCGGCGCGGCTGGAAAACAACTTGAAGCATGTGCTTTCTCGTAAGCGCGCCGCGCTCGATACGCTTGCGGAGAAAAAATGCTTTTCTTCGTCGCACTATCTCACCGATCGTTTGAATGCGGAGCTCGCGTCGCTCGACCGCCGCATTTCGTTAAGCACCGAGCGTGTTCTTGCGGCCGACCGACAAAAGCTTGCGGCTGTCAGCGCGCGTCTTGCGGCGCTCAATCCGATGCATGTGCTTTCGCGCGGCTATGCGGCCGTATTCGATGCCGACGGAAGGGTCGTAGCAAGCACAAAGCAAACCGCATCGGGCGATACATTGAAGCTTCGCTTTGCCGACGGCGCTCTGTCGGTCAAGGTGGACACGGTCGAACCCGATGAGCCCACTGTCCTTCTGTCCACAACCGCAAAGGAGAATTGAACATGCCAACCAAATCGACAAAAAAAGAAGAAAACGAAGCACTGTCCTTTGAAAAGGCATTGGAGCGCCTGTCCGCCATTGCCGACATTTTGGAAAACCAAACACCGTCCTTGGAGGAGGCTCTCGGCTTATACGAAGAAGGCGCGGCACTTTTGAAAAGCTGCTCCGAAACGCTGAACAAGGCCGAAGCCAAGATCACGCTTCTCACCAAAGAGGAATAGAAACAAAAAACGCAGAAAGGTCTTTTGCACAATGACTGCTTCCCAAACCGATTTTCGCGATAAGATGCATGAATATGCCGCGCTCACCGAAAGCTATATGAAGCGGCGCATCGATGCGCTGTACACCGAGCCGTCCTTGCGGAACACACTTGCCGCCGTATCAACGCTGTTCGACTCCATGGCATATAGTCTGTTTGCGGGCGGAAAGCGTTTGCGCCCGTTTTTAACGTTGGAATTCTGCTCGCTGTGCGGCGCGCCAGCCGAAAAAGCGCTTCCCTTTGCCGCCGCAATGGAAATGGTACACACCTTTTCACTCATTCACGACGATCTGCCCTGCATGGACAACGACGATCTGCGTCGCGGCAAGCCCACCAACCACAAGGCGTTCGGCGAAGCAACGGCATTGTTGGCCGGAGATGCACTGGTGTTTTCCGCATTTGAATGCGTTGCCGACAGTGCTCTGCCCGCCGAAGCGGCGGTCAAGGCCGTAAGGCTGTTGTCAGGGGGCGCCGGAGCGATCGGCATGATCGCAGGGCAACAGCTCGATATGTGGGCGGAAGATCACCCATCGGACGATGCATTGTTGACGCTGTTGCAGCGGAAAAAGACCGGGGCACTGTTCGAAACGGCGGTCGGCTTAGGCTGCTTGGCCGCAGGATTTGACGAAACCACGATGCAGTATCGCGCCGCCACGGACTTTGCTTCGCATTTCGGGCTGGCATTCCAGATCACCGACGATCTGCTTGACGTATGCGGTGACACCGCTCTTTTGGGAAAATCCGTCGGAAGCGATGCGCAAAACGGAAAAACCACCTTTGTTACTCTCTTGGGCTTGGACGGCGCAAGACAGAAAGCCGCACAAGAAGCTTCCTTGGCCAAATCGGCTTTAGACGTCTTTCAAAAAGCGGACACGTCGGCGCTTTGCCGACTTACCGACTATCTTTCGGAACGAAACAATTAGTATTACGGAAACGGATGTGTTAAAAAAATGTATTCCTTTCATGCGCTGCTCGGCAATTATCCGTTGGTCATGGCTTTTTTGGCCTGGCTGTTGGCGCAGATCATTAAGTTTATTCTGACGCTCATCGTCTGCCGCGAAAATCTCACCGCCAAGACGATCCTGTCCTCGGGCGGAATGCCCTCCTCCCACACGGCAACGGTCTGTGCGCTCAGCACGTCGGTAGCCGTTTTGCAGGGACTCGATTCGCCGTTGTTCGCCGTCTGCTGTGTGCTCAGCTTCATTGTCATGTACGACGCCATGGGTGTACGCCGCAGTGCGGGTGAACAGGCGCAGACGCTCAATCAGATCATACGGCATTTGATCGACCAAAATCAGCTTGCCATTGACTCGACCGTGCGTGAGATTTTCGGGCACACGCCGTTTCAGGTCATTGTCGGGGCGATCATCGGTATCGCGTTACCCCTGCTTTGCCGATTTGCGCTTTAGGCAAGCCCGGCTCACTCCCCGACAATAATGAACAGCACCGCGCGGGTTCGCCCCGCTTCCGAAGCCGGTACAAAGAGAGCAGCGACGTTTTTCGTCGCTGCTCTCTGTTTTTTATGAATTTGTGACAGGCAACGTCTCGTATCCCGCCCACTCGGCCAGATGTCTTGCCAAAATCATGTTGTCCTTGACGTTGACCTTTCCGTCGCCATTCAGATCGGCGGCCGCAAGATCGACGGTCGTTTCGTCATAGCCCGCCCACTCGGCAAGATAGCGCGCTAACATCATGTTGTCCTTGACGTTGACTTTTCCGTCACCGTTCAGGTCGCCGAGAATGATCTCAGACGGCTCTTCGTTGCAGAAAACAAACGGTGAGAACGAGGCCAGAACAAAGACCGCATACGTTGTGCCCTGCTTTGTGACGATTCCTGGGTGAATGGTTTCGACCGTACCATCCGCATGGTAGTGGAGAATAACCAACCGCTCCGCCAGAACGCCGCGCGGAATGGGCATGGTGATCTGGATCGGAACATCCAGTTTTCCGACATGTCTTGTTCCGTCCATGTCGATGTTGACTGCCACGCTGTTCTTATAAGCCGCCATATCCTGCGAATAGGAAGCGTCGGCTTCCGAGAAATTCAAGGACACATCGCTTCCGTCGGAATTGAGCGACGCGCCCACCACGGAAATGTCCGCCACATCGATGCCGCGGCTTTCCAGATACGAAGAATCCTTTGCCGTGTCCTTGACCGAAACGTCAATCCCTTTTTCCGCGCTGTACGCTTTGTCCAACGTGTCGATCGCGTTAAGAAACTCGGCATTCGTTTCCATGGAAAGCGCAAGGTCGGTGTTTCCGTAGTCGTTGCGCTCCGCGTAGTCCAGGAAATCGTCCAACGCTTCTTCGGCGGTGACCATGCCGTTTTCCATCCGTTCCAGCGTCGAATTCAGCGAATCCGACAGCCACGAAGCAACCTCGGAGAGCGGATACGTTTCCGTCGGCGCGGACGCGGGACCGTTTTGATACGTTTCGATGTTCGATGTCAGCGCACGGACGGTCACATACACGCCGGTCACATCCTTACTGCGTTCCCACGAGAGAATTTCCCGCAAATACCACGCCAGATCTTTTTCGATCCGTTCGTTTTCCGTCTCTTCTTCCTCATCTTCGTCGAACGATTCGCGGTAGGAAAAGTCGTTCCAGGTAGTGCCCAACACTTTGCCGTTCTGATCGTACAGAGAATAATAATAGCCTACCGCATGTTCGACCGCATCGTGAACCACCACACCGGTTTCCGACCACGCTACGTTTTTCGGCGCGTCGAGCACCGCACTCGGGCAGACAAACACATAGCCCTCCGAAGTTGCCCGCTCGCTGTCCCGATAATTCGTTCCGTCTCCTTCGGCGTAAACGGAAAACGTGTACGTTCCGTCGGCATTAAACATATTTTGGGCGAACACATTAACCGACACGCGTCCCAATCCGTTGTGATCGTACAGACCGCTCCAGTTTGTATAAAACACGCTCACGCCGTCGCGAAACACTTCGATTCCGTATGCGCCCTCGCAGTGCTCCGTCGCATCCCAGGAAATATGTCCGAGATATTTTTTTCCGTTCGCCTTTTCGTGCCACGTTAGGCCGGTCGGGGTCGCAAGCTGCGGCAGGGTCTCATCGGTCTCGCTTAAAAACGCTTCCGCTTCGGCTTCACCGTTCCAAACGGTGTACGCGCCGTTTTCGGAAGAAATGCAAATGACTTTTTCATTCTCATCGGTCAAATCGGTCAAAAGCGTGCCGACCTCCGTCTCTGCCGTTTCCCGGGCAGGCTCGACCTCCGTCTCCATCACCGGCACCGCTCTCACCGGCCCCATCACGGACACAACCATGCAACAGGACAAAATCATTGCCAAAATTCGTTTCTTCATACAAATTCCTCCAAGCTTGTTAAATTTATGTAAGTTAATTATAGCACTTCCGCTATAATATATATATATATATATATCGTAAACTTAATGCAAATTCGAGTGCTTTAAAAGTTAATACCGTCCCAAATATCAAAAGAACGGTCAAAAGTGAAAAAGAATTTTGTGCGAAATCGGTTTTGAATCAGAATAACTTATTTCTACTTTTAGTGTTTTCTAAATAAAATCGAGCCCGCATGCTCCGTTTGATTACGGAAATGCGGGCTCGTTGTATTTTCGTTTTTTAATCCAGTTCTTTTTTACCGGTATACAATTCGTAATACCGTCCGCCGAGCGCCAACAGCGAATCGTGGTCGCCGCGCTCGATGATCTCACCCTTTTCAAGCACCATAATCGCATTGGCATTGCGCACGGTAGACAAACGGTGCGCAATGACAAAGGTAGTTCGGTCGCTCATCAAGCGATCCATACCGTGCTCAATATGCCGCTCGGTGCGCGTATCGACCGAGCTGGTCGCTTCGTCCAAAACCAAGATGGGCGCTTTGCTGATGGCCGCACGGGCGATGTTGAGTAGCTGTCTCTGCCCTTGTGAAAGATTAGCACCATCGCCCTCAATCATGGTATCGTAGCCGTTTTCAAGGCGCATGATGAAGCTGTGCGCACTGGCGGTTTTGGCGGCCGCAACGACTTCCTCGTCGGTCGCATCCAAACGTCCGTAGCGAATGTTTTCGCGGACGGTGCCGGTAAACAGGTGTGTATCCTGCAAAACCATGGCGATATGCTTGCGCAGCTCATCGAGCTTGATATCGCGGATGTTCACACCGTCGATGGTGATCTCGCCGGAATCGATATCGTAAAAGCGGTTGAGCAGATTGGTGATGGTGGTCTTTCCCGCGCCTGTCGAACCGACAAATGCAATCTTCTGGCCGGGCTTGGCGTACAGAGAGATGTTCTTTAAGATGGTCTTATCCGGGTTATAGCCGAAGGTAACATTCTTTAATTCGACATAGCCCTTCATGCCCTGCATATCGGATGCATTCGGCACGTCGGCGGGTTCCTCTTGCATATCGATGATACCGAACACACGCTCGGCACCGGCCAAGGCCGAAAAGATGGTGCTCATCTGTTGGGAAATGTTGTTGATCGGGAAAGAGAACTGACGCGAATAATTGGCAAACACCGTCAGTGCACCCGGCATCAGACGCCCGGTGCAGATCAGAATACCGCCGACACCGACCGTTAAGCCGTAGCTGATTTGGGAGGTATTGCCCATGATCGGCCCCATGATGCCGCCGTAGAACTGCGCTTTAAACTGCTTGTCGCGCAGATCGTCGTTCAATGCACCGAACTCCTCCACCGAATCGGCCTCGTGATTAAAGACCTTGATGACCTTTTGACCGGTAACGGTTTCCTCGATGTAGCCGTTGACCGCGCCGAGAGCCGACTGTTGAGCACCGTAATACTTTCTGCTTCGCCCTGCGATCAGCATACCGCCCTTGGCGAAGATCGGCACAAACAGAACCGTTACAAGAGTGAGAATCCAATTGGTAGTGATCATAAAGACAAAGGTTCCGATCAGCGTGACGCTTCCCGAAATGACCGACACGAGCGAGTTGTCGAGCATTGTTCCGATGTTGTCCACATCGTTGGTAAAGCGGCTCATGATCTCACCGGTCGGCTTGTTATCGAAAAAGCGAACGGGGAGCTTCTGAAGCTTGGAAAACAGGTCGTTTCGGATTTTTTCGAGCGTTCCCTGCGATACATCGATCATCAGTCGGTTTTGCAGATAAGTTGCGACCACGCCGACCAGATAAACGCTGATAAGAATGATGAGCGCGGCGGCGATATAGACCATGATATGGCCGAAATCCCCGTATTTTGCGGCTACCGACGCAAGCGTACCCTCGAGCTTTTGCGAAAAACCGGAGATCATGCTGTCCGACAAACGCTCCATGGTGCTGAGCTTGGCGGTTTCGTTCGGCATAACATACAGAGTCAGCTTATTGATAATCGGCGCAAGCATAAACGAACCGATTAAGCTGGATACCGTGCTGAGCAGCATCAAAAACAGTACGATGACCAGTTGAAGCTTATAGCTCTCCAGATAGGTAAACAGTCGTTTGACCGTGTTTTTGGTGCTTTTCGGTTTTCCACCGCCCATGCCGCGTCCGCGTCCGCCGGGGCCGCCCGGTCCGGGGCCTCGCATCATGGGCATACCGCCTTTGGGTTCGGAGGCGGAGGAATTATACTGCTTTTGCAGCTCGGATAGTGTTCTTGCCATGCTTAGGCCTCCTTCTTGTGCTGTTCCATCTGCGAATCATAGATTTCTTTGTATTCCTCGTTACCGGCTAACAACTCGTCATGCGTACCCATACCGGTAATGCGGCCGTCGTTCATCACGACAATCATATCCGCATCCATAACCGAAGTAATGCGCTGTGCGATGATGATTTTGGTGGAATCCTTGAGCCCGGTACGGAACTGCTCGCGAATCTTCGCTTCTGTTGCCGTGTCCACTGCGCTGGTGGAGTCGTCCAAAATCAGAATCTTCGGCTTTTTCAACAGAGCGCGTGCAATGCACAGACGCTGCTTCTGGCCGCCCGAGACATTGACGCCTCCCTGTTCGAGCTCGGTCTTGTAGCCGTCGGTAAAGCTTTGAACAAACGCGTCCGCCTGGGCGCTATCGGCAGCAGCGCGAACCTCCTCGTCGGTGGCGTTCTGATCGCCCCAACGAAGATTGTCCTCGATCGAACCGGAGAACAGAATGTTCTTTTGCAGTACCATGCCCACGCCCTCGCGCAGATTATGGAGGCTGTAATCCTTCACGTTCACACCGTCTACCAGTACCTCGCCGTCATCGACGTCGTACAGTCTCGGTATCAGCGATACGAGCGTCGTTTTTCCGCAACCGGTCGAGCCGATGATTCCCACCGTCGAACCGGCACTTATTTTCAGATCGATATGCTCCAAAACGCTGTCCTCGCTGTTTTTGTAATAGCGGAAGGTCACGTTCTTAAACTCAATGTCACCGCGTTCAACGGTACGCTCGCGCTCCGAGGCAGATGCATCGTTGATATCCGGCTGTTCGTCGAGCACCTCGGAAATACGCCTTGCACTTGCCAGCGCACGGGAGGACATCATAAACATCATGGTGAGCATCATTAAGGAGTTTAGAATCTGCGTGACATAGCTGATGAACTGCGACAGGTCACCGGGAAGCATGGCGCCTTCTCCGCCCCCCATGACCAGCTTTGACCCGAGCCACACCACAACGGCGGTCGTGATGTTCATGAACAGCGTCATGAACGGCCCTGTTAAGATGAGCACCTTCATGGCGGAAATGCCCGATTCCTTCAAATCGCCGTTGGCTTTTTCGAATTTATCGATCTCGTGCTTCTCGCGCACAAAGGATTTGACCACGCGCACGTTGGTCACACTCTCTTGCACGGTCGAATTGAGGCGGTCCACTTTGGTCTGCATGGCCGAAAAACGCGGAAAACCGGTTTTGATGATCAAAAAGATGGTAACGACCATGATCGGAATGGTGACGGCAAACACAACCGACAGAGAAGGTCTTAATGAAATAGCCATAATCAGCGCACCAATTAAAATACCCGGAGAACGCAGACACATGCGAAGCACCGTGTTGACAAAATTCTGAATCTGCGTGATATCGTTGGTCAGGCGGGTCACAAGCGATCCGGTCGAAAACTTGTCAATGTTGGCAAAGGAGAACTCTTGCACCTTTTTATAGACGTCCCTACGGACATCGGAGGAATAGTTGACCGAAGCCTTGGCGCCGAAATAAGCGCCGCCCACGCCGCCTGCCATCATGCATACGGCTGTCAACACCATAAGTCCCATATACATAAGACTTCTACCGACAGTCAGCTCGCCGGCCACACCGGCGTTGATGATCTCGCCCAAAAACATCGGCATGAACACCTCGCCCGCCACCTCGATGAGCATACAGATCGGGCCTAAAATAAAATAGGCCGTATAGGGTTTCACATAGTTAAGCCATCGTTTCATTCACTCATATCTCCTTTCCATGCCGGTTCGACCGGCTCGGACATTTGCGCTTCGTATTCATGCATGGCTTTTTGCATTTTTTCAAGCGACTCGGCAAACCGTTCCAGCTCGTCATCGGAAAACTGTCGGAAGATGACTTCCTCCAGTTCGTCGGAAAACTGCTTCGTTTTTTCCACGACCGCCAACGCTTTATCGGTCGCGGTGACCAAATTCACGCGGTTATCGTTTTTCAAAGCACACCGTGTGATGTAGCCTCCCGCTTCCAATTTTTTTAACGTAACGGTTATGGCCGCCGGGCTGATGTCAAAGCGCGCGGCGATATCCTTTTGCGAAACGGCTTCTTTTCGGTTTTCGGCAAGATACATCAAAATTCGATGTTGTGAACGATGAACGCCGATGGACGCCATTTTTCGTTCAAACAACCGCCTGTGCATATAATCCGTGCATATGAAGGTCTGGATCAAGGCATGGTGTGTATCGTTTGTTCGCATTCTTCTCCACTCCTTCTTTCGGGCTTAACGATTAACACGTTAATTATTATACGCCGCTTTTTCGGAAAGTCAATGCCTTTTGATGTTTTTTCACACAATTTCACGAAAAAATCACATTGCATCATCCGTTCATCCGAAGTATTTAAGATGTATTCGGACATAGAATCGGAGCTGTAGACAACTCGATCGGAATGATCGAATCGCTACAGCTCCGAATTGTTTTGCTTTTGCGCTCGGTTACTTTATTTTTGCCGTCGCCGCTTCGCACAGAGGGCTCAAATATCGGTCGAGCAAGAACGCCGAAAGCGTGTCGGCCTCGGTCAGCTTCATGCCGAGTTCACTCAAGACCGTCGAGCCGTTTGTTGCCTCGCCACTGTAGACATCGACCAAGCGATTTTCGCTATAAGCCGCCACAAAGACAGTCGCACCGTCGGGAACGTCCTCGACCGTGAGCGAATCTTGCGTAAGCGTGAGTTTCGATGCCGCATTTGTGAAAGTAAGGCTTTCCGTCCCTACCGTGAAGGTCGTGCCGCCGATAAGAGTAATATCGCTGTTTGACCACTTGAAGGAGCTGTCTCCGGGAACGGTTATTGTCTTGCCTGCGGGAAGCACATATGTACCGGCATCACCGCCATCGGAAAGGCAGAACTTGATGGTGTATGCTTCCTTTAAGGAAATATTGTCAACAAACCATGAAATCGCTTTGCTTCCGATCGGATTGGAGTAGATCCCGAACCATTCGGAAGGCTTTAAGGATTCGGGAACCACGCCTTCAACGTGTGACCAGGTTCCGTAAGAAGCTGTGGTACCCATAATAACTTTATCCTGCTTGTTCACTCTTGTCGCCGAATTGATCTCAACAGAGGTTACAAAATTTCCCTCACTGTCCCTGTAGGGCATTGCGTCATATTCGACGTAATATCTCTTTGAATCGTCAAATACAACTTTCCACTGCGCGTAGTTCCATGCGGATGTTGCCGTCTCGGAGGGAACAAAAATCGCATAATTGTCGCCGTCACGTTTAAGCTCGTCGGGAAGCTCAACAGCTGTGCTTGTGAGCACGTCGGATGTCCACATAACATCCATACTGCCGTTTGGAATCATGTTTTCACCGGGCTTGTATGTGATTGTGCCTTCAAGATTGATTCTGTTTTCGGAAGAAGCTTTGTAAACAACAGTACCGCCCTTTCCGGTAATACCACTGATTTTCAGGTCAACGGCTGCGGCAAGCGAGAGCTGTTTGTAGTTGAGATAAGCATAGATCGTGTTTGTTGCTTCGTCAAGGTAAGCGTGTGTAATCTTCGGTGTGGAGAAAATTTCGGCCTTTACCGATTTCGAATCAACTTCCTTGTCAAGAGTTACGGTAAAGTAACCGTCAAGGTATCTTACGGTCTCTGTTTGGAAGGTATAATCCATATCCGCAGACCATTTTGCAAGCAGTGTTGTATCGCAGTTTTGCATCACATAGGCCGCATTGGTCTTATAGGTCTTTATGCCGTCCGTCCAGCCGATAAATGTGTAGCCGTCATGCTCTGTGAAAGGATTATCGGGCAGATATACCGTTTCGCCGACAGGTGCCGAGATGACCGTTCCCTCTCCGCTCGCACCGATTGCTTCTCCAAACGAGATCTTAACCGTAACAGCGCTGTCGAGAGTCGCTTCAAGCTCTGTTATCGCCGTATTGATCTTGCTTTGATATGTCGCGGAAAGTGCAGTGTCAGCGCTTGCAAGTGCGGTATTTATGACATTTTTCTTGTCCTTATTGTAAGAACCGGAAATAATAATCTTGTCAGCCTTTGCAATCGTCTCGGTAAGTGTGGTTGTTTCGGCCTTGTATCCGTAGAACTTAACCTCGTTCATGGAGCCGTAAGTGTTTTCGGGACAGTTCACCCGAATGTATCTGTAGGGCGTCGCGTCCTCTACCGCCACTGTATGCTCCGTGCCTGCGGAATCCGATGACTTGACCGTATACAGTACCGTCCAGCTCGTACCGTCAACCGAAGCCTCAAAAGTAATGCCTGCATACCGTGTTCCGACAGACGGTCTGGGCATAAATACGACGTGCGAGAGAACCACCTCGTTCCCATCGCCTCTGTCATATTGACCGTAGCCCGAGCCGGGAGCGTTAAAGTCGGCGTAGGAATCGTTGTTTTCATCAAACATATAGATGTAGCTCTGAAGGCTGTCATTGGCCCAGGTTCCGCCCGCACCCGTGTACCCGCTTTTATCGGTGTAGTAGTTGGGATGAATCTTGAATGTATCAAGCTTTACAAGTTCGGAAATCGTCTCTTCAAGGTCGGCAATGGCTTCTTTAATCTCGGACTCGGCAGAATCTTTGCTTGCACACACCGTCTCCAGAATCTTCGCCGCATTCTTTACGGCAAAGAAGCTGTCGGATGTGTACTTGTTTTCGTTAAGGTTGTCGGCCGTTGAAATGAGATCTGCAACGGTATGTTCGTTGCCCATCTTTGTGAGAATGTATTCAATCTCTCGGACACAGTTGTTGATCTCAATCTGTGTGCTTGCTGCATTGCTTTTCGCCATTTCACCGTTTGCTATTGCCGTTTGAAGCTCCGTATAGTATTCGGAAGCTGTGTCTGTAAGAACCTTTGCGCTTGTAAGCGTTTTTTCGAGATAGCTTACATCGGGAAGAATACCGTAAAATTCAACTTCGCAGAGCCCGCCGTTTTTGCCTTCGGGACAGTATGCTTTCACATATCTGAACTTAGTCTCGTTTGTAACGACAACTTCATACCATGTACCGTCGGACTGACCCGAGGGAATTGTGTAGAGCGTAACCCACGTATCACCGTCAACAGAGGCTTGGAAGGTCTGACCGGTCTGTCTGGTATAGTTGGGATCCACGGAGTAGTACCTGATCTTGGTAAGTCGCACCGCATTTCCTTCGCCAAGGTCAAAGCCGCCTTCGCCGGCACCGTTAAAGGTGGAAGCGTAATTCGAATATGTCTCGAGCTTCCCGTCGAACATCTTGAGATAGCTTTCTTCGGCAGAGGTCGGCCATGTACCGCCGAAGCCGAAGTACGCGTCGGCCGAAGGTGCGGTAAGCTTTCTTTCGGATAGGGATACAAGTGCCGAAACCGCGCTGTTCAGATTCGTAAGTGCGGCCGTTATTTCTTCATCGGCAGAATTTGCGTTATAAACCTTGAGAGCCGCCGTTGCCGCGGCTTCTGCCGCAAAGTAGGACGCTGTTGTGTATCTGTTTTCGTCAAGTGCGTAAAATGCTTTTATTGCGTCGTAAAGTGTTTTTCTTGCTTTGATTTCATCGTCAAGAAGCATAAACTCCACAACCGCATCGTTGATTTCCCGTTGGGTATACGAGTCGCTTTCGACAATCATAGCCTTTGACTTGCTTATTAGTTTGAGAAGGCTTTCGCTCTTGTATTCGGGATATACATCGGAATTTTCTTCCGCATGGGTTACAAAAACGTCAAGTGCGGTCGTGTCCTTGGCATACGCCATAAATTCTATTTCATGCAAGCTTCCGAATGAGTTATCGGGGAATGTTGCTCTGAAATATCGGTAAGGCGTTACATCGGAAACATAAATCGTTACCCATAGGCCGGCTGATTTCTCTGTGATTCTGCCAACGGTTTCCCACGTTTCATTGTCGTGGGACGCCTGAAACATAGAGCCTATAATTCTTGAGTTCATACCTGCGCCGTATCTGGGAAGATATTTTATATATGCAAGAGAGGCCGCCTTATTCTCTCCGATGTCAATCCCACCCGTCCCCGAACCGGGAGAAGCAAAGTCCGCATATGAAGCGTAATCTCCGTCAAAGAGCTTTGTATAGTCGTTACCGATGTTGTTGTATGAACCGCCCGAGCCGAAGAGTGTACCGGTAAGCTTTACGGTGTAGACTTTCAGGTCTCCGAGCGCGTCGGCCAGTTTGAGTGCCGCATTGTTGATGTCTTGCTGTGTTGCATTTTCATCATCATGAACAGTGTTTGCGGCTTCAAGCGCAAAACGGAGAGCAACGTACCCTTTGGATGCAAACTTGTTTTCGTCTTTTGTCTCGGCTTTGGTAACGGAATGCTCAAGGTGAGAAGCGATAACGCCTGTGTCACCTTCAAAAACGGCGCTTAGATATCTCGCCGTCATGTTAAGAGTAGCCTGATTTGCGTCCGATGCAAGAACCGTGTTTGCAAATTCAAGAGCGGAGATAGCCTCGTCGGAAGAAAGAGCCCCAACTTCCGTTATAAGCTTTTCAAGATATTTTGTATTTACAACCGAAGAAGTGTAGAACTCCGCTTCACAGAAGCCGCCGTTCTTCCCCTCGGGGGTGTACATTCTCAAATATCTGTAGGGCGTTTCGTTCGAAACGGTAACCTCGACCCAATCGGTGGTTTCGGTGTGTGTTCCCAACGTAATCGTATGAAGCGTTACCCAGTTTTCTCTGTCGTTTGAAGCTTGGAAGGATTGTCCCGAACCTCGGTTCCAATTAAAGGGAATTTCAAGGTATCTTATCTTTGTAACAACAGCCTCATTACCTTCGCCGAGGTCAATACCGGCATATCCGCTGCCAAAATAGGGGGACGCGTTCGAATAGTTGGTGAAGGTGGTTTCGTCTCCGTCAAAGAGATTCATATATGTTTCTTCGCCCGGGTAGTTATATTTCCCACCGTAACCGAAGATTTCCGCCGCTTTGAGCTTTATATAAGTGGAATTGCTGTTTTCAACAAGGTTATCCAAAGCATCCGTAAGGGCATCTGCAAGAGCTTGGATTTCATATTGTGAAAGTCCCGTGCTGTCGTTCTTTGCTTCGAGAACCGCCATATATGCGTCCTCAAATGCGATAAAGCTGTCGGAGGTGTAACGGCTTTCGTTTTCGACCACCTCATAAGCCTTTGTGAGAGGTACATCAAGAGCATATGTGCTTGCGGGAATAACCGTTGACAGCGAAGTGGCGGCAAGGTCTGCAATTTCCGCGTCTGTGAGAGAGGCATCAAAGGGACGTATGCTGTAGCTCCATGAATAGATATCCTCCATGAGCCTATATTCTTCCAATGCATCGGAGCCGCAGGCTGCTGTACCTACACCTCTTAAAAGGTAGTCAACCATCATAACGGTACCACCCGCTTTCTGTGCGGTATACATATGCTTGTTTTCGTCCATCATGTTAATGGTGTATTCGGATGCACCGGCGTTGAGAAGATTGCCTTCGCCCACAAAGAGAAGACCCGTATTTCTGTTTTCCCCCTTAACGGAAATCCATCTTACGTCCGTATGATTGCCGTTGTCCTGAGGACGGATATAGTTGTCGGTGTACATTTCCGAAACGGGAGCAGAGTAGATCCCTATGTCGGCACCACGGTTTCTGTCACTGTAGTTTTCATGCGGGCCTCTGCCGAAGAAGGTGACCTGATCAAGCGCCGAGTCGAGAATCATATATGTGCCAACCTTGGGTACATCGGCTGCACCGGGCCGGAAACGGTAATCCAGCCTGATTTCGCCGGTTGCAAGAATGCTGTAAGCTGTTTCAAGCTTTGAACTGCTTTTCTTCAGATCGTGTTTTATGATCACCTGAATTCCGATAAGTCTGTCACCCTCGGTAATCTCATTGATTTCGGAAATATTAAGAACAGTCGCGTTTTCCCCGGCAGACTTGTAGATGGGCTTATAGCCGTCCCGGCGGATATTGTTGTCGATATATGCCTTGAAGAATTGAGGATATATCTTGCTTTTCAGCATTTCTTCTCCACCGACAGTATAGGAAGATATGTAACCCGTCTTCTTGTCGATAACAACGGTAAAATCATTGCCGACACCGTTCACAGTAATGGCGGAATCGGTGTTTTCAAGCTTGACGGAAAGGCTTTCGTCAATGGCATCGGCCGTTTTTTTCTCTGTTTTCACATCAAGAGCCATTTGCCCCTTGTTTTCTTCGGAAACGCTTTCGCCGCATATATCGCCGAACGACCTTACGGCCGCAAGATTCAGGTGATATTCACAGCCGGCCTTGGCGGTAATATCGCCGTAAGGAATCGTAACCACTTTGCTTTCGCCGGGAGCAACATCAAATTCCGCTCCTTCAAGTGTACCGGATGCAATAACGATACCGTTTTCGGTAACATTCCATGAAAGCTCATAGTCCGATGTTGAAAGAACGATGTTTTCATTTGTAATAAGAACTTCGCCCTTTGAAATGTCCGCCGCTTCAAAAAGAATGTTCTGATATACACGCTTGATTTCAAAAATTTCGGGCTGAAGTGAACGATCCGCGCTTACTACGCCGTTTGCGCAGAAATTGAAGTCATTGGGCGAATCGCCGAAGTCACCGCCGTACGCGAAGTATTTGATCGTCTCGCCGTTGTAGGTCGTTTCCAACTCAATACCCTGATCCGCAAAATCCCACACAAAGCCGCCCTGCAAATTGTCGTATTTTCTTATAACATCCCAGTAGTCGGCCATGGAACCGAGAGCATTACCCATGGCGTGAACATATTCGCACTGGATATAGGGCATCGCCACGCCGCTTTCACCGTACTGTTCCATGTAGGAAATGCTTCTGTACATACTTGATTTCATATCCACGCCGCCTGCGGCTTCGTCGATATCGTAGTTTCTCTTGTATGTGCCGCCGTTATCGCTGTCAAAAGGCTCGTACTGAACGGGACGTGAATCGTCGAAACTATGAATAAGGTCACCCATCTTGTACAGTATTCCGTTTTCGTCGGGACCGAGACCGGATTCGTTACCGTATGACCAGACAACGATACTTGCATGGTTTCTGTCACGCAGGATCATGTTTTCCGTTCTGTCAATTACGCTTTCCGAAAAGTAATCGGTGATGGCGGGCTGTCCGTAGATGGCACTTGCCTCCTGGTTTGCTTCGTCCATAACGTAAAGACCGTATTTGTCGCAGAGGTAATAGAAATAAGGATTGTTGGGATAATGAGAGGTTCTCACCGCATTGATATTGTGAGCTTTCATGATCCGAATGTCCTTTTCCATGGTCGCATAATCAACCGCATAGCCTGTGTATGGGCTTACTTCATGGCGGTTTATCCCCTTGAAGTAAATATAACTGCCGTTGAGCCTTACATTGTCGTATTCCCAAGACGCTTCATCCGTACAATCGGAGTAGGTGCCGTATGTAACGGTATTACCGTCTGTAATGGCTCTGTATGTAATTTTTCTGAACCCGATTCTGTAGGAATCGTAAGAAACAACCTCGTCACCCCTTTTAAGAGCTACAACAATCGTGTAAAGATTCGGTGTTTCTGCCGTCCATACCTTTGGCGAAGAAACGGGAATTTCAAAAGAAACAACATTTTCGCCGTCTGCCGCGATCGTTCCCACGCTCTTTACATTCTCCGTGAGTGTGAGAGCACCTGTTTCGTCATCGTAAAGGGAAATCTCGACGCTGTAATCCGAGACATCCGCGTCGCTTTCGTTTGCAATGTACGCATCGACCGAGAGCACTGCATCGGTGTAAGTGCTGTCAAAGTCTGTTTTTACGAAATAGTCGCGCAGCCGTACATCGGGCGTAGAAAACAAATACACGTCCCGGATAATACCGGAAAGACGAAGATAGTCTTGGTTTTCAAGCCATGAGCCGTCGCTCCAGCGGTGTACCTTTGCCGCAAGAACCGCTTCCTCGCCGGGCGTAACGTAGTCCGTGATGTCAAACTCATCGCCCACAAAGGTGTCTTCGGCATAGCCTACGGGTTGTCCGTTAATCCACAAATAGAAAGCAGACCCAACGCCTTCGAAATTGACAAATATGCGTCTTCCGTTCCAATTTTCGGGAATGGTAAAGGTGTGTCTGTAAAGCCCCACCGGATTGTAGACATCGGGTACCGCAGGTGCGGTAATTATGCCGTTTCCGGTTTTATCGTTTCGCCACGGAGGTGTTGTGTTTACATAGCGAATATCATCGTAGAGCTCACCGTTTTCATCCTTCTGAAGCTGCCAGTTGGACGGAACATCGATTGAATGCCATGCGGAATCATCGTAGTCCTTCGCATAGAAGCCGTTAACGGTTTCGTCGGAAGTATACAGCGCATTGGTGTCACGAAGAGCAAATTTCCACTTTGTTCCGGAAATTTTCATGTAGTACGGCGATTTCGTCTTATCGTAGTTTTGAGCCGCCGTAATTGCATCTTCGGCCGATGCATACGGAATGGAATCGACTCTTGACGGCTCGCGGCCGATTTCAAAAACAGACGAGTTTCCGTCTGTACCTGTCCATTCGAGATCCGTAAAGGTGACGGAGGACAGATTTGCTGTCTCCTCTGTAAGTTGCGCCTCCTCTTTGTTTGCTTCCACGCCGTCAAGCACCCGAACAAACTGCGCGGATGAAGCAACCGTACACAAAAGAAGTGCCGATATCAAGAGACCTATCGCTTTTTTCATTTGTACCTTTCCTTTCATTTTGCATTATATCCCCATGATTAAATTTTATTACATAACCGTAACAATTAGAATGGAGAAATCACGCCATTTTATGTTATAATCGTACTATATCAAAAAAGATGGGGCGGTCATATGAACTATCCGAGACTTATATCCTTTTCCAATGAAGTATGCACCCCCGACAAAGAGATTGTTTCCTGCTTTGCGCCTTACTATATGCTTCACTTTGTAAAAAGCGGAAGCGGTTATTTTAACGGCATAAAGCTGTCGGCCGGAGATGGATTTCTGGCAAAACACAAGGAATCGGTTGAATACAAACCCGATCGCGCGGATCCGTGGTCCTATGCCTGGATAAATTTTTCCGATAGGGATGTACTTCATGAAATACTCACGACAATACAATTCGACGAGAACGGGATATTCAAATTTGATGTGTCATTTCCGTACTATGAAACTCTGCGTGATATGCACGATATAAAGTGGCAGACACACAAAATCATCAGCAATTACGACGAAGAACATCTTTTATCTTCGGTATTTCATATAATTATGTCATATCTCAAGGCGGACAAGTTTTGCAGAAGAAACGGCAAGCCGGTCTCCGTAAGGGAGAATCACGTCAGAGAATGTGAACGCCTTATAGAACAGCGCTATCACAAAGAGGATACTTCCGTTCAGCTTATTGCCGAAAAGCTCCATTTAAGCCGTGCATATCTGCGTAACATTTTTGTGGAGTTCAGAGGCATACCTCCGCAGACATATTTGCTTGATTTCAGAATGAAACACGCCGCAGAGCTTCTGCTTTTTTCCGATTCGTCGGTCGGAGATGTCGCTTCCTCTGTGGGCTATGCCGACCAGTTCCAGTTCTCGAAGCTGTTTAAAAAACATTTCGGTATTTCACCGACAGCGTACAGAAACAAAGTCGGAAATGTTGAATGAATGCGGGCAAGTACCATAGCCAAACAGTCCCCCGAAAGCAAGAAACAGAGGACGCAATCCGAAGCAAGCGTCCTCTGTTCCCTGTTGTGTATTATTTGTCTGTTTGACTTTTTTCGATAAAAAATGTCCGTTATCATGCATTTTGTTTTTACTTCGTTATCAATGTGGGACTGCGACAAATCTGCCGCAGTCCCGCATTTTTCCATATCGTTTGCTTTATTTCACAACAAAAGTTTCACACAACGGCGCAAGCGTTGTGCTGTTCAAAAGCATCAGCTTGTCGCCCGTACCGGGAACAACGGATACAACACTGCCGCTGTCGTCGAGAGTGACGGCTTCTATCGAGAGCTTTACCGCTTTTCCCTCGGTAACGGTGACATCAACGGATTTTAAGGATTCAAGTCCGATGGCGTCGCCGTCATCCGAACCGCTGTATTTGCACAGGTAAAGTGTATAGTCTCCGGCCGTATCGAGAACGACCGTGGCGTATTTTTTGTCGATGCTGAGACGAAGAATCTTTGCACCGTCGATCTCATTGCGGTACGCTTTTATGTCGTTGTGCTCATCCTCATACACCGTTGCGCCGTCAAATACGGGGTGCTCATCCGTTCCGATTTTTTGTCCCCAAACGCTTTCCGTGTCGTTTCCTTGTAAGAGGTACGCCACTTCACCCGAAGCAAAGGCTTCGGCGTCCTTGAAAACGGTCGTATCCGAACCGTAGCCCATGCCCACGTCTGCCGTTCCGACAAGGTAATAGCAGTCGGTCACGGTCGTAAGGGAAGAATCCGTTTTCAATATGCCGCCCGAATTATAGACCGCATACCCGGCTATACTGCCCGTGTTTTCGGTTCCGGTTATTGTGCCGATATTAAAGCAACGCGAAACGATAAGCTCTTGAACGCCGTCGGTCGGAACACTTCCCACTGCGAAAGTCGTGCTTGAACTCGAAGTATACGTCAGATAAGCATTGCCTGCAATACCTCCGACCGCGCTTGTTCCGCTCACCGCACTCGTATTGTAGCAATTCGAAACGGTGAGGGAGGAATTATCGGAGTTAATGACTGTGGTTTCCGTGATTGTAGGGGTTCCCGAGGACATGTCTAATACCGGTTTCGTAGTAGACGTGGTTTTCGCAGTTACATTCGCATTGCCCACAATACCGCCGACATTGCTGTCACCGTTTATCTTTCCGATGTTTGAGCATCGATCGATCAAAGCCGTAACACCGCCCGAAACGTTTATGCCGCCGATCACGCCGCCGACGGTATTGCCCGTAGCCGTAACATCGCCCGCGTTGTGGCAGTCATACAGCTTAAACGCATGTCCGACACCCAGGTCCACCTTTTGTTCGGAAACGTCCGCATAGCCAACAAGGCC
>CAZYFX010000019.1:0-17970 GCA_964646725.1 uncultured Oscillospiraceae bacterium
ACTGAAGGCGGCGGCTACGAACGGAAAAACCGTCAACTTCGGAGCGGATGTGGTGGAAAAGGGTGACTCCGTTTATTTCGGATACTATAACGAATATCGCGTAAAGTGGGACGTACTCAGAACAAACGGAAACGGCGGAACAGGCGTAACATACAGCTACATCGACAATTCCGTGGACAGTATGAATGCTTTATTTTTGCTGTCTACATACGCTGTAAAAAAAGGAAAATTTGCAGACTCGAATGACGATGGCTGGTTAAATAGCAAGGCACGGGAGTTTTTAAACGGCACATTTATCTCGAACGCATTTTCAAATTCCGAAAAGAGTGCTATTTTGAATACAAGTACAGACAGCACCGACGGGCAAGCTTTGTCCGGCGATAAAGTGTTTTTACTCTCATACGAAGAAGCCGCCAACCATATGGGAAAGAACCAACGAAAAAACACAAAAATACTTGGTGGCTCGACCATTGTCAATTGGTGGCTGCGCACACCGACCGGTACGGACAACAAGGTGTATTATATTAACATAAACGGGTATTTCTCCGAAGAGACCAAAACAGAAAAAAACTTCTTCTATCGACCGGCCATGAACGTAAACAAAACAAAAGTCGTTCTTACCGTTCCCGCGACCTACACGGAGTCGAACGTCGGAACGCTGCAAAAAAACGGGGACTATACGGGAAGCACATATAAATTTATCGTCTCGAACACTTACTATAATTTTTCGATTTTCGAGAATGCGGTATATGCAACGCGAAACGATACGATAACGTTGAATTATTCCATCAGAAACTATGAAAAGGGGAAAGATGCCGTCGGATATGTTTCGGTTCTGTTGGTCAACTCCGACAACGAGATTTTGTACTACGGGCAACTCGCGCAAGTGCAAAGCTCGGTTGCTGTCGCAGCATCAAGCATGAATCTTACGATTCCCTCCGATCTGGCCGACGGCACCTACACACTGAAATTCTTTTTTGAAGATCCGGGTGTCGAAAACGCAACCGGGTATGCAAGCGCGTTTGATGATGTACCCCTGGAAATCAAAACCGAAAAGAACCTGTTCTTGGGCACATCGGCCTTGCAGGGCGGGCAAAAAAGCCATGTGTATTTCGGTTCGTACAAACAATCGTCCGACGGAAACGACGGCTACAACACAGATCCCGTCAGTTGGGGCGTTTTGAATATGCAAAACGGAAAAGCCCTGTTTCTCTCCGATAAGGTTTTGGACGCCAAGCCGTACAACGAAACCGAAACCGATATAACATGGGCGCAGAGCACTTTACGTGCATGGTTGAACCAAAACGATACAAGCGGATTCTATGGGACGGCGTTTACAAGCAGTGAGAAAAAAGCGATTGCTCTGACAACCTTGAAAACCGACGGAAATTATTCGGAAAGTGCCGGCAGTAACGGCAGTTCGGTCGGAGGAGACGATACCGATGACCGCGTGTTTTTGCTTTCGATTCCCGAAACGCAAACCGCCGATTGGTTTGCCGACGAAAAAAGATGGGCAATCGCCTCCGATTATACAGC
This sequence comes from uncultured Oscillospiraceae bacterium, assembly GCA_964646725.1. Taxonomy (GTDB): domain Bacteria; phylum Bacillota; class Clostridia; order Oscillospirales; family CAG-382; genus UMGS882. The sequence goes on from CAZYFX010000019.1 coordinate 1,537, forward strand.
GTCCAAAATAGGTACCTCTAAAGAAATGCACTACAGCTCAAACTGGTGGCTGCGCTCACCTGCTGTTTTTCAAAACTATGCAGAGTATGTATGGGACGAAATACCGACCCTCGGACGTAACGGTGGGAAAGTTTCGTCCGAATGCGGTGTCCGTCCCGCCTTTTATCTGACCGCCTCTCGGGTACTTTTCAGCACAGCCGCCTCCGGCGGCAAGCAAACGGAAAAACTCGGGCTTTTACCCAACGGTGAACGCTCGGGTAAAGAGTACAAACTGACCCTGAAAGATACGAGCCGCACCTTTTCCGTTACCGAGAAAACGGCGGCTATCGATAGCGGCAAAACGCTTACCCTTCATTACGAGAACGCGGTAACAAGTGCGGACGGAAACGAATATATCTCGGCGATGCTTGCGGATGAAGCGGGCGAGGTGCTGTATTACGGTCAGCTCGCGGCTCTTACCGACGAAAGCGACGCAAGCGGCACGGTCGATGTCACGCTTCCCTCGGGGCTTGAGCGGGGCTTATACTCCTTGAAGCTGTTCAACGAGCAGATAAACGGCGATTATTACACCGATGTTTCGAGCGATTTTTGCGACGTTTCGGTGCTCGTCGGATTTGAGGGCGAAGGAACAAGCGAAAGTCCGTACTTAATATACAATATCCATGAGTTAAATCATTTCCGTAGCATGGTCAACAGCGGAAACACGGATATTTGCGGCAAGCTGATGGAGGACATAGCCGTAAATCCCGGTACGTTTTCCGCCGACGGAAGCTATACACCGAAAGAAAGCGAAACGCCCGAAACCTGGACACCGATCGGCTTTGTAACCGTCGAGTTCGAAAAAGAAGAATCTACCGGTTTGATAGCCGCGAAAGAAGTCTCCTACGCGTATACGGGCACGTTTGACGGCAACGGAAAAACCGTTTCGGGACTGTATTGCAACAGCAATTCCGATTACGTCGGTTTGTTCGGTTATGTCAGCGGTGGGGCGACGATCAAAAATCTGAACATAGAAAATTCCTATTTCAAAGGAACCAAATATGTCGGCTCGGTTGTCGGGTATGTCAAGCCTATGCCGACGGAAACGGAAGAAAGCTCGGATATTCTTGTGACGAAGAATCTCGTGTGCGTATCCGTTACAAACTGTCATTCCGACGCGACGGTCTGCGCTTCCGATTATGTCGGAGGACTGGTGGGCTGTGCTTATCTTACCGACCAGGATGTGATGATATTCATTGACAACACGGCCTTCAAGCTCCAAAACTGTACCTACAGCGGCACGGTCACGGGCACTGACAAAGTCGGCGGCCTGCTCGGCGGTGCGGATGTTTCGGGCGGCGTTGCGGCAACAGTCGGAGCGTGTGCGAACAGCGGAAAAGTAAACGGTGCAAGCAATGTCGGAGGTATTGTCGGCTCTGCCAATGTGACCGCCGTAACCACAGCCGTAAAGCAAAACGTCCCCGGCATTGACCCGTCTACGGGAAAGTTTACCATTACGGAAACCACCGTAACCACTTCCGACGGTTCGTCCCTTGCCGTTTCGGATTGCTATAATACGGCAGCGGTCGGCGGGACTGAAAACATCGGCGGAATTGTGGGATATGCCTATTTGAACTATTCTTCGAGTACCTCCTCGGGAGGGCTATCGTTAGCGGGAGCTCCGACCGACGGCGTGCGGGAGATCGCCATTTCCAATTCTTATAACACCGGAACGGTGACGGGAAGCACAAATAAGGGCGCTGTCACGGGATATGCGGTCTATGACTACGGAAATATTTTAGGCGCACAAGCTCTTACGACCGTTACCAACTGCTATTACTTTATCGGAACGGCGGACGCAGGAATGGGCAACGGCACAGACCAAACCGTTGCTAAGGACACCGAAGCGTTTGCGTCGGGTGAGGTGGCATATCTCCTGAAGTCGGAACAAACCGAAAGCGTTTGGGGGCAAATCATCGGAACGGACGAACTCCCCGGCTTTAACGACGCGAAGGTCTACCGCGATACCTACAACGGCGCATACGTCTACCGCAACGAAATCGACGGCTGTAAAATCCTGCGAATCGATACGGACAAAAAGAATGCGACGGTTGTGCTTAACGAGGCAGGGACTTACACGGTTGTTTTGGCACGCTTCACGGGCAAGCGTTTGACGACCGTAAAAGTCGCCAAGATCACGGTCACGCAAGCGCAAGCTGTCAGAGTCGGGGCAGACGGATTTACGTTTGCAAAAGGCGATAAGGTCATGATTTTGAAGGAAGCGAAGCCGATGTGCGAAGCGTTTAAAGTAGATTAAACAACGCAATTTGACCTTTACAGAGGACGAACCAACACAAGGGTTCGTCCTCTTTGTTGTGATGTGCATCTACTCTGAATTTTGCTCTCCCCCGCTCCGTTAAAGCCGAACACTGCCTTTTCCCGACTTTAGCGATGTGCATGTGCATTTTCGTGGGCCGGGCTTTTCTTATACAGGCTCTCTTGCAACCGCGCACGGCGGCTATACCACGGTCTGCACCTTACCGAACGTGAACCAAGTGCTCGATTCCGTCAAACATCTCGAAGAACAGCCGACGCTTATTCGGCGCGACGCGCTTGTTCGCGTTTACCCCTACGGTACGATCGACCAAAGCATGGATAATGACATGAAGCTTCCCCCAAAAACAAAATATCAGGCCTTTCAGCCTGACGATAGGTGCTCACCCATGTAGTATTATACAGAAGCAAAACGGTTTGTCAAAATATTTCGAAAAACAAACCGATATTTCAAAAACAGGAGGTCAAGTTTCCATGCTTGACCTCCGAAGTTTTTCTTTATCTATGCATATAACTTAGTCGGAAGAACGTAGCCGTATATGCAGAAGAAATGCATGATACTGCCCGCCAACACGAAAAAGTGCCATATGCAGTGCATGTATTTGTACTTTTTGAGCGCATAAAAGGCGATGCCGACCGTATAAAACAGACCGCCCAAAAGCAGGAAAAGAAAACCGTTTCCGGGCATACTCTCGTAAATGGTCTTAATTCCGATCAGGCACGCCCAACCCATACAGACATAGCAGATCATGGAGAATTTCTTGAATTTCTCGATGCTTACCGCATTGAGAACGATCCCCAAGACCGCCGCTGCCCACACGATGCCGAACAGCGTCCAGCCGAGTGCGCCGCCTAAGGTCACAAGGGTGATGGGGGTATACGTTCCGGCGATCAGAAAGAAGATCGAAGTATGGTCAAACACACGGAAAACCTTTCGCGCCGTTCGGTTGGTGATGGCATGATACAGCGTAGACATGATGTACAGCATGGTCAGTGAAACACCGTAAATACAAGCCGAAACCACGCCGCGCGCCGTGCCGTTGACTGCCGCCCGAACGATGCACAAAACGAGCGCCGCAATCGACAGACAGGTACCTACGCCGTGCGAAATGGAATTGATCAATTCTTCGCTGAGCGTATATACGGGAAGAAAATTGCGTTTTGTCATATAAACATCCCCTTCGAAATAGCCGACCGACTTTTTGCCGTTCGTAAAGCGGCTTTCGGCTCGGTATGAATTAATTATATCACAGCTTTCGGATTTTTGCAAGCCCTCAAAATAGGATAATTACATTTTCCTTTTTTAATTTTTCATTTCGAGCTCGGTCGGACACAAACATACATCTCCTCCGACTCGACACTTTTCGAAAACAAAATTTACAGAATGTTTGCAACCGTTCTTATATCCGCTTGCAGTTATGTATTATAATGAAGAGACAAAACCTCAAAGGAGCGATCCGCTTGTCCGAACCCTGCACATTATGTCCGCGTTCCTGCCGCATCGACCGAGCAAAGACTGTCGGCGTTTGCCGCGCTCCGCGCGACATTCTTCTTGCGCGTGTGGGGCTTCATGCCTGGGAGGAGCCCTGCCTTTCCTACGGTGCGGGAAGCGGAACCGTCTTTTTTTCCGGCTGTCCGCTCGGCTGTGTGTACTGTCAAAACCATGAAATTTCCCGTGCGCAAAAGGGAACGCCGATATCCGTACAAACGCTTGCGGATGAATTTCTGCGCTTGCAGGACAGCGGCGCCGTCAACATCAATTTAGTCACGCCGACGCATTATACCGACGCGATACGCCGCGCACTCGACCTTGTTAAAGCCCGTCTGACCGTCCCCGTTGTTTACAATTGCGGCGGCTACGAAAAAGTCGATACCCTGCAAATGCTTCACGGATACATCGACGTTTTTCTGCCCGACTTCAAATACTGTTCGAGCGAAGCGGCCGCACGTTATTCCCGCGCACCCGACTACTTCGAAACGGCCTGTGCCGCCTTGAAAACCATGTATTCCTCGGTCGGCTACGCCGTGTTTGACGAAAACGGGCATATGACGCGCGGTGTTCTGACGCGGCACCTGGTTTTGCCGACGCTTTCGCGCGACAGCATGAAGATACTCGACTATTTGGCGGCGCATTACGACGTCGGGCGCTTCGCGCTCAGCCTAATGAACCAATACGTTCCCACGTCGGCATGTGCTGTCTTTCCCGAGATCAACCGCCGCACGACCACGCTCGAATATCGGCGCGTGACCGAACACGCCGCTTCTCTCGGCTTTCGCGTCGGCTTTTTGCAGGAACGAAGCAGCGCTCGGGACGGCTATGTTCCCAATTTTGATTACACGCCGCGAAGCGATACGGCTTCGAACATTTTGAAAGAAAACTAAAGGAGATTCACATGGAACTTACAGAAAAAACTCTATCCGAAGAATATCTTTACGAGGGCAGGATCATCCGTGTGCGCCGCGACGGCGTTGAGCTTCCCAACGGACACACAAGTATGCGCGAAGTCGTAGAGCATCCCGGCGGTGTTTGCGTTCTGCCGCTCACCGACGAAAACGAAATCCTGTTCGTGCGTCAGTTTCGCTATCCGTACAAGGAGCTTCTGCTTGAAATTCCCGCAGGCAAGCGTGACCGTGCGGACGAAGCTCCGCTCGAATGCGGAAAACGCGAATTGAAAGAGGAAACGGGAACGGTCGCAAGAGAATACACCTCTCTCGGTGAGCTCTACCCCTCCCCCGGATACTGCGCCGAAGTGATCTATATGTTTTTGGCTACGGGACTCTCCTACGGCGAGACCGCGCCGGACGAAGACGAATTTTTGAACATCGAGCGAATTCCGTTTGAGAAGGCGCTTGATATGGTACTTGCGGGTGAGATCAGGGACGCCAAAACGCAAACCGCCATCTTAAAGGCAGCTGTTCTTTTGAAAAAGCTACCCCGCTGACAGTTAGGAGAGTATCAAACATGGAAACGCAAACTCTTGTCGAACGCCGCATCGAAGAAGCCGAAAAGGAACTTCTCGAAAAGAAAATATTCGAGCGAATCGACAAAATCGCTTTTGAAAATCAGAAAAAAGTCATGGCCGCCTTTCGTAAGCATCAGGTGGCCGAAAGCTACTTCATGCCGTCCAGCGGCTACGGCTACAACGACCGCGGCCGCGACGAGCTGGAAGCCATTTACGCCGACGTTTTTGAGTGCGAAGCGGCGCTCGTGCGCCACAACATCATCAGCGGAACGCAGACGCTCGCCATCGGCTTATTCGGACTTCTTCGTCCGAACGACACGCTGTTTTCCGTCACCGGAAAGCCCTACGACACCTTGGAGGAGGTCATCGGCTTGCGCGGAGAAAGCGGGAACGGTTCGCTGGCCGATTTCGGCGTTCGATATGCCGCACAGGAATTGGATGCGAACGGCTGTATCGATCTCGAAGCCATGTGCGCATATTTGAAAAAAGACCCCTCGGTCAAGGTCGTCTTTATCCAGCGCTCCAAGGGCTACGCCGTGCGCAAAACCCTCTCGGCCGCCGAGATCGGCGAAGCGGTTCGTGCCGCAAAGGCCGTTCGATCGGACGTGTTCGTCATTGTGGACAACTGCTACGGCGAATTTTGCGACGAGCATGAGCCGACCTACTACGGTGCGGATTTGGCCATGGGCTCGCTCATCAAAAACCCCGGCGGCGGCATGGCCGAGACCGGCGGATATCTGGCAGGCAGTGCCCGTGCGGTCGAACTGTGCTCCTACCGTCTCTCCTGCCCCGGCATCGGCGCGGAGGGCGGCGCGACGCTCGGTCAGACCAAAAACATGTACAAGGGGCTTTTCTATGCTCCTCACACCGTCGCGCAGAGCTTGAAAACGGCGGCTCTTGCGGCGAAGGTTTTCGAAAACGAGGACTTTGCTGTCTGCCCCGCATCGGACGAGGAACGGCACTGCATCATCCAGACCGTTTCTCTCGGCTCGGAAAAAAATCTGCTTGCCTTCTGCCGCGGCATTCAAGAGGGTGCGCCGGTGGATTCGCATGTCACGCCCGAGCCCTGGCAAATGCCGGGCTATGCGGTTCCCGTCATCATGGCGGCCGGTGCGTTCACACAAGGTTCCTCCATCGAGCTTTCGGCCGACGGCCCCTGTATCGCACCGTACACGGTATACATGCAGGGGGGACTGACGTATGAAAGCGGAAAAATCGGTGTGATGTTCGCGTTGCGGCGTATTCTTGAAACAAAGGCATAAGCGCTGCAGTGCGTCGTATACAGATCTCCCGTAAAGCGGAGCTGTCCGCCGAAAGCGGTATGGCTCCGTTTTTTTCGTAGAGACAAAATGTTAAGTGCTCCTTTAATTTTTTAAAAAATGTATTGAATTTATCCCGCAAACGTGGTATACTAAAAGAAACAACGCAAGAAAAGAGGTGCAGTCATGCTTTTTCATCCTTCCGCCAAGCATACGAACGATGAAACGTTGCCGGAAGACACACGCGACGCCTTTCTGGCCGCCGACGGCGACAAAGCCGCCTTTGAGCGATTGGTTCGAAAATACGAAAAATATGTCTGCACCACCGTGTATGCCGTCGTTCGCAACCGCGAAGATACCTTTGACGTGGCGCAGGAGGTGTTCTTAAAACTGTACCATTCCATCGGTTCCTTCAAAGGCGAAAGCAGCTTTTCAAGCTGGCTGTATCGCATTGCACGAAACGGAGCATTGGATTTTCTGCGCCGTCAGAAAAAACACCGCACACTCAGCATAGATGCCGAAGACGAGGACGGCAACCGATACATTTTAGCTCTGCCGGATACCGACCCAAGCGGCGATCCGTTACAGAGCCTTTTGAAAAACGAACGAAAGGATCTGTTATACGATGCGATGGAAGAACTGAACGACGAGCATCGCGAGATCCTTATGCTTCGCGACATCAACGGTCTTACATACGACGAGATCGGCGAACGTTTGCACTTGGAGTCCGGAACCGTCAAATCCCGTCTGTTTCGTGCGCGTGAAGCGCTTCGAAAAAAATTGCAGGAAAAAAACTACTTTTGAGCGGAACTTTTTCTGTTTCATCACGTCTTATATGTGTAAAGTCCGATACGAACAGCCGAAAGGAGGTGTGCCGATATGAAGAAGAAAAAAGGCGAACTGCCGCCGAACATTTCCGAAGAAGAGCTTTTGTGCGAACAGACCCGTTTTGCCCTGTTTGAAAACAAAAGCCTGACCGACGAACAGAAAAAGCATTTTGAAAACTGTGCCTTCTGCCGCAGCTATCAAGCGGAAACACAACAGTTAGCCGATTCCTTAAAGGATCTCGGCGAAGCGATCACGGTTCGGGACGGCGTCGGACTTGCCGATTCCGTCATGAATGAGATCGACGTGCAGAGCTCTCTGTTCGGGCACGCCTCCTTTGCCCGTCGTCCGGCCGTCTTTCGACACGCGGGACTTGCGGCGGCATGCGTCATTCTGGTCGTCATGGCAGCGCCGACCATTCTCGGTCTGTTTGATGCGGGCAAGGGCAATGATCACGCCATTTCCATGTATGCTTCCGATGCTTCCGACATGTCCGACATGGCGGTCGAAAACGGCTCTGCCGAAGAAGAGCTTGACGGCAGTGCGACTTTAGAGAAGGCAGTGCCGGAGAACGAAGCGGACTATGCAGACGAAGACCTTCCCGAAACCGAGTTCGAATCGGATGACGCTTCGGAAGCCGACGATCGAAGCTTGTTGTTTGACGCATCCTCTTTAGGCACATCGGCCGACAAAGACACACAACAGAAAAAGAATAAGGACAGCGTCTCGGCTTCGCAAAGCAAGGCATCGGCCGACAAAAACGACCGAAAGAGCCAAAAGAGCCAAGATGCGAAAAAGTCCCAAAGTACCGAAGCCCCCTCCCAAAAAAGCGTACCAAGTACCGAAAGCGCATTCGAAACGGAAAGCGCCGCAGCGGAACAGATGACTGCCGAGACCGCCTCGGACTCCGAAAAATCCGACGCGGACGTTACATCGAACACTTCCGACAAAGCAGGTGACATCGCGCCGTCCGTTTCTGCGAATGACACTACCACTCCTTCCGTTTACTACGCAAGCCTCTCCGCCGCTCCATCCTCGGCTTCCGACGAAGCATCGAACGAAAGCCTTTCAAAGTCGGCGGACAGCACCGATGCTTCCGACTCGGGGCATTCGAGCGGAGGCGGAGGCGCGGGAAGTACAAGTTCTTCGGGTGCTGCCAATGCCGACAATGATGCCGAGCACACAAAGAAATCCACCTCCGACAGTGAACTCCTGTCCGACAGTGCGGACACCGCAGGCAATAACTCCGCTCTGCCCGAAGAAACGGAAAAAGCCGCGCTCACGACAAACAGCGGCACGACTCACACTTCTGTTTCTCTGACGGATGCAGCCTATGCGGCGGCAAGCGGTGCTTTTTCCGAAGCCTATGAGATCCATTCGGAATCGGCTGTCAGCCAACAATTCGACACCATGGCCTGTGTAACCTTTTCAACGAATGACCCGGACGTCCGTATTCAGGTCTTTATGGATTGCGATTCCGATTCATCCGATTGGAAGGTTTCACATGATTCGAGCGGTAATGCACAGATTTTCGAGATTCACGCCGCATATGAGGACGAATAAAACAATTTAAAAGCAGAGAGCTGTCTTCGACTTTAGCGGAGACAGCTCTCTGTTTGTTCTGAAAAGGTTAGCGTCGGCAATACAATTCTTAACTGAGGCGCTTTGTCGGTCACTCGTCAGAGTAACATAGAGCGTTTCCCGAAAGGAAAGCGGTTTATACTACATCGGAGCGGCGCTTCGCCGCACAATCCATCAGTCAGCTTATGCTGACAGCTCCATCGTCAGAGGGAGCCGCTGAGTGGGCACAAACTTATTTGTTTCGATTTTTAACTTGGTTTCGGCGGTGGCGTTTATACCGCCAAAACGAGGTAAGAACACGCGGACGAATGCTTTATAATTTAATCAAACTTTCCCGCGAAATTTGCTGCGCGGCTTCCGCGCCTAACCGATTCTAACAGGTTGGTACTCGCACTGAGTTTCGGCGGTAGCGTTTATGCCGCCGAAACGGAGTAAGAGCACGCGGACGAAACTTTATCGCTTTATATAGATTCGGTCGCGACATTTGCAGCGCGGCTTCCGCGCCTAACCGATGAATTGAGGGGGCTCGGTTCCCAATCCGAAGCTTACCGTAATGGCATTGTTGACACGGTTCATCACCGTCTCATCCAAATGCCCCATTTTTTCCTTTAAGCGCGTTTTGTCAATGGTTCGTATCTGCTCAAGTAAAATCACCGAATCCTTGGCAAGCCCACATCGGTCGGCAAATACCTCAATATGCGTCGGAAGCTTGCTCTTGGAGGTTCTGCTGGTAATGGCGGCGGCAATGACTGTCGGACTGTAGCGGTTTCCCACATCGTTCTGCACGATAAGTACCGGCCGCAGACCGCCCTGCTCGGAGCCTACCACGGGACTGAGATCGGCGTAATAAATATCTCCTCTTCTCACGTTCACTTTCTTCACTCTCCGCTTTTTTATGTTTGATGTTCCTTTTCTTCTTACATCTCTATTTTTAACGGAAAGAACCGCTGTTATGCGGTAAATAGCTTTTTTTAAAGCGAATCCCAATATTTTCGAACGACCTCGCGCTCGTCAAACGGATATTTCACCCCGCCCACCTCCTCAAAGGTCTGCTGTCCCTTACCCATGAGTAAAACGATGTCCCCCTCGCGCGAACACTCGAGCGCATATTCGACAGCCGCCGCCCTGTCGCGTATCAGACGATATTTCCCGTGCGTGCGGGAAAGCCCGGTCAGAATATCCGCCATAATGGCATCGGGATCCTCGTCGCGCGGATTGTCCGACGTAACGATCGACAGATCGGCGTTTTTCCCGGCGATCTCCCCCATGGCAAAGCGACGTAAGCGCGAACGGTTTCCGCCACAGCCGAATACACATAAGATACGCTTCGGACGGTAGGCGCGTACCGCATCGAACAGACTTTGCGCAGACAGCGCATTGTGCGCATAATCGATCAGGATCGGACAGCGCGCCTTCGGATGCTCGACCGCTTCGGTGCGCCCGCGTATTTGAACCGTCTTTAGAGCCTTTTGAATACTTTCGCGCGATACGCCGAGACTTTTCGCCAGAGCGGCGGCGCATAATGAGTTGTACACCGCAAAACGTCCCGGCACGGATACGGTGAGCTTTTCGCGTTCTCCACCGCGCTCGACAAGCGTGTATTCGGTTTTCATGCACGATTTTTCGGTGTAGTACCGCTCGTCACAGCCGTAAAAATCGGCGCTCGGATCCTCGGTCGAAAAGTTCTGATACGGTATGTGCCGCGCTTCCGAAAGGGCTCGTAACCGCGCCGCTTCTTCGTCATCGGCATTGATGAGCGCCCGACGGCACACCGTGAAAAGACGCTCCTTGCAGACGCGGTAATCCTCGAAGTCGGGGTGCTCGCCCTTTCCGATGTGATCGGGCGAAAGATTGGTAAACACCGCCGTGTCAAAGGTCAACCCATACACACGCTCGTGTTTGATCGCCTGTGAGGTAACCTCCATAACACATACACCGATTCCACGCGCGACCGTTTCGGCAAAAATACGGTGCAGCTCGTAGCTTTCGGGCGTGGAATTTTCGCTATCCTCGTGTACATCGGCGTAATAAACACCGTTTGTTCCGATTAACGTACAGTCGATGCCGCTTTGCCTGAGCATGGCGGCCAGCATGACGGACGTGCCGGTCTTTCCCTTGGTTCCGGTGATCCCGATGAGAGTCAGACGGTCGGCCGGGTGCGAAAAATATTCGGCCGAAAGAAGCGCCAACGCCCGTCGGGTGCTTTTTACACAGAAAAAAGGAATGTGCGAAAATCGCTTTCGGTACAACTCAAACGCTTCGATACTTTCGCAGACCACGGCCGCCGCTCCCCGTTGCACCGCCTCGGGAATGTAGGCGTGACCGTCAAGTCTTGCGCCGCAAAGTGCCGTGAAAACACAGCCGTTTCGCACACGCCGCGAATCGTAGGCCACATCCGTCACTTCTCCGTCGGTCGCCTTATCCGAAGCGATGGACGGTTCAAGCAAAAAATCTTCTCTTAAAATCTCGTAAACGCGTGAACGCTTCACCGATTGCCCCCCTCTCCCTCATCGAATACATCGAAAACGCCCTCGAACACGGTATAGGACGGCGCGGTCATCAAAAGTCTGCCGTCTCTCTGCTCGATCTCGGTCATGCCGCCGCGCTGGAGCACACGCACACGTTCGTCGCACTTTCCGAGACGCACACCCACCGCCACGCAGGCCGCACAGCCCGTCGCGCAGGACAGCGTTTCCCCTGTTCCGCGCTCCCACGAACGCACGGACAGCGTTTGTCGGTCGAGCACCTTGCAAAACTCGATGTTGGCGCGCTTGGGAAACAGCGTGTGATTTTCAAGTGCCGACCCGAAGCGCGGCAGATCGAGTGTTTCCAAATCTTCCTCGTGCTCCAAATAGCATACGCCGTGCGGATTGCCGAGCGACAGCGCCGTGAGAAAGAACAGCCGTCCGTCCGCGTGAACGGGTCGTTCGAACACAGGCGAAACGGTCGGGATTCGTTCGGCATCCCAGATCGGTTTCCCGATGTCGGCGGTGATATTTTCCACGGTTTCTCCGTTCAGCGTCAGGAAAACCTTTTTTAAACCGCCGAGTGTTTCGACCGTAAACACGGTCTTATCGGTAAAGCCCTTTTCGTATACGAATTTTGCGACGCTTCGCAAGCCGTTGCCGCACATCTCGGCCTCGGTTCCGTCCGGGTCGAACACACGCATACGAAAATCCGCTTTGTCGGAAGCACCCACCGTGATAAGTCCGTCCGCGCCCACGCCGAAATGACGGTCGGACAGACGCACGGCCAGACTCTCGGGATGCTCGACGCACTGCGAAAAGGTTTCGATATACACATAGTCGTTGCCACCTGACTGCATTTTCGTAAAACGAATGCTCATACCGTGCCTCCCAACGTGCTTTCAAAGTCGCGCACGATATCCTCGAACGGCTCGATACCCACCGATACACGAATGAGCCGCTCGGTGATCCCCAAACGCTCCCGCAGTTCTTTCGGAACCGACGCATGGGTCTGGGTCATGGGATACGTTACAAGCGTGGACACACCGCCCAAGCTTTCGGCAAAGGCGACCAGGCGTCCGCCGCAAAGCACCCGTTCGACCAGCGACGTGTCTTTAAGCGTGAAGGACAGCATGCCGCCGAAGCCGTCGCTCTGACGCACGGTCACATCATACGACGGATGGTCGGGAAGGCCGATGAAATATACCGTTTCCACGTTCGGATTTTCCCTTAGCCACGCGGCAAGCTTTACCGCGTTTTCCTCGTGACGTTTCATGCGAAGCGCCAGTGTTTTCATGCCGCGAAGCACCATGAAGCAGTCAAACGGCGCAAGGCCCGTGCCCTCGGTGCGCTGAATAAGCGACAGCCGTTCGGCTGTCGCCTCGTCGTTCGTGACAACAACGCCCGCCATGGTGTCGTGATGACCGGACAGAAACTTTGTGGCGCTGTGCAGAACGATATCCGCACCGAGCAACAGCGGCCGTTGAAAGAACGGCGTCAAAAAGGTGTTGTCGATGACGAGAATCGCGCCCGATTCTTTGGCGATCGACGCGACACGGGCGATATCCGCCACGCGCATCATGGGATTTGTGGGCGTTTCGGCATACAGCATTCGCGTATTCGGACGAATGCGGGAAGCCAATGCGTCGGGATCGGTAAAATCGGCATATTCGAACAAAATCCCGTGCGACCGTAAGATCTCTTCGATCAGACGGTACGTCCCGCCGTAGATATCCTCCGAAACGAGCACATGCTCACCGCTTTTGACAAGCGAAAAGACCGCAAGCACCGCCGCAAGTCCCGTCGAAAAGGCAAAGCCGGCACAGCCGCCCTCCATGAGAGCGACCGTGTTTTCCAGCTCCTCGCGCGTCGGATTCCCACAGCGGGTGTAGGAATAGCGCGGAATCTTTTCGAGCGACGGATTGCGGTAGGTCGCGGTCTGATAAATGGGAAAAGAAACAGCGCCGGTCTGCGGATCGCTTCCGCTGTATCCGTGAACGAACGCTGTTTCGAGAGAAAAGGGTGCGTATTTTTGTCGGTCGAGCATACAAACCTATCCTTTCCGCGATACAAAAACGTATCCAAAAACATAGGCCGTACCCGCGTTTCTATCGCGCCGTATGTATGAGCGTATTCATGCCATCGGACAGAGCCGCGACAAACATGTCGGCTTCCTCGACCGTGTTGTCGGCCGAAAAGCTCAAACGAAGCGTGCTGTCGGCAAGCGCGTCGGAAAGTCCGAACGCCGCAAGCACACGGTTGTCGGCATGTTTGGAGGAACAGGCCGAGCCTGCCGAAACATAAATACCCTTTGCGGACAGAAAGCGAAGCAATATCTCGCTGCGCAGACCGGGTACGGCTATACTCAGTATATGCGGCAAGACATTTTCCGTTCCCGTGTTGATAAGAACGCCGTCAAGCGCAGACAAACGTTCGCGTAAATATGCGTTCAACTGTTTCACCACCGCATTGTCCCGTTCAAACTCGCGCATCGCTTCCCCGACGGCCACCCCCATCGCGCCGAGGATTGGCAAAGCCTCGGTGCCGGGACGAACATCGTTTTCCTGTCCGCCGCCGAACTGCATGGGCGAAAGCCGAACACCCTTGCGGACAAACAGCGCACCCGTGCCCTTGGGCGCGTGAATCTTGTGGGAGCTGACGCTAACCAGATCGGCCTTTTTCCACGCTGTGGCAGGCAGTTTGGTGAAGCCCTGCACCGCATCGGTATGAAAGACCGCGTTCGGACAAAGCGTGTGCGTCAGCCGTGCCAAAGCATCGATATCATACACCGCGCCCGTCTCGTTGTTGACCGCCATACAGGAAACAAGCACGGTATCCGAACGAAGCAAGGATTCGGCCTGTGCCAAATCGAGCGCACCGCCGCGCGTCGAAAGGCGGGATACCGAAAAGCCCTCCTTTTCCAAGGCTCTTGCCGTGTTTTCCACCGCCGGATGCTCCGAATCCGAGATCACGATATGCTTTCCCTTGCGCATACGCGCATACGCCGCGCCGCGAAGCGCCAGATTGTCGGCCTCCGTACCGCCCGAGGTAAAGACGAGCGAACCGTCGGTCGAAGAAAATCCCAGTGCGGCCGATATCGCATTTCGCGCCGCACGGAGCTCCTTTTCCGCTTCAAAGCCGAAAGCGTGAGCCGACGAGGGGTTGGCGTACAGTTCGGTCATCAGGTACAGCGCCTTTTCGGCGGCTTTTTCATGAACGCGCGTGGTGGCGGCGTTGTCAAAATAGATCATGTTCAACCATCCTTTCCGTATGCAAACCGCCGTTAGGCGGCAAACAGTTCGAGCGTCGGAAGCACATAGCCGTCGTGCTTTCCGTCGGCATTGAATTCTCCCTCGGGAACGCCCTTGTAGATCGTGCCCGACAAATCGTCATCGTAGGTAACATCGTAATGATACAGAACACCGTTTGCCAACACAACGTTCCACATATGCGTGCGATTGGCAACCGCAAGCGACGGCACATCGGCAGCCGCGCAAAGCAGATTGAACGCGCCGCTGTAGCCTTGACAGACAGCTGTTTGATTGACGAGCGCTCCATACGCCGTGTAGCCGAACGGCGAAAAGACTTCGTCGTAGGAAACGAGCGCGACCAAGTAATCGTGAATGGCGTCGGCTCTTTCGAGCGGCTCGGTCAATCCTGCCGTCACCTCTGCGGCCACGGACGCGGCACATTCGGCGGCCGCGTCGCGCAAGTCGCACAGTTCCTCATAGGTGAAGCTTTCCTCGGCCGACGAAAAATCCAAGCGCAGAACCCCGCCTTCATCGCTCTCGAAAACGGTCGGCGTGGACAAAACGTGTGTGCCCCATTCGGGATGATGCTCGGCGGCGGCCATAAAGCCGAGATAGCACTGCTCCTTCACCTGATCCATTTCCGCGCCGTAGGCCGAAAAAGGATAGGTATACATCAGAAATGCTTGGGAGTTTTCCCAAGCATTTTTAAATTCGTTATAAAATTCGGACGCCGTTGTCGGCAGATACAAAAGCTTCAAATCCTCCGCTTCGGGGTTGGCCGCCTTAAACTCCTCGACATAAGCGCTGCTGTCGCTCAACCATTTGTACACACGAACCAACACCGCCGCCGTTTCGGCACGGGTAATGTTGGTATCGGGGTAAAACAGACGGTCACCGGTTTCGCCCTCGATGCTTCCCTGCATGATGCACATAGCGTACAGAGACACGATGTTCGGGTCGGCCGTGTCGGCATACGGTGTCTGATAGTTGCCGATGATACGGCTCAATTCGTTAAAGTAATCGGCATACGCGGACTTGTTCATGGAATTGATGAGAATTTTGGCAACCTCGCGGCGCGTGATAGCTTCGTCGGGATTAAAGGTCGTGCCGTAATCGTCCAACTTGATAAAGCCGTAAACGAAAGCGGTCGAAATGTATTTTCCGTACCACTCGTCCGGATCGACATCCTCGAAAATCTTGCCGTCGGCGGTAAATTCTTCCTCACAGAGAAGCGTCACGACCAGCTTGATGAACTCCGCACGGGTCACATTGCCCTCGGGCAAGAAAATGTTACCGGGATAGCCGTTGATCACGCCCATGCCGGACAGCTCACGCACGTCGTTGTAGTACCATTCGTTCTCCGGAACATCGGAAAACTCGGGATAAACGATGGGCTCCTTACTCTCTTCGGTCGGGGTATCGGTGGTTTCGTCGGATTTTTCGTCGGACATTTCATCCGTTTTTTCATCGGTCTTGCCGTCCGTCTTTGTGTCGTCGGTTTTGGTATCGTCGGACGTTTCATCGGTCTTGGTGCTTCCGCTGTTGCTGCTTCCGCTGTTTCCGCTGCTGCCGGGGCGCGGCTTGCTTGACGGCTTGGAAGTGCTTGTATCGGTATCGCTCTTGCTGTCGGAATCGTCCTTTTTGCCGTCATCGGTTTTATCGTCGGTATCATCGTCCTTTTTACCGTCATCGGACTTATCGTCGGTATCATCGTCCTTTTTGCCGTCATCGGACTTATCGTCGGTATCATCGTCCTTTTTGCCGTCATCGGACTTAT
>CAZYFX010000019.1:18070-20868 GCA_964646725.1 uncultured Oscillospiraceae bacterium
CGTCGGTATCATCGTCCTTCGTGTCATCCTTGGTATCACCCTTGGAATCGTCGTCGGTGGTCGGGGTAAAAAGATCACTGACATCCACCGGAATGGTGGTTTCCGCGGCAAAGGCGGGGGCAGCCGTGCCGACGAGCATTGCGGCGCACAAAAGAACGGCTACCAGCTTTCCGATTTTTTTCATATATGTATCCTCACTTTCATCATTAAGGCTTTGCTTGCAGCCCGGCAAGCATGACAGGCATGGCAGACCATGCAGATAACTTACAATTTATTATAGCACATTCGGCAAGCAATTGCAAGTGAAAAATTCGGTTTAAATATAAAAAAATAGCCTCAAAATCTGTCTATTTTTCACAAAGTGCGAACACACACAGCAGGATGAACGTCGCACTTGAAATGTGAGATGCAAGAAACAGCCCCGACCCACGGTATTTACCATGAAACAAATGCTCACGCCCGCAGGCATTTCATATGGCGAAGCCATATTTCACGCGCGAAGCACATTTCACGAATCCCGTAAGGGATTTGCACTTAAAAAAGCACACCTTTCGATGTGCTTTTTTCTGGTGCTCCTGCGGAGAGTCGAACTCCGGACACCATGATTAAAAGTCATGTGCTCTACCTACTGAGCTACAGGGGCAAATGTATTCTTTTCTACAGCCTTTATATTCTACCACAGAACAAATGCTTTGTCAAGTGAATTTCGAAAAAAAACCGCATTTGTCGAAAAGTTGATGCTTTGACAGCGGTTTACCATGCTTTGGTTTGCCGCTGTCAAAGAAAAGAGAAACAGTGAAACGTCCTTTAAACCAGCCCCATTCCGTATTCCACCGCAATGGCCACCACAACCACAAGCGCCGAAATGATAAAACCGTGTAACATCGGCGCCGCGCCTGATTTTTTCATATCTTTAAAGCTTGTGTTCAAGCCGACCGCCGCCAACGCCGTGATCATTAAGAACTTGCTAATATCTTTAAGTACCGCCGCAACAGACGCGGAAATAACGCCGAGACTACCTAAGCCCGCCAAAGCCAAAAAACCGAGGATGAACCACGGAATGACCTTGGTTAAGCGAAACGATGCTTTCACATCCCGCTCCGGCGTCTGCTTGCGCTTCAAATGCGCCGCGATGAGTGCGAACACGATTACCGTCGGGATGATGGCAAGTGTGCGCGTCAACTTGACCATGGTGGCAAAATCGCCCGCCGCCTCCGAAAAGGCGTACCCGGCTGCCACAACGCTGGAGGTATCGTTGACCGCCGTTCCCGCCCACAGGCCGTAGGCTTGATCGGAAAGACCCAAGGCGTGTCCCATGATGGGAAACAGCACGATCATCGCCATGTCGAATAAGAAGGTTGCCGACATGGCATAGGCGATATCGCTGTCCTCGGCATCGATGACCGGTGCAATGGCGGCAATGGCCGAGCCACCGCAAATGCCGGTTCCCGCCGAGATGAGATTGGATAATTTCCAGTTGATCTTCAGCGCTCTGCCTATGAAATACCCGCCACCGAAGCAGGTGAGTAAGGTGAACAGCATAACGCACAACGACATGCGCCCCACATTTAAAATGACTTTGATATTGAGTCCCGCACCCAACAGAATGATGGCGAACTTCAATACCTTTTTTGAGGTGAATTTGATGCCCGGCCGCCAAAATTCGCTCGGCGTTCGGACGGAATGGACGATCATACCGATAAACAGGGCAATGACCGACGCACCGATCAAGTGAACGGGCATAAGCCCTTCCAAAAACTTACTGACGGCGGCAATGAGTAAGGCCAAAGCGAAGCCCGGGACAAGCCGTCCGACTTTTTTTATAGATTCCATGGGTATACAGCTCCTGTTACTTTAAATCAGATGGCAGCCAACAAGGCTTCGAAGTTCTTCTTCGCGCCGTCAAGACCGTTCGGATGATGTGCGTCCGAGCCAAGCACCATCGTGCAGCCGCAGGCGGCCGCAATGCGGAACGGACGAACGACACGCTTCAATTCCTCGGGCGTATAGCGGAAGGCCTCCTCGTTGATCTCCACCGCCGCGCCGCATTTGGCTACCGCCGTCATGAGATCGACAAGCGTTTCGTCGGAAATGCGGTCGAGCACCTCGAAAACGGGGCGGTTCGGCGCCATAAGCGAGCAGGAAAGATGTGCGATGATGACCTTTTCAAAGGGAATGTCCATGGAGAGCAACGCCTTTAAACGCGCGGTATACAATTCGGCGCGGCGTTCGGAAGCGTCGTCCTCCGGGTCGATGGTAAAGCCGGTCATATGTAAATGGGTCGTCGGGATGATGACCTTATCGAACAGCGCAAAGGTGTCTTTTTTTATGCCGAGTGTGAAATGCTTATCCATATCCGTCTCACAGCCGAACAAGAAGCGCACCTTATCGCTTTTCGGAAGCGGAAGCGCGGCGGCGATGTGCTCGTAATTCTGAATGCGGTAAAAGTCGAAGCTTTCCGCACCGGGTACGGCCGTGTCCCAATAATGGTCGGTCAGGCAAATGGTGTGGTAGCCGTTCTGTTCAGCGTAGGCCAGCATACGTTCGGGGGTCTGCGCGGGATCGTCCGAGCAGAGCGAAAGGTGGGAGTGCAGATGATAGTCGTGGTCGATGGGTAGATTCAACATGTTCGATTCCTCCGTATTTATAGTATGGTTTTATGGGGTTGTTTTGATTGATTCCGCGCGAAAACAGTACAAATTGCCGTAGCTCCAGTTGTAGTCGCTCGCATTGTGTCGGTCAAAGGTGATGTGATATCGGTCGATACGCGAACCGAACGGGACGGCAAAGACCGTTCC
>CAZYFX010000020.1:0-20613 GCA_964646725.1 uncultured Oscillospiraceae bacterium
GCGCGATATATTTTTCTTTTTTGGTATTGACGGTGCATTCATAGTCCTCTTCCGAACGGCACAGACCGAGGGAGCACAACGCGCGTCCACCGGCCGGGCCGTTCGTGCCGAAAGCGCTTCGAAGCTCGGAAACGGACATACGTCCTGTCTTTTCCAGGCGGTCGAGGATTTTTTTTGCCCCGACATTGAGCGACTCGCCGACGGGCGGACGTTCTTCCTTGGGCACAGCCGAATAAAAGGTCGTGCGCCTTACGCCCAAACCGGCGGGAAGAACACATTTGATTGCATCACCCACGGAGCAGAACAGCCGGCTGCTCATAAAATGACAGAGGTCGAGCAATTCCGGCTTTACATACATATATTTCCCCGGTATCCCGAGAACGGGCTTGAGCCTGTCGATGCTTACGGAGGCGCGGTCGGATAATCTTTCCACGACGGCGTTTTGGGTGCGGTTGGAGCCGCCGAACGGAACGACGACCACACTGCCCGGCCTTATGTGAGCCTCCAATTGCAGCGGCACCTCGTAGCAATAGCTCTTATCGATGGTATAGGGAGCGTCTAAGAGACGCACCTCGGCGAACAGCACACGCTCACCCCTTTCGTATCCAGCCTGTTCGACGCGCCGCCGCCCCGACGCATGGCATCGAGAAAGATCGGCAGCGCTGTCGTTCGTGCGGTTATTCGGCCGCTTCCTCGGCGTTTTCCGTTTCGCCGGTCGATTCCTTTTCCTGTTCGGCGATCATTTCCTTATCTTTTTCGGTCAGCTCGATGTTTTCGGTCTCGCCGTTTTCGCCGTGCGTCCGAATGAGCATTTCGCCGCGATGAAGCATGTTGATGGCTTCCATGACCGGCTTTTCCTCGCTCTTTTCGGGCTTTTTGCCGGTGGTTAAAACCTTGTACTGGGCGTACTCGGGATGCTCTTTTTCGTAGTTTTCGCGGTCAATGACATAGCGCGCTCCCTTGGCGGCGGCCATGACGAGCGTATAGCGGTTGTACTTGTTGTTCTGAGAAAGTTCTGCAATGGAAGGCTTCGACATATTCGTATGCTCCTTATCTTGATGTCAAACAGTTATCGACCGATTGTCGGTAAACGGGACGGTTTTGTTTATACCGGTTCACTCAACGGAAAAATCCGCAGACCTCGGGGAAGCGCTCACGCGTTTTAAGACTCTCCGCACGAACGATCGCACGAATATCTTCGGCGCATTTGTCCGCTTCGCCCTCGCGGTTGACGGTTATGTAATCGTACAGCAAGCAGGCGCGCAATTCTCGCTCGGCAATGGCGATTCGCCCGGCGATCACGCCCTCGGATTCCGTTCCGCGCCCGTACAGGCGTTCGCGAAGAACCTCTTTGCTTTCGGGGGCGATAAAGATCATGAGTGCTTCGGGGCAGGCGGTCTTGACCTTCATGGCACCCTGCACCTCGATCTCCAGAATGACGTTCTTACCCTTCGCGGTCTGTTCGGCCACAAAGCGGCGCGGCGTTCCGTAGAAATTGCCGTTGTATTCGGCATACTCCAACAGCTCGTCGTTTTCGATCATAGTCAAAAACTCCTCACGGGTTTTGAAAAAGTAGTTCTTCCCGTCGATTTCGCCCTCACGCGGTGCGCGGGTGGTGGCCGAAACGGAATAAACGTAATCCTCGCCCGATCGGAACAGCTCGGCCAGCACCGTTCCCTTTCCCACACCGGAGGGACCGGACACGACGAGCAGGCGTCCTTTTTTGGTTTCAGTGTTCATTTCCGACATCCTCGCTTTCTTCTCCGTCACCGTTCAAACGCGATTGCAGTGTCTCACAGCTGAGCGCCGACAGCACGACGTGTCCGCTGTCGGCCACGATGACCGAGCGGGTCTTTTTGCCGCTGGAAGCATCGATGAGCTTTCCCGCGTCGCGTGCGTCCTGCACCAATCGTTTGATGGGAGCGGCGTCCGGGCTGACCACTGACACGACTTTTGCGGTGTTGATCATATTTCCGTAGCCTATATTGATAAGCTTCATAAAAACCTCTTTACATACGCCGGCGGCAATTTTCGCGTCCGAATGCAGATATAATTTTGCAGTTTGCGTCCGCGTGTTCTTACCCCGCCGCGCGTCCATAGGTCCATAGGGACTTGCGGCTCAATTCTGTTTCAATGAAAACGCTTTGGCGTTTTTACTTTACTTCTTCACTCTTCACTATTCGCTTTTCACTCGATATTCTGTACTTGTTCGCGAATCTTTTCCGCCTCGCTCTTGGCCTCGACCACCAGCTTGGCAATATCCGCGTCACTGCATTTGGAGCCCGTGGTGTTGATCTCGCGGTTGATCTCCTGCAAGAGAAAATCGAGCTTGCGGCCGCGCGGAGTGTCACTCTCGTCACTTAACATTTGGCGGAACTGGGAAATATGGCTTTTCAAACGCACCAGCTCCTCGTCCACCGCCACACGGTCGGCAAACAGCGCGACCTCCTCGACGATGCGGGAGCGGTCGATCTCGCTTTCACTCAAATATTCCTCCACTCGCTCGGTGAGCCGTGCTTCGTACTGCTTGACGACCTCCGGCGCAAGTGCCTCGATCTTTGCGACATACGCTTCAAGCACATCGATTTTTTCCAGCATGTCGGAAGCAAGACGAGCCCCCTCGGTGCGCTTCATGACGGAAAATTCATCCAGTGCCGCCGTGAGTGCCGGAGCAAGCGCATTCCACAGCTCCTCGGCTGTCTCATCCGCACTTGCGGCGGTGAAAACATCGCGATTCTGCGCAACGCTCATGACGGAAATATCGTCCTTTAAGCCGTAGGTGTCGCGAAGGGTGTACAAACAGGCCAAATAGCCCTTTAAAAAGCCTTCGTCGAGCGCAAGCGTCGTATCGGACTCACCGGGCGCGGTTTCGGCGGTGACGTACACATCGATCTTGCCGCGGGTGGCGTGTGTGCCGATGAGGGTTTTGATCTTTTCCTCCAGGCGACTGTAAACGCGCGGGGTTTTGCAATTGATATCGAGATAGCGCGAATTAACGGATTTGATTTCGACCGTCAGAATCGAGCGACCCGACGGAATGCGGGCATAGCCGCAGCCTGTCATACTGAGAATGGGGATCATCTCCGAATCGTATATGCATAAAAGCATACTGTTTATCTATGATAATTATAGTCGGTATCTTGCGTTTTGTCAAGCGATACGGGAAAATTTCGGCAAATTTTCATAAGGTATACATGATTTACGCGGCTTTCGCGCCGTAGCAATACTTTCCCGCAGGGAAATCGGGCATAAGCCCGAATCCCGAATATCATCAGAGTTTCGGCGGTGGCGCTTCGCCGCCGAAATTTGCATATAATAACAGTATCACTCAAAAAAGGAGAATGCTTTATGGAAAAGCTATGCCCTCATGCCGCACTTCCGCGCTATCCGCTCCCCTCCCCCACGGCACGCCCGTTTGTGCGCCGCCTGCAAAGCGCCTCCCCGCTCACACCGTCTCTTTTATACCCCACCTACGGCATCCGCTTCGACCCGAATGCCGGACGCGGGCGAAAGATCGCACTGATCTCCGCCTTTTCCGCACCGTACATACAGGTTGGCTTAGACCGCTTCGCGACAGCTTACCGATTGCCGCGCACGACGGTGCAGACGGAATCGATGGGAGGAACGGGTGAAATCCTGCCCGACTGGTGCTTGGAAAGCGATGCGGACGTGCAATGGGCACATGCCGCCTGTCCGGGTGCCGCGCTTCTTCTCATTTTGGCACGGGACGCAACGTTGGACGCGCTCATGCGGGCGGTTTTTCGTGCGGCGGAGCTTGGTGCGCAGGTCATTTCGGCAAGCTTCGGCGGTGCGGAATTTTTCGGTGAGCTTGCGTACAACCGTCGGCTGGCAGGTATATCGGCGGTCTTTGCGGCCTCAAGCGGTGATGTGGGCGGGCGGGTCGTGTATCCCTCGGCTTCGGACGGATGCATCAGCATCGGCGGCGCGGTATTCTACAGACGCGGCAGGCAGGTCTTTGCGGCGCGTGCCTGGGAGGACGGCGGCGGTGGGCCGAGCAAGTATACCGGTATACCAAACCATCAGGCTTCCATGGAAGGGATTGCAGCGAAAAGCGGCGGATACCGTGCGACACCGGATCTTGCGATGGAAGCGTGTCCGATCGAGGGATACAGTGTGTACGACAGTGTTGCGGGAGAGTTTCGCGCGATCTGCGGCACGAGTGTGGGAGCGCCGATCTTTGCGGGATTATATGCACGCACGGCAGCGAAAGAGCGAAGGACGACGGCAGCATTGGCGCGGGAGCTGTATGAGCTGGCCGGAGGTGTGCGTTATCGGGCGAGATTTTTCGACGACATTATTTTGGGAAACAACGGTCGGTATCATGCCGCTCCCGGCTTTGATCTCTGCACCGGTCTCGGCCGGCGCGGAAGCCGCGCTGCAATATACGCGGGCGAAGTATAAATGAAAACCGTAGTTTGCGGACGCGATTTTTACCCCGTCGCGGCGGCATAAACGCCACCGCCGCAACTCATTGCATATTTTCGCGCATTATGTGCAAGGCGAAGAATCCCGCAAACTTTCCGTAGTGACTGATCGTTCAGTTTCGTGCTTCTCTCCGATTATTCATTATTCATCAGCGAAACGGCTTCATTATTCATTATTCATTATTCATTATTTATTAATTTTTCCGCTGCCATTTACAGAGAACGCAATTTGTCCACCAGATCGTCCATCAAAGCATCCCGATGAATGTGGTAAACATAGCGCATAAACGGTGCGCGCACATCGTAGCTGTAGGCATGATCGTAGGTCGGGAGAGCCGTCTTTTCAAGCGACGAAGTCATAAATCGGTCGTTATCGTTGAGTAACCACGCGACCGCCGTCACGTCCCATATGCATTTCGTCCACGCCTTGTGCGGTGTCCGTTCCTTCATGTAGCGCACCGTATTTTCACACAGGTAGTCTCCGATCGGCGAGGTTCCGCGCAGCCAGTGCTCCAGCTCCCACTCCGAGACCGTAAAGCTGCTCACCACGCCCACGCACGGGAGCTGCACAAATGCCGCGCCGCTTTTCATCACGACACGTGCCGCCGCGATATCCTGAGCCATGTTAAATTCGTTGGTATGCGCAAAATGACGTGCATGGCCGCCCAACCACACGATGACCAGATTTTCGGCGATCTCGGGCGCCGAAAGAAGTGCCGAAGCGATGTTGGTGATGGCTCCGATGGCCACCACATACAGCGGGTTTTCGGGCGAATAGTTTCGCGCACGTTTGACCAGATCGCTTGCCGCGTCGGAGGGGATCGGCGTTTTTTCGTCGGGCAGATAGGCTTTCGATCCGCGAAAAACCGGGCATTCTTTGCCGACAAGCTTCAGGATATGAAAGATTTCCTCATAGCTTTTTTCCATGCCGTCCGCCGGGCTTTGCGAACGGTCGTTGAAGAAAGGCGCGGCATAAACGGCTGCCGTGTTCAGCTTTTCCTCGGAAGCGAGTAAGTATGCGAGTGCGAACTGATCGTCGGCTTCGTTGTAGGTGTCCGTGTCTAAGATCACGTCGATTTTCCCCTGCGGGACGGACAGATTTTTCAAGTGTTGTTCAAATTTCATGGTCTGTGCTCCTTTGCTTTTTTCTTTCATTATATCACATTTTCCGCGTTTTTCAAGCACCGAAACGAACATACGGCAGACGGCGAAGCATAGTTTCGGAGTAAGCCGAACTTTGTCTTCCGCGAAGCGGGTATATATTGCCCCCGCAAGAGGGGCAGGCGTAAGCCCAAATATCACTTGTGTTTCGGCGGTGGCGTTTGTGCCGCCGGAACGGAGTAAAAATCGCGTCAGCAAAGTCAATGATTTCATTTACCCCCCGCGACATTTGCAGCGGCGCTTCGCCGCGGTTTTGCGGATATCATGGCAAAAAAAGCGGTTATTTGTTAAATTTGAAAAAATCTCTTGCAATTTACCGCATTCTGTGCTACAATAAGCGCATTCAACAAGGAAAACTTTCCTATTTATAAAAAGAATAAGCGGGAAGCTTTTGTACATACCATGTATGAGAGCTGCTTTTTTTGACCTTACCGTGGGAAAGCATTCCGGAAAGGCGGTTTTTGTTTTGATCAATGAAAACCTTTTGGAGATCATCCGTGCGGATAAAAACGCAAGGCTTCGAGCCGAACGGACGGCCGACGAATCGGGTCGTATCGGCGAACGCTTGGAGAAAGCGCGCACCGAGCTTGAAAAAGAATATGCAAAGCGCGCCGATGATATAATCGCTCACTCCTTTGCCGAAAAGGAAGAATCGTTTACCGAGGCCAAGGAACGCTGTCGGATACGCCTTGATGAGGCCGAAAAGGAGATCGCACGGCTGTATGAGCGAAAAAAGAACGATTGGGTCAACGGACTGGTCGAAGAAGTTATCGGCGAGTGTGTGTCGCAATGACGCACAACATCAACCGTGTCGGCAAAGGAGATGAGGACACATGAGAGCGGTTTCCGAGCTTTCGTCCCGCGCGCTGTATGCCAAGGCGAAGGCCATGTTCGTGCCGCATCTGTCGGAGGAAGCCTATGCTGAGCTTGCGTCCTTCTCACAGCTGTCGGATTTCACGGCCTATCTGAAAAGCAAAACGCCCTATGCCGAAGCGTTCGAAGCGGTAGGCGCGATGGGACGGCTGTCTCGCCGTCAGATCGAGGGCGTGGTCAAGCGCATGTCGCTTATGCGCCTGGAGCGTTTGAACAAATATGCGTTGCTCTGCGACAACGGCGTTTCGGAATACTTCTTGCGCAAGCATGAATGCGAATGCATCGTGCGCCGCCTGCGCCAATCGGGCGCGTATGAATTGGACAGCTATTTCATGTACATTCCCGACGGCTTTTTCAAAAAGACTTCGTTCGATCTGTATGCCTTGGAGCGTGCGTCCGCGCCGCAGGATGTGCTCGAAGTCTTAAAAGGCACGGTCTACGAGAAACCGCTGTCCCGCCTGCTGACCGAGGGGGCGGAAAACGGACATCAGGCTCCCGAAAATCTGCTGTATGCGGGATTATACGAGCGCGGAGCCGCCGAATTCAAAAAGAAGCTTGCGCCGGGCGAATATGCCGAGGTCGAAAAGCTGTTGGCGACTCTGGGGGATATGTTGACGATATCGACGCTGTATCGCATCAAGAAATACTACCCGCAACACGAGGACACCTTAAAGCTGCACGTTTACCGCTCGAAGCTCACACGCCTTTCGGAGCGTGAGTACGCGACGCTTGTGCACACGGAAACACCCGAGGCGTTTATAAATACGTTGGAAAACGGCGTGTACAAAAAGGCGGCCGAGCTGTTACGGGGTTCTCATGCGGCATTTTTCTCACGGCAGTATATATACGATGTCTGCCGCAAGACGTTTGCTTCTTCGACGAACGCGGCGCTTACGGCTTTGTGCTACAGCGTGTGCAACGCCGCCGAGGCGGACAATTTGATTTTACTGGCCGAGGGTATCGGAGTCGGTGCAGACCCCGACGAAATGCTCTCGCTTCTTATCCGTTAAAGGCGGACGGACAAATACACAAGGGAAAGGAAGATTCGCACTTCTATGGCAATCGAACGAATGAGTGTCGTCAAGATCAGCGGCCGTTTGGAGCAGTTTGATCGGGCACTCGAGGAAATATGCGCGACCGGGATGTTCCAGCCGGAAAAGGCCGAGAGCTTTTATTCGGCCGGCATGGGGCTAAAGCCCTTTGACGGCGAAAACACCGCGTCGCAGAAAATGGCGGAGCTTGAGGCTTTGGCCGCAAATGCCGGCATAAAGCTTTGCGTACACACGCACACACGCTCGGAAAGCGATATCGGCGAGGAAGCGGCGTTTTTCGATGAATTTGCCGAACGGTTAAAGCACTACGCTGACGAAAAAAAGACGTTGAACGAACAGATCGAGCTTTGTCAAAACGCGATCAAAAATTACAGCCATTTTAAGAATTTGGAAGTCGATCTCGGCGAGATCGGAGACTGCCGCTATGTCAAACCGCGCTTCGGACACATGCCCCGCGCCGCTTACGAACGTCTTTCGGAATACGCCAAGGAGCATCCCTATATCCGCTTTTTCCCCTGCTCGGTGGAAGAAGATGAGTGTTGGGGCGTGTATTTCGCTCCGCGTGAGCATTCGTCCGAGGTGGACGGCGTGTTCGCGTCGCTGTTTTTCCAAAAGCTGTTCCGTTCGGATGTGACGGGAACGGTCGGAGAGCTCATCGAGGGGTTGGAAAACAACATCGAGGTCGTGAAAAAGCAGCTCGAAACGCTGGACGAAAAAGCCAAAAAGCTGTGCCAAGAGGAAGAACAGCGTATGGATTTATACTACTCCAAGCTCTGCTTCGACAACGCCAAGTTCGAAATGCGTTCTCTGGCCTACCACAATCGGGAATACTTCTTTTTAGCCGGCTGGGTGCCGCAAAAGAATGCGAAAGCCTTCGAGCAGTGCTTGAAAAAAGCGGAAGTCACCGCCGAATTCAGCGAGCCGGACGAAAGCTTAAAGGTACGTCCGCCGGTACGCATGACCGGGTTTGCAAAGTTTTTGGGACGCTTGGTCGCACCGTATACCTACTATGTGGACATGTACGGCACGCCGTCCTACAACGACCTGGACGTGACCGCCTTTGTGGCCGTGACCTATACGATTCTTTTCGGCATGATGTTCGGCGACATGGGGCAGGGGTTCGTGCTTGCGATCGTGGGGGCACTCATGTGGAAGCTCAAGGGTATGCCGCTCGGGAAAATTTTAGTGCCCTGCGGAATATCTTCCATGGTATTCGGCTTTGTTTTCGGTTCGGTGTTCGGATATGAGCATTTTCTTGACCCGGTTTACGCAGCGCTCGGGTGGAGCGGAAAGCCGATCGAGGTATTCGAAAGCGTGAATCTGGTGCTGCTCGTTGCCATCGGTATCGGTGTGGCACTTGTGATGTGTGCGATACTACTCAACATTGTGGGCTGTATCAAGCGCAAATGCTTCGGCGAGGCGCTTCTCAGCCAGAACGGCGTATGCGGCTTGATTCTGTATGCCTGCGGTGCGAACCTTGCGTCGGCGTTTATGAAGGGGCCTGCTCCGTTTGACGCCGGCGTGTGCGGAATTTTGATCGGTCTGTGTGCGGTGATCTTGATCATAAAGGAGCCGTTCATCGAATGGATCGACCGGCATCACTTTGAAAAGCCCGAGAGCCTTACGGACTTCTTTCTCCAGAATATTTTCGAACTTGTGGAATATATCTTGTCCTACATGAGTAACACGGTTTCGTTCCTTCGCGTCGGCGCGTTCGTTTTGGTACATGCCGGTATGATGATGGTGGTGTTCTCGCTTGCGGGTGCGAACGAAAATCCCGTGGTCATAATTCTCGGAAACATTTTGGTCATTGCCCTTGAGGGACTGCTTACCGGTATCCAGGCATTGCGTTTGGAATACTACGAAATGTTCAGCCGCTTCTACATCGGCGACGGACGCAAGTTCACGCCGGTGCGTGTCAAAAAAACCTCCAAAAGTTCTTCCAAAGCGGCGTAAAACCGCGCCGCCCGAAATATATTTTTTTAAAACAGGAAAGGAAATTTATCATGACTGCATTTCTTCTTTGCACGCTTCTCGTGCTCATCCCCGCTTTACTTCTCTATTCCGCCGTCTTGGCATTCAAGAAGGTTTCGAACGGCGCACCTGCGCGTAAAGCGCTTCGTCTCAACGTCGGTCTGTTTGCCACGCTGATCGTTATGACCGCCATGACCTCCGTATCGGTTTTCGCTTCTCCCGCCGAGGACGGTACCGATGCCGAAACGGTTGCCGAGACGGAAGAAAAAGCCGACGATGACGGTATGTCCAAGGGTATGGGACTGCTTGCGGCCGGTATCGTAACGGGTCTTGCCGGTATCGGCGGCGGTATCGCCGTTGCGGCCGGTGCACCTGCCGCCATTGCCGCTACCAGCGAGGATCCCAAGAGCTTCGGTAAGTCCATCATCTTTGTGGCACTCGGCGAATCCATCGCTCTGTACGGCGTCGTTATCGCCATCTTAATCCTGCAAAAGGTATAAAAAGTACCGAGAGAGGGAAAAAACGTGAAATTTTTCTTACTTACCGACGATGCGGACACCTGTGTCGGTATGCGCTTTGCCGGTGTGGATTCTCAGCTTGTACACGACGAAGCCGATGCGTGTGAGTTGCTTGAAAAGACAGTCGCCGACCCCGAGATCGGCATTCTGTTCATCACCGAACGGGTGCGTACGCTTTGCCCGACACGCGTGGCGGCGTTAAAGGCAGGGAACCGCCCGGTCGTGGTGGAGATTCCCGACAGTCGAAACGTCGGGGAAAGCGGCGGTTCGCTCGACGACTATATCCGCGCGACCGTCGGTATCAGCCTATAGGAAGGAGTGCGAGCCTTGGAAAAGCAGATCGATGAAAGTACCGGTCTTATCATAGCCAGCATCGAAGCACAAGCGGCGCGCGAATGCGAAAAACTGCATTCGGAAGCCGAGGGACTGTATGCCGAAAAGGTTGCCGCCTTAAAAGCCGAGATCGAGGGCAAATACGACAGCTTGATTAAATACGAACAGGATAAACAGCGTTTGGATGCCGGAAAAAAGGCATCGGCGCTGGAAACGGAATATAAAGAGGCGCTTGCCGCGCTTCGCAAAAAAGTGACGGACGAGGTGTTTGCCGAAGCCGAAAAGAAACTTTGCGCTTTTACCGAAACGGACGGCTATGTGCGGTTTCTTCGGGAGAGCGCCCGAAATCTTTCGAAGCTGTATCCCTGCGACGCGGTGATACGCATACGCTCGGTCGATCGAAAACACGAGCCGCTTTTGGCGGAAGCGTTCGGACGAAGGGTGGACTTCGAAATCGATGAAAGCATCTTCATCGGCGGACTTCGCGCATACTTTGCGGATGCGGGAGCTGTTGCCGACGATACGCTCGACGCGCGCTTCGAAGTCGGCCGAAAAGACTTTCTCCGCAAAAGCGGTCTGGGAGCAAAGGGGTGAGAACGGTGAACGGCAATACAAACACGGTGATCTACGGTGTCAACGGCCCGGTCGTTACGGTCAAAGGACGCACGAATTTGAGTATGCTCGAAATGGTGTATGTCGGAAATCTTCGCTTGATCGGCGAGGTCATCCGCATCGAACGCGACGTGACCACCATCCAGGTGTATGAGGAAACGACCTCCCTTCGCGCCGGAGAGCCGATTTGCGGAACGGGCGCGTCTTTGTCCGTCACACTCGGTCCCGGTATCATGGGCGGCATTTTCGACGGAATCGAACGACCGCTTGCGGCGGTGGAAAAGGAATTCGGTGCGTTTATCGGACGAGGCGCAAATTCGGAGCCGCTCGACCCGCAGAAAAAATGGCAGACCACCTTTACCGTTAAGGTCGGCGATACCCTTTCCGGCGGCGAAATTTTCGCGACGGTGCCCGAGACAGCCGTTATTACGCACAAGGCCATGTTAAGTCCCGTTCTGTCGGGAAAGGTCGAATGGGTCGCACCCGACGGAGCGTATACCGTTAAGGATACCGTTTTGAAGCTTCGCGACGGGGCGGGCACACTGCATGAGCTGACGCTTGCCCAGCGTTGGCCGATCCGTTCGCCGCGTCCCATCGCCGAACGTCTT
Source organism: uncultured Oscillospiraceae bacterium (assembly GCA_964646725.1). GTDB lineage: Bacteria > Bacillota > Clostridia > Oscillospirales > CAG-382 > UMGS882. Next base: position 11,577 of record CAZYFX010000020.1, read on the forward strand.
TCGACCGATACGCCGCTTGTGACGGGTCAGCGCGTAATCGATACGCTGTTTCCCATCGCCAAAGGCGGAGCTGCCGCCATCCCGGGCGGCTTCGGTACGGGCAAAACCACTACCCAACATCAGCTTGCCAAATGGTGCGATGCGGACATCATCATTTACGTCGGTTGCGGCGAGCGCGGCAACGAAATGACGCAGGTATTAACCGAATTTTCCGAACTGATCGACCCGAAAACCGGTAATCCCCTGCTTGACCGCACGGTGCTTATTGCCAACACCTCCAACATGCCGGTCGCGGCGCGTGAGGCGTCGGTGTATACGGGCATCACGCTTGCCGAATACTACCGCGACATGGGGTACGATACCGCCATCATGGCCGACTCGACCTCGCGTTGGGCGGAGGCCTTGCGCGAAATTTCGGGACGACTGGAAGAAATGCCCGCCGACGAGGGCTTTCCCGCGTATCTTCCCAGCAGACTTGCCGAATTTTACGAACGTGCCGGCCGCGTGAAAACGCTTTCGGGACAGGGCGGCTCGGTGTCCATCATCGGAGCGGTCAGCCCCCAGGGCTCGGACTTTTCCGAACCGGTCACACAGAACACCAAGCGTTTTATTCGCTGCTTCTGGGCACTCGATAAGAATTTGGCCTACGCGCGGCATTTCCCCGCCATCAACTGGAACGATTCTTACAGCGAATACGTGCCCGATTTTTCGGCATGGTACCGCGAAAACGTGGGCGCCGACTTTTTGGACTGCCGCGAGGAGCTGTGCGCCTTACTCGTGGAGGAAAACAAGCTCATGGAGATCGTCAAGCTCATCGGAGCGGACGTGTTGCCCGACGATCAGAAGTTGGTCATTGAGATCGCACACGTCATTCGTGCCGGCTTCCTCCAACAGGAATACTTCGGTAAAAACGACGCTTTCGTGCCGCTCAAAAAGCAGCTTGCCATGATGCGCGTCATTCTCAAATATTACCACAAAATGCGCGACGGCGTATCGCTTCAGATCCCGCTGTCAAGGCTTCTGGCCGTCGGGCTTTCCGAAAAGCTCATCGCCATGAAGCACGACGTGCCGGAAAACGATCTGTCGCTCATCGAGCACTATACCGACGAGATCGATACCGCCCTTGACGCGCTCATTTCCAAGCGAGGAGGCATGGCATGAAAATCATCCATTTGAAAGCCGAGCAGATCAACGGTTCGCTCGTCACGGTGGACGGTGCACCGGAGGCTTCCTTTGACGAGGTGGCAACGCTTCTGTTGCCGAACGGCGAAAAGCGCACCGGGCGTGTGGTCAAAATCGAGGGCGACAGCGTGACCCTACAGGTGTTTGAAGGTTCGCGCGGCATAAGCGCTTCCGACGTCAAGACGGTTTTCGAAGGCGCGCCTCTCGCTCTTCCTCTGTCTCCCGAAATATTGGGACGTGTGTTTGACGGGCTCGGCCGCCCCATCGACGGCTTGGGCGAGGTCTATCCCGAAGTCGTGCGCGACGTCAACGGTGCTCCCATCAACCCCGTCTCCCGCGAATACCCTAAGAATTTCATTCAGACCGGTATTTCCGCCATCGATGCATTGGCCACGCTGGTGCGCGGGCAGAAGCTGCCCATCTTCTCGGGCTACGGCATGAAGCACAATGAGTTGGCCGCCCAGATCGCCCGTCAGGCCACCGTCTCGGACGGAGAAGAATTTGCCATCGTTTTTGCCGCCATGGGTGTAAAAAACGATGTGGCACAGTATTTCCGCAAGTCCTTTGAGGATGCCAACGCCATGGGGCGCGTGGTCATGTTTCTCAATCTGTCCAACGACCCCATCATCGAACGTATCATTACGCCGCGCTGTGCGCTGACGGCGGCCGAATATCTGGCCTTTGACCGCGGCATGAACATCTTGGTCATTTTGACCGACATGACGGCGTATGCCGAGGCACTTCGCGAATTCAGTTCCTCCAAGGGCGATATTCCCGGCCGAAAAGGTTTCCCGGGGTATCTGTATTCCGATTTCGCGTCACTGTACGAGCGTGCGGGAATGTTGGCGGGCAAGAAAGGCTCGGTCACGCAAATTCCCATTTTGACCATGCCCAACGACGATATCACCCATCCCATTCCCGACTTAACCGGCTACATCACCGAAGGGCAGATCGTTCTCGACCGAGAGCTGGATGCCAAAGGCATTTATCCGCCCATCGGCGTGTTGCCCAGTCTGTCGCGTTTGATGAAGGACTGCATCGGAGCGGGCGACACGCGCGAGGATCATATGCCGCTTGCCAATCAGCTCATGGCGAGCTATTCGGCGGTGGGAGAGGCGCGCTCTCTTGCTTCGGTCATCGGCGAGGAGGAGCTGTCGGCAGATGACAAGCTGCTCATGAAGTTCGGCGAAGCCTTTGAGGATCGCTTTGTCAAGCAGGGCTCGTCCGAAAACCGAACGCTTGCGCAAACACTCGACCTCGGCTGGGAGCTGCTTTCCATGTTGCCGCGCCGTATGCTTGACCGTGTAAACGGAACGCTTTTGGATAAATACTATCATGCGTCCGAAAAAGGAGAATAAGAATGGTACGAACTTTTTTGACCCGCGTGCTGGTCGGAGCTCTTGTGGGGCTGGGAGCGGTGCTCCCGGGAATTTCCGGCGGGGTGTTATGTGTGATGTTCGGACTGTATAAGCCGATCATCGAATTTCTGTCTCATCCGCGCCGCAGCTTCAAAAAATATGCGTCGATGGTACTGCCGGTCTTTTTGGGCGTGGCCGTCGGCTTTGTGGTGGTCGCACGGGTATTGGCCTACTTTTTGACAAAGTACGAAGCCGTGTCCACCTGTCTGTTCATCGGACTGATCGTCGGGATGTTTCCGTCGCTTTTGAAAGAGGCGGGGAAAGAGGGACGCACGACGCGATCGTGGGTCTCCTTCGGAACGGCGGCGGTCGTGACGCTTGCGATTTTGGTCGGCGTACATATGTTTCATGCCGAGATTGCGCCGAACACGCTGTGGTACTGCTTCTGCGGCGTATGCATGGCGTTAAGCATCATCGTTCCGGGCATGAGCTTTTCCACGCTTCTCATGCCGCTCGGGCTTTACGAGCCGTTTGTGGAAGGCATCGGACATTTGGATTTTTCGGTCATGGTGCCCGGCTTCGCGTCAGTCGTCGCAGTGCTTATCGTTTTCTCGAAGTTGGTGGATCGACTGTTTGAGACGCACTATTCCGTCGCGTTCCATGCGGTGGCAGGCGTTGTGTTGGCGGCCACCGTGGTGATCGTTCCGTTTGCAAGCTTCACAAGCGTGGGCGGGTGTCTGGCAAATATGGCGGCACTTGCCGTAGGCGCGGTTGTTGCCTATCTGTTGTCGCTCATCGAGGTAGACAAAAGTATATAAAAAGCAAAAAAGGAGGCGTCCGTATGGCGGGGATCGTACCGACAAAAAGCAATTTAATGGCGGCGCAGAAGTCGCTAAGATTGGCAAAACTCGGCTATGAGCTGATGGACAGAAAAAAGAATATTCTCATCAAGGAGCTGTTATCCTTGGCCGAGGACGCCAAAACCGTTCGTGCCGATACCGAAAAAGCCTTTGCCGAAGCGTATGAAAGTCTTCGTCACGCGGAAATGACACTCGGGCGTTGCGGCACCTTTGCTCTAAGCGTTCCGGAGGACGAGGGACTTTCGCTGTCCTCTCACAGTGTGATGGGCGTGGAATTGCCGGACATTGAGGCGGCCGCACCGAAGGTGTATCCGTATTTCGGATTTGACTGCACCAACGCTTATTTGGACGAAGCGTATCTGCGCTTCAACAAGGCTAAGGCATTGGCGGTAAAGCTTGCTTCGGTGGAAACGGACGTTTGCCGTCTGGCGGATGCGGTCAAAAAGACGCAAAAACGCGCCAATGCGCTTGCGAATGTGCAGATTCCGACGCTCACCGAGCGAATCCGATTTATATCGGAGGCGTTGGAGGAAAAGGAACGCGAAGAATTTTCGCGCATGAAAGTGATCAAAAAGAGGAAGACGCAGTAATGTGTCTTCCTCTCTTTGTATCCGACGCCGGCGAAGCATTTTTCGCGGGTGCAGCTTAAATAAATCGGTTACTCTGCGTTGCCCCCCGCCGTGCGCCGGGCGGGGCTTACGGCTCAGCGCAAATGACCTTAAAATTCGCACTTTCCGAGCGGCTCCTTTTGCACAAGGGAGGCTCTGTATCTCTGCGGCGATATGTGCTCGTGCGCGGCAAACATCTTCGAAAAGCACAGCGCGTCCTCGTAGCCGAGCGAAGTTGCGATCTCCGATATCTTCATGTCCGTATGAATGAGCAGATTTTTGGCAAGCTCCGTTTTGGCCTGTAAAATATACTGCTTGGGAGATACGCCGTAGACTCCGCGAAACAGCTTGTACAAATACGAGCGGTCTACGCCGATATGGGCGGCCAACTCCTCCACGCGAAGCGGACGGTGCAGGTTGCTTCGTATGTATTTCACCGCGCAGTCCAAATACAGCCTCGGTGCGTCGGACACGTTCTCTCGAACATGGAGCGGCAGACTGTAACAGCGCAGTCTCAAAAATATTTCCAACAGCTCCAGCGAATCGATCTGCGGGCTTTTCGCCCCGACTACTCTTTGAGCAAGCTCTTGCGCATAGCTCACCGCACCGTAATCGAATATACGGGTGTTCGGGTCGGCGCCGTAGGTTCCGAAAATCTCCGCCGCCGTCTCGCCGTACAGCGTGATCCATAAAAGTCCCCATGGGTCGTTTTCATCGGCATGATGCTCGGCGTACATGCCGTCATGAATCAAAAAGCCCTGTCCGCTTTTCACCGAATGACCGTTCAAATACCCGCGTCCTTTTGTACAGTAATGAACCGTAAAGCCTTTTCGAATCCCCGGCCCGAAGCAGGAATCGGGAAGATCGGCCGTATAGCCCATTCCTTCGATCCGCGGTGAGGTCGTTACGCCGTCGGCCGCTTTTCGGGGGATACCGCCTTGGCGGCCGTCGGTGCGACAGGCCCCGCGATCAACATGCTCGTCAACGTTTTTCTCGGTCTTTCAACCGCCGCAGGTGTTTTGGAAGCCCGCGCCATCGGCCGCGCGGACGCGAAAGAAGCATCCCGAACGGCGCACACCTCGATTGCCGTATCGCTCGTTTGCGGAACGGTTTTGGCGGTCGCGGGCGTGACCATCGCTACGGTCATCTCACAGATCGTTTCGGCTTTTCTCGTCTTACGACATCTGCTTCGAAACACCCGACTGTTCGGGTCGGAGCGGAAAAAGCTTCGTATTCATACGGACATTCTCGGTGCTCTTGTGCGTATCGGTATCCCGGCCGGTTTCCAAAGCACGTTTATCTCCATCTCCAACGTAATCGTGCAGACCTCGGTCAACCGCTGCGGCAATACGGCGATGGCGGCCGGAAGTGCCGCGAACAGTACGGAAGGAATCATTTACATCGCTTTATATGCCTTTTCGCAAACGGCCGTCACCTTTACAGGCCAAAACTACGGTGTCGGAGATCATAAACGCATCCGCAAAGGCTTTTGGCAGATGCTTGCGGTCGCGCTTGCTTTCGGATTTATTTATACACAGTGCATCGTTCGTGCGTCTCCACTTCTGCTACGAATGTTCAGCGATTCGGAGGTCGTGATCGGATATGCCGTTCGCCGTTTACAGATCATCGGCTTCACCTATTTTCTGTGCGTTGTTTCGGAAATTGCCGGAGGCGCTTTACGCGGGATCGGGCATGTAAACGGAATTTTGTTCGCAACGCTCGTCGAAGACACCGGTGTGCGAATCGTCATGACGCTTGCAAGGCCGTGTACCGATATCGAGGAGCTGGATTTTCTGTTTTGTTCCTATCCCGTGTCGTGGATCATCACGGGGCTGTGGTTCACCGCTTTGTTTTTATATCACCTAAAACGTATGAAGAAGGAGAAAAAACAACCATGCTTAGCACAAACAAATATCCCATCACCTTGTGGTATGGGATTCCCGAGGAGTACATTCTCCACGCCGACGGGTCGCTTGCCGAAGAGCGTCTTGACGAAATGCTGGACACGGGGCTCAATCTGATCACGGCGTCCTATGCGCCCGAGATCAACAAAAAAGTACTTGCCTTTTGCGAAAAGCACGGCGTGAAATGCACCGTCGAGGATGCACGCATTACAAGAGCCGTAAAGCAGGAAAACGAGCGACAAACACTGCTTGAACAGGTCACGAAAGATTATAAAGACTGCCCCGCCCTGTTCAACTACCATGTGTTCGACGAGCCGAACAGCTCCGATTTTGCGGCGCTTCGAAGCGTCAGCGACATGCTTTCGGCCTTAGACCCGGCGCACGAGCCGTACATCAATCTGTTTCCGAATTATGCGTCGCCCGAGCAGTTGGGAACGCCGACCTACGAGCAGTATGTCGAGCGGTTTGTTCAAGAAGTTCGGCCGACGATGATAAGCTACGACCATTATCATTTTTGCAAAAACGAACAGCTCGGTTCGCACACCTTTGAAAACGAGCGCGACCGCATGATCTACGAAAATGCGTTTTTGGCGTTGGAACGCCCCGGCTTTTTTGACAATATCGAGCAGATTCGAGAGGCCTCCTTACGGCATGGGCTTCCCTTTATGTTAATCGTACTGTTGCTGGAGCACGGCCCGTATCGGTACCTGACCGAGGCGGAGCTTCGCTGGGAAGTGTTCCAGGGGTTGGCCTACGGAGCGAGCTACCTCTCCTATTTCACCTATTGGACGCCGCCGTATGACGATGTGTGGCGCTGTAAAGAGGGCATGATCTCGGAGGACGGTAAAAGATGTCGGCACTATTACGATGTGCAAAGAATCAATGTCGATTTGCAGAGCATCGGCGATCAGCTTGTCGGCGCGCGTTCCGAAGCGGTCTTTCATATCGGCGAATGTGCCGAAAAGGTTCGTCCTTTTGTCGGATACGGTGAGATCGAGCGGATCGATACCGCCTCAGCCACGGTCGGATTCTTCGACAATGGAATGTTTTTGCTTGCAAACAAGGATTATCTGGCCGCAAGCGAGGTTCGTTTGACCGCGAAGCAACCGCTTTTGCATTTTGACAAGGTGTCGAAAGAATGGAAGCCTTTAGAGGATAACACGCTTGTACCGGCGGCCGGAGACGGTGAGCTCTTGAAAATTTCGCGCTGAAGAACGGAAGAATATAACAAGAACGGGCAGGGTTTTGACTTTTATCAAAACTCTGCCCATAAATTTATCGTGCAGCGTTTCCGAGTTTGTCGAAAAGAAATTTTCTCAAAAAGCGAAAAAGCCCTTGACAAAAACGGGAAAATGTGTTATTATATATAAGCTGTTTGAAGGATAGTTCTTTTGAACAGCAACAATTCAATATTTGCGCTGCTAGCTCAGCTGGATAGAGTGTTTGGCTACGAACCAAAAGGTCAGGGGTTCGAGTCCCTTGCAGCGCGCCATAACCGGACATCGTTTTTTTGATACAATTTGTATCGCAATCGGTGTCCGGTTCCTTTTTGCAAAGCCCCAGATTTACAAGGCTATTTTCAATCTGTTTGCTTCCTCCGTCGTGACCTCCGCCAACGGCGGTACAAATGCGCGGATGCAAGCTTTATGGTTTAATCTGAATTTGTTCGCAAAAATCGAAGCGCCATTCTCTCCCTCAGTCGGCAGAGCCGACAGCTCCCTCGTCAGAGGGAGCTGATTGGAAAGTGCTAATTTCAAGGTCATTTGCGCTGAGCCGAGAGTCCCATTGGACGAACGGCGGGGTAGAAATGCGCGGACGATAACCACAAAATTTTATCTTCATTCGAACGAGAAATTTGCCGCCGGGCTTTCACGGCCGAAAATTGCTCCGGCGCTTTCACCGGTTGCTGCGCGACTTCCGAGCCGCCGCAGACTAGTCCTCGACGACAATCGACTTAATGGTCTGCTCGGTGCGCGGACGGTCGGAACGGTCGGTGTCAACGGTCGCGATCTCGTCAAGCGTGTCGAACCCGTCGGTCATCTTGCCGAAAGCGGCATACTGTCCGTCCAAATGCGGCGCATCCTCGTGCATGATGAAAAACTGCGAGCCCGCCGAGTTGGGGGAAGCCGAACGCGCCATGGAGATTACTCCGCGCGTGTGCTTGATGGGATTGTTCACACCGTTGGCGGCAAATTCTCCCTTGATGGTGTGACCCGGGCCGCCGCAGCCGGTGCCGGTCGGGTCACCGCCCTGAATCATAAAGCCCTCGATCACGCGGTGGAAAATCAGACCGTCATAGAAGCCGTCCTTGGCAAGCTTGACGAAATTTTCAGTGGTGATGGGAGCCGCTGTCGCATCCAACTCCAGTGTCATGGTTTTGCCGGTGGTCATGGTGATGATCGCTTTCATATTCTTTTCTCCTGTTCTTTCTCGGTTAAGAAAGCGCTCCGCACAGGCGGGGCGCTTTGCTTTTGTTTCAATATGGCCGAATTACTTGCGGCTTTCGCCGTCCAATGCCTTATCCAATTCGGCAAGCAACGCTTCGTCCTCGGCGGAAAGCGGCTCGTCGGAATCGTCATCCTCATCGTCGAGTGCATCTTCATCGATATCCTCGTCTAAGATGTCCTCGTCGTCCTCGTCCTCATCATCCGCATCGTCCTCCGACTTCTCGGGCGCGACATACGGCATGAAGCCTGCGGGAATCTCGGTCTCCTCGACCTCGAGCGGGTTGCCCTCCTCGTCGGTGACTTCGATGTCCTTGTACATGGGCATACCGGTTCCGGCGGGAATCAGCTTACCGATCAACACGTTTTCCTTCAGACCGATTAACGGATCGACCTTGCCCTTGATGGCGGCTTCAGTCAGAACCTTGGTGGTTTCCTGGAAGGAAGCAGCCGACAGGAAGGAGTCGGTAGACAGGGAGGCCTTGGTGATACCGAAGAGCACCGGAGAGCTTTCGGCAAGCGCTAATCCCACCTCGCCCGCATCCAAACGCTTTTGGATCTCGTCGTTTCGGTCGTTGAATTCGTTGACATTGACCAGCGAACCGATCAAGAAATCGGTGCTTCCCGGGTTCTCGATCTTGACCTTGCGCGTCATCTGACGGGCAATGACCTCAATGTGCT
>CAZYFX010000021.1:0-9449 GCA_964646725.1 uncultured Oscillospiraceae bacterium
GACGCAAGAAAACGCAGTTTCATCGTATCCGAGTTTTCTGCGGGCTTGTAAGCCGAAATTTCGGTTAAAAGGTATAGTGCTCGTTATAATGGAGTGTTGTGCGAATTTTTAGTTTGCAGACAGAGGTACGGTGCTGTAAAAAGGACATAGTATCATATAAAGGGCATGGTAACTCTGCGTTGGTTTTAGCGCTTTTGTTTTAACACAATGCTTAAGTTGACAGCATTGCCTTATCAGAGGGAGCTTATTGAAATAGTGCGAATTTCAACGGCTTTTGCGCTAAGCCCAACTTCCCGATGAGTTTCGGCGGTGGCGTTTATGCCGCCGAAACGGTGTAAAAATCGCGTCCGCAGACTATATATTTCAGCTTAACTATACCCGCGAAAACTGCGGCGGCGCTTCGCCGCTTACCAGCCGAGGGTCTTGAGATAGTCGCGGCTGGATTTGGCGGCCTCCAGGCAGGGAGTTTCGTAGGATTGATCCTGCTCGACAATCACATACTTTGCTCCGCTCTCAACCGATGCTTCCAAAATAGCCGGGAAATTCTGCTTTCCGCTACCGACCGGACGGAAACGGAACGGATTCGACTTCGAGGTGTCCGCCTTCTCGTCAATTCCGATAAGCTCGTACATCGAATCGCTCTTGGTGCCGTCAAAATCCTTCAAATGCACGACCGGGCAACGTCCCGCATACTTGCGAATGTAGGCCGCCGGATCTTCACCGCCGATGTTGACCCAACAGGTGTCGAGCTCGGTCTGCAAATGGTTGGCCGGTACGGTCGCATACATGTAATCCAAACCGTAGGAGCCGTCCTCCATTTTGATAAACTCAAAATCGTGGTTGTGGTAAACCAAAATCACACCCTTGCTCTCGCATACCGCGCCGATATGATCGATGTCCGCAAGCACCTTGTCGAAATCCTTATCGCCGGGACGTTCGCCTTCGCCCAAATACGGAACGGCAATGCATTCGCAGCCCAACGACTTGTAGCCCTCGACCACGGCTTCCGTGTCACCCTTTAATTCCACAAACGGAACATGCGCACAGATCGCCTTCAAGCCCGCCTTGTCGAGCTCGGCTTTGAAATCGGCGTAGCTGTAGCCGAAGAGCCCGGCCGGTTCGACGTAATCGTAGCCCATCGCCTTGACGGCGGCCAACGTCTCGGGTACGCTCTTGGCCATTTCGTCGCGCACCGTGTATAATTGAAGTCCTACAGGTAATGTTTTCATGTTTTTTTCTTCCTTTCTTTTCCCGATTGTCGGGGTATACATTTATTATATCATATTTCTATTTTTTTGCAAGCCCCGGAACGCGGATTCTGTATTTCTTTGCAAATTAGGACGCGAAAGTTGCACCGGCGCTTTCGCCGGTATTATATCATAATTTTGAAAAGTTGCAAGCCCCCAAACATAGATTCTTTCCGTAACCGAGTAAAGATTACGTCCGAACGAACATTTCTTAAATTTACATATTTTTACAATATATATATATATATATAACATGCGGTATAATAAATTAAATAATTGTTTGGGAGGCGGGTTACAGCGTACATTTTGACACATATAACACATATGAATAACAAAAAAGAGGTAAAGTACTATGTTTAACGGAATGTTTGGTAAGGTAGCCAACGGTATGTGCCGCTTGTCTATGAACGGCGGAATTGCAGTGAAAACGACAGGCGGTTATAAAACCTATGATTTGAAAACGAACAGACTGACCAATTGCGATAATTTTGTATTCAACATCGGCGAGGAATTCTTTTTTGTAATTCCCACAAACAAAGTGGAGCCGGGGGATATCATTCTTGTTTCCGGAAAGCCGAAATGTGTGATTTCAAACGACTCGTCAACGATCACCGTTATCAACTATGAAAATTCCGCGGTGGAGAACATTCTTCCGGAGCGCCATGTGTTTATGGGAAATACATACTTTTACGGTAAGATCGTATCAATGTTCGGCTCGAATATCCGAAAAGGCAAAAAGGGCATGAACAAAATGATGTCATACATGATGATGTCCGAAATGATGAAAAGCAGCGGCAGTCAAAATAACAACGACAGCTCAAACAATATGCTCGCGAATATGGCTATGATGTCAATGATGGGCGGAAAGGGCTTTTCGGATATGTTTGACGGTGTTTTGGACTTTGACGAAAACGACGATGATGCCATAGACGAAGAAAATACGGATCGTACGGAGGAATAAGATTATGGGATACGGAAGTTGGTCGGTTAAAGATTTCAGAGAATATTCTGTCAATGTTCGCGGCAGACACGTTACAGAGAAAGGTACCTTGTCCGATTCTTACGGCGCACAGGAGCTGTTTACCGTTAAAGAAATTCAGCCCGAGTTAAAACCTGCCAATGTCGTTCGTGAATGCCGTGATTCGTCGGATCATCCCAATACCATTCCGGTCATTTTGGCATTGGATGTTACCGGCAGTATGGGGTGCGCCGCAGCGGAAGTGGCAAAAAAATTGAATGTTGTCATGACCGATCTGTATGATAAGGTTGCTGATGTTGAATTTATGATCATGGGGATCGGCGATTTGGCATATGATTTGGCTCCGATACAGGTGTCACAGTTCGAAGCGGATATAAGAATCGCCGAACAGCTCGACAAGGTTTATTTTGAAGGCGGCGGCGGTGGCAACGGTTATGAATCTTATACGGCCGCATGGTATTTCGGCTTGTATCATACGAAGCTTGACTGTTGGAAAAGAGGTAAAAAGGGCATTATCATCACGATGGGAGACGAACCTCTGAATCCATATCTTCCGTCGAAGAATTTACGGGCAGTTACCGGTGACTTCTTGGTGGGCGATGTCGAGACAGATCGATTATATAAAGCTGTTACCAAAAAATTTGACATTTATCATTTAGCCGTAAAGGACAGAGATACATGCTACAATTCTTACAAGAACAGAATAATGACCAGCTTCGGTACTTATTTAGACGCAGAACATCTGATTACAGTCGGCCTTGATAACATAGCCGGTACGATCGTAAATATTGTATGCAATGCGCAAGACGGAGCTGTCGCACAAACCCAAGGCGTTGTAACCGAAAGTAATGAAATTTCCTGGTGACCGATGACGAGTGAAGTTGAAATCAAAGTTGTTATAGGCAGTAATTACGGAGACGAAGGAAAGGGCTTGGCTACTCATTATTTCTCCCATAATGCGAAACGAGAGAATAAGAAATGTCTGAATGTAATGTTTAACGGCGGTTGCCAGAGAGGTCATACCGTAGAATTACAGAATAACATGGCACGTCTTTCATCATTTCGGCTCCGGAACGTATGATTCCGCACATACATATTTTGATCGCAACTTTATGGTGAATCCGATCTTTTTCATGCAAGAATATGCGGAGCTTTGCCGTTCGGGGATCGTCCCGATTTGCTTTATATCCCCGGATTGCAAAGTCTCCACACCGTACGATATGCTTGTGAACCGAATCGTTGAGAAAGAAAGAAGTCGGGATAAGCACGGCTCTTGCGGCTTCGGCATATATGAAACACAGCAGAGATACAAATGCCGTGAATACAGCTTGACTTTTTCTCAAATGCTTGAACGTACAGACCGAGAATTAAAAGCGTATCTGAAAAATATCGCAGACGATTATGTATATAAACGGATCGCAGAATACAACATAACGCAAATTTCGGATGAAATGAAGAGCTTATTGGATTCCGAAGGGTTGATCTTGAATTATATCGACGATCTCAGAGAAATGGCTTCTGTTGTTTGTCAAAAGCCATTTGAAGAAATCGTACATGATTATAACATGATCGTTTTTGAAGGCGCACAGGGCTTGGAATTGGATGAGGACAATGTCCGAGGAATGCCGCATTTGACACCCAGTAAAACCACTTCTCGGCTGCCGTTGGAAAGAATTCGGGAACTGCGGAATAAAAATGTTGAAATATGCTACATAACAAGATCGTATTTCACAAGACACGGCGCTGGCAGATTTCCCACGGAATGTGAAAAAAGCCTTATTAACGATCGGATCGAAGACATAACAAATGTTCACAATGAGTTTCAAGACGCCATACGATACGGATTGTTTGATAAAGAGGAATTCGTGAACAGGGTTATCGATGATATAAATCGGTCAAAACAAATATGTGCGGACTGTACGACATCGGTATTCGTTACACATCTGAATTATACGAACGGAGAGTTAGTCGGAAATTGTACTTTGAACGATATAACAAGTCTGTTTGATAAAGCCTATCTCTCGGATTCGAAATATGCCGAGAATGTGAAAATGAAAGAGAAATAAGTTAATTTGCCGAAACAATCAAAGAAAAGAGGACGAAAGCAGCAGCAATCGTCCTCTTTCCGTATGTTTGTTAAAACGGGTTTAAGCTCTTAGCGTCACGCCGAAATCATGCTCCAGCCCATTCAGAATTTTTCGAACGATCTTGTCGCAGTCCGCGTCCTCCAACGTCTTTTCGGGTGAACGAAGCGTCAGGCTGTATGCCATGGACTTTTTGTCGGCACCCAAACGCGCGTCGCGGTAAATGTCGAACACTTCGACACTCTCAAGCATCTTACCGCCGTATTTGACGATGGATTTTTTCAACTCCCCGGAGGTCAGTTTTTCGTCGCACACGAAAGCAAGGTCACGCTCGATGGCGGGAAATTTGGGCAATGGCTTGTAGTGCTTCTCGCTCTTTTCGAGCGCGAGAAGTGTTTCGGTGTCGCATATGCAGGCGTAGACCGGCAGATCGAAGCCGTAGTTTTTGGCAACATTCGGATGAATTTCGCCGAATACCGCATAGGCCTTTCCGTCCGCGACCAGTTCGGCACAACGACCGGGATGGAAGTAGGGAAGATCGGTCTTTGCGACCGCCTCGGTGTGTTCGACACCGAATACCGAAAGCACATGCTCGGCAATCCCCTTCATGTAGAAGAAATCGCCGTTGTTGTAATAGGTGATGACGGTCGTTACCCTCTCGTCCGGCTGTTCGTTGTCGGGGCGCTTGATATAGACCTTGGCATTTTCGTATACGGCGCAGGTCTTGTTGCGATAGCGACGGTTGGCGGCCAAAACCTCCAAAACGCTCGGAAGCGCCGTGGTACGCATGATGCTCGTGTCCTCGCCCAAGGGATTGGAGATAACGACCGAATCGCGCTCGGACGCGTCCTCTGCCAGACCGATATTGTCATAGTACTTCGGACTGATGAAGGAGTAGGTCTGGACTTCGTAGAAGCCGTGGAGCGTGAGCAGTCCGTTTAACTCGGACATGCTCTTTTGACGCGCATTGCGTCCGCCGACGATGGCTTCGGATTTGAAATTGGTTGTCGGAATCTTGTCGTAGCCGTAAATGCGGATGACCTCTTCGGCAATGTCGTGCATTCCCTCGAGATCGGCACGGTAGGACGGGGGGTAGAGCTTTCCGTCCTCCAAACGGATGTCCAACCGTTCGAACGTGTCTAACATGGATTCGACCGGCACATCGGTACCCAAAAAGGCGTTGATCTTTTCGGGGTCAAACGGAATAACGGTTTGCGCGGCCTTTTCGGGGAATACGTCGATGATTCCTTCGACGACTTTTCCGGCACCGAGCATTTCGATGAGTTCGCAGGCGCGTTCGATGGCGGGAAGCGTGTTCTCGCGGTCAAGTCCTTTTTCGTAGCGACCGCTGGCCTCGGTGCGTAAGCCGATGTCGCGTGCCGTCATGCGGACGCTCGGGCCGTTGAAGTTGGCGGATTCGAATACGATGGTCTTTGTCTCGGGAATGATCTCGCTGTTTTCGCCGCCCATAACACCGGCCACAGCCACTGCCTTTTCCGCGTCGGCGATAACGAGCATATTGTTCGTCAAGGTGCGCTCCACACTGTCAAGCGTGGTGATTTTTTCACCGACGGCGGCGTGGCGTACCGTGATTTTTCCGCCCTTCAGGTAATTGTAATCAAAGGCGTGCATGGGCTGACCGTATTCCAAGCAAACGTAGTTTGTGATATCGACGATGTTGTTGATCGGACGCACACCGCAGGCGCGAAGACGTTCGCGAAGCCACTTGGGGGAGGGTTCAATCTTGATATCCTCGACCACACGTGCGGTGTAGCGCGGACAGAGCGCCGCGTCCTTGACCTCGACCGAAAGATAATCGTGAATGTTTTTGCCGTTGTAGGGCGCGTCGTGAACGACCGGTGTATGGAGCTTTAAGGGCTCGGCAAAGGAAGCGGCCGTTTCGCGAGCCAAACCGATAACAGACAGGCAGTCCGGACGGTTGGATGTGATTTCAAACTCTACGGAAACGTCATCCAAGCCCAAAACGGTCTTGATGTCGTCGCCCGGCTTGCAATCTTCGTGAAGCAAGAAGATCCCGTCCTCATCGGCATACGGAAAGTCGTTTATGGTAAGTCCGAGTTCACCCAAGGAGCAGAGCATACCGTTGGAGGGAAGCCCGCGAAGCTTTCCGGCCTTGATGGTCACGCCGCCGGGAAGGGTGGATTGATGAAGCGCGGCCGGGACGAGCTCACCCGGTTTTACGTTTTGTGCGCCGGTAATGATCTGAACGGGTTCTTCCTTGCCGACGTCTACCATACAAATGAGCAGATGATCGGAATCGGGATGCTTTTCGACCGATAAGAGCTTTCCGACCACAACATTGCTTATTTCCTTACCGAGCTGCTCATAGCCTTCTACCTTGGAGCCGGTAAGCGTCATTTTATCGCAGTATTCCTGCGGATCGAAGGAACGTTCCACATAGTCCTTCAGCCAATTCATGGATAATTTCATGTGTTCAAGCCTCCCTTAAAACTGCGAAAGAAAACGAACATCGTTTTCGTATAACAGACGCATATCCGAAATGCCGTACTTGGTCATAACGATACGCTCGATGCCCAAGCCGAAAGCAAAGCCCGAATAGACCTCGGGGTCAATGCCGCTCATGCGAAGCACGTTCGGATGCACCATGCCCGCGCCGAGAATTTCGATCCAGCCCTCGCCCTTGCAGATACGGCAGCCCTTGCCGCCGCAGACGAAGCAGCTGACATCGACTTCGCAGGACGGCTCGGTGAACGGGAAATGGTGCGGACGGAAACGAATCTCCGTTTTATCGCCGAACATGGCCTTGGCAAAGGTCGCAAGCGTTCCCTTTAAATCGGCCATGGTGATTCCTTTGTCAATGACCAGTCCCTCACACTGATGGAACATGGGGGAGTGGGTCGCATCAACAGCGTCGGAACGGTAGACGCGGCCGGGCGAAATGACGCGGATCGGCGGCTTCTGATTCTCCATGGTATGCACCTGAACAGTGCTGGTCTGGGAACGAAGAAGAACCTTGTCCGTGATGTAGAAGGTGTCCTGCACGTCGCGCGCCGGATGAAATTCGGGGGTATTGAGGGCGGTGAAGTTGTAGTAATCGGTTTCGACTTCGGGGCCTTCGGCCACCGTGAAGCCCATGCCCAAAAAGATGTCCTCCAACTGATTCTGTACCTTGGTAAGCGGATGTAAACCGCCGATTTCGAGTTTGCTTGCCGGAAGCGTGACGTCCAAAGTCTCCGAAGCGATCTTCTTCTGTGTCTCCAATTCGGTGACATGACGGCGCGCCTTTTCGAAGGCCTGCTCGATGGAAGAGCGGATGCTGTTGCCGAGCTGACCGATGATGGGACGCTCCTCTGCGGAAAGCTGTGCCATACCCTTTAAGATCGAGGCAAGCTCGCTTTTTTTGCCGAGATAGGCCACGCGCATTTGCTCGAGAGCCTGTGCGTCGGTCACCTTTTCCAAATCGGCAAGCGCTTTTTGCTTTAACGCTTCTAATTTTTCTTTCATAGTATCTTTCTCCTGTCTGTTGGATTCCATTTTTGAAATGTTTTTTGACTGCATAAAAAAACGCCCCGTTGTCTGACGGGACGAAAAAATCGCGGTACCACCCATGTTCCTGAAAAACAGGCACTTTCCTCTGTTGCAGGGCAACAGAAACGACTTTTAACGGTGTCCGACCGTCAGCGGCTTTGACCGCTGCCGCTCCAAAGCGAAATGTCCGAAAACACATACAAAGGTCTTTCCAGCTTCGACCTCTCTCTGGATGTATGCCGATGTTAAGGACGCTCTTTTTCACAGCGTTTAAACATTATCTTAAACACAAATAGTATAACATACTTTTCGGCAAAATGCAAGACTTTTTTTTGAAATCTTTTACAAAACCTTACATCAAGGACAATTCTTTCCTTTGTCATTCTTCCCGTCCGCAGCACTTCTTGTATTTTTTACCGCTACCGCAAGGGCAAAGCTCGTTTCGGCCCACATTTTTCGGTGCTGCCGTTATGTTCGCAATTTCTTTCAAAAGATTGGAGCGAAGCTCTTCGCTCGGCAAATTTGCCGTCAAAATCGTTTCGCAAAGATCGGCGATGTCTACTGTTCCGTCGGCTATCGCGTTACGGATATTCGCTCCGAGTGAGATCGATTGGGGGATTCGTTTTTTTGATGGATACATCTGAAAGATCTCATTCGGCGTATAGCCTCGGTTAAACGGCATACGGGCATTGTTGTTAAATTGTTGATAAAGGTCAACGAACGGCTGTAAATCGACTTCCGATTCAAAAACAAGCCCCATCGTTTCGAAGACATGCATGATCCTTGATAATCCGTTGCTATAATACTTTGTAAAGTACAGAATATCCTCAAATATTGCCGAGACATGCGTATCCGTCAGTTCAAATCGCTTTTTTATGAATGTTTTCAGCGCTGTCACTTCCGGTGTTTCTTCGTAATAATCCGCATCGCTGTAAAGTAACAACTGCTTTTTGCCGGGAATATAAAAGGGCTTTCCCTGCTGACCTTTCTTGTTTTGAAAGTACAGCTCAAAATCTTCGTCCGTAAGCATTCTGTCGATGATTTCGCGCTCGAACGGAGACTCCCTTTTTCCGTCTGTAAAGATCTCATCATCGCCGAAGATGTAATAATCTTCACGTTCATGTCGCGCGATCTCCGCAAAGGCGAGAAATTCCGCTTCGCTTACAAGCTCGGGCTCCAGTGACGAAATGATTTCAAAGGCTTTTTTTTAGGTAATAATACCGTATAGGTTGGCCATGGCGTTGAAGTATTTACGAAGCGTTCTTGATGTCGTGGCTTTCATCGGAATATCTCGGTAGAGATCGTTCAGTTGTTTGCGTGTGTAGATTTCGGGAAAGAGAATGAAGTTTTCTTCATCGTGTTTCATTTTCTTACTCTCCTTTCAAGTCAAGGTGAATTAATTATAACGGACAGCCAACATTTCGACAATCAATATAGCCTTATCGGACAGACTCCGATAAGGCTATTATATATCAGAAACCTTGATATGTCAAGAATTTGTTTCGAGATATGAAACCGTAAGCGCATCGCACAACGGTTTCAGCGTACCGATGTTTTGGTAAACCATGATTTTGTCATCGGCTTCGAGTGTCAAAGCCTTATTTGAGGACACCGTATAGATTCCCGCTT
>CAZYFX010000021.1:9549-20502 GCA_964646725.1 uncultured Oscillospiraceae bacterium
TCATCGGCTTCGAGTGTCAAAGCCTTATTTGAGGACACCGTATAGATTCCCGCTTCCTTAACAAGCATCTTGACCGTTGCCTTGCCGTCAGACGGTGCGTATTCGATGATTTTCGACACGGTCGGAAAGTAGGGAACAAGAACCGTATTTTTTTCGGTCAGCGTAAGAGGTGTGTTTGCGGAATATATCTGCGCTTTTGTGTCGGAAGAAATCGTGCAGAAGGCGCTTCCGAGCAGATCTGCACGAAACGTATACGCACTTGTCGTTCCGTACAGATCGACAATTTCCGTTGTGTGGCCGTCTTTATCGGTATAGGTCACGGTGCGGTCGGGGACGCCCTCCAACACGATGTTGCGGATATAGTAGGGCGTATTGGTGCCCGATATTTGAATTTGGAAGGTGTTACCGCTCACATTATTGTAGGAATCTACGGTAAATTCGGCTGTGACGGTTGTCCAAACATTGGCTGTAGCCGAGCCGATGCCCTTGAAAACAAAAGATTCGGGCGAAGCGGTTTTATCCTTGTGACAGAACAGATACAGACTCTTTATCTCATTGTCCGGACGGATATCAAAGCTCAGACGATAGGTTGCCCCGGACCGTAGCTTCAACAAACCGTTCGTGTTTTCGATGTATACGCCGTAATCGGTACGAAAGACCGTTTCGGTCGTGTCGTCGGGATTCTTAACAGCCGTCAAAGACTTAAACGAGAAATTCTTGACATCCGAGTAGGTTCTTTCGGGACGTAATGCGAACACGACCGATTGCTTCAGCCACACGGCGGAAACGACCGTATCGTCTGTCGGTGTAATCGCATCGCCTACTTCATGAAAGACCGTTCCGACCAACCAGCCGTCAAACACATAGCCGGGTCGTTTTGCCGTACAGGTCGGTAAGGTTACGTTTTCGCCGCGCTTGACCGATACGGAAGAGGGGAGTGCGCCGACTAACGTTCCGTCGCTTGCAAAGCTTACCGTAAAATGTGTTTTCGGGGTCAGATCCGTCAAGGTCAAATTGCGGAAATAAAACGGTGCGGTGCTTCCCTGAATCTAAAGCGTGTTTCCCGAAACGGGATTATAGATGTCGGGCGTAAAGGTGACGGACAGCGTTGTCCAAGTCTCGGCAGCGGCGCTTCCGAGACCGGTATAAATAAAGGTTTCGGGCGAAACCGACTTGTCCTTGTGGCAGAAGAATACAAAGCTTCGCGCTTCATCCGACCGCACGTCGATGCTGAATTTATAGGTATGTCCGCTTTCCAAAGCAAGAAGTCCGTTTGCATTGGAGATATAAATTCCGTTGTCGGTATGAAATACCTGTTCCGACGTATTATCGGGGTTTTGCACAACGGTGATGGCCTTAAACGACATAGAGACAATATCCGTAAGTGTATCGCCCGGTTTGGGTGCCAATACACGTCCGCTTTCGCTCCATACGGCATAGAAGGTAACATCGCCCGTGACTGTATAGATCTGTCCCGGTAAGTAGGTCGTTTTTCCGTCCGTCCATCCGGAAAAGCTGTAGCCGGCGCGTGTGATTTCGGTGGTCGGGAGAGTCGTTTTTCCATTGTTGGCAACATCGATCGAAGCCGGCAGAGCTCCGGAACACGTCTCGCGACTTGCAAAGCGGACGGTGGAGGTGCGGTCAATCACATTAAACGTTCCAATGTAAAAATTGAAACCGCTTGCGTTTTCCGTGTCGGGATTGATGTATACGGACAATACGTCGTTTGCGGAAGCCGTAAAGCTGCTGTCCACCGTATGGGAAGCTTTTATCGTACACCATTGTCCGATATCGGCTGTATTGTAAGCGACCAGATGCGATGTGCCGTTATACTCCAAATTGATATAGGCAGATGCTTGAGCTTCGGTCGTTTCTTCCGTTCCGTTTTTGTTTATGCCCGTCACACAGTATTCCAACAGGATATCGTAGGTATGTCCCGCCTTGAGCGGATACCCGGCCTCTGTGTTCTGATAGCGGAAAGCGGAATAGCTTGCTCCGTTATTGGCGTTTACATAGTATGCGTATTTTTCACTGTCATCCGGGTCGGACACTAAGGTCGTTACCGAAGAGCCGCTGACATAGAGTGTGGAATTATCGAAATCCGAGCGTGCCCTATCCATGCAAAGGCGCGTAAGAGAACTGTTTTCGGCTGTCCACACCGCCGAAAGAACGGTTGCTCCGGACGAAGTGACGGTATCGCCGATTTTGTAAATTCGCGCACCGTCGGTGAATCCGACTAATGTATAGCCCGATTTGGCGGCAGTGCAGGACGGAATGACAAGCGTGTTTTTATCGCTTTCCACGTTCTCCGGAAGTTTACCCGTGTAGGAAGGAACGGATACGAATTGATAGCTGTAGCCGTCCGACGAAGAAGCCGTCCATACCGCCTGCAAAGTGACATCCTCCTGTGGAGTTATGCTGTCACCGACGGCATAGACTTTGCTTCCGTCCGTCCAGCCACCGAAGGTATAGCCGTAACGCTTTACGGATGCTTCCGCGATTGTAACGCTGTCTCCCAAGGTCACATCGCGTGCGCTCGGAAGCGTTCCCAATGTGTCTCTTGTCGAAGCATACGACAGAGTGACGATTGTCAGCGGATCGACCGCAGGCTTTTCGGTCGGCTCAAACACAAGCCCATCCAGACGGCCGAAGTAGTTTTTGATTTTGACTAACAGCGTATGCTCACCTTCGGGCAAATAGACCACGCCGCATTCCTTTTCGGTAAAGGTATAGTCGGCCGAGAGATACTTGTTTTGATAGCAGATGTTTTTGCAGTGCTTACCGTCCACAAATATATCCACGCAGTCGCTGTGGTGCTTTCCGCTTTCATTCAAGGCATTGAACGATAGGAGATAATAGCCGGAGCTTTCCACATCGATAAAGTAATGCAGATAGCACGGAATAAAATTGTTGCGTGCGTCATAGTGCCCGATATTCATTAAGTAATCGTTTTTATAGACCGAGCCGTCGGTTCGATAGCAGTTTTCCGCCGGGATAGTTGAAATACCCTCGGAGGCAATGCTTTGCGACGATATTTCGATTACTTTTCTGCTGTCGAAGATCGCCGAAACGGTTGGTTTGACGGCCTCGATCAGCTCGGCACGGGTGATCGTCCCATTTTGCAGAGCCGCTAACAGCTTGCTTTCACTGCCGATCGGCATTTTTACGTTGATACCTGCGCGAAGCTCCTTGACCGGGTCGGAGTCGTTGTACCAGTCGGTGAGGATAACACCCTCAAAGCCGAATTCCTGCCGAAGGATACCGTTTAAAAGGTCATAACGCTCGGACACTTCATAGCCGTTCAAATAGTTGTAGGAGGACATCACGAAGCGGGGAGAGGCGTCCTTCAAGCAAATCTCAAACGGCTTCAAATACAGCTCACGCAAGGCTCGTTCGGATACGCGGCTGTCGATGAGATTGCGGTTGTCCTCCTTTTCATTGGCCACAAAATGCTTGATGGCCACATACAGTCCTTCCGATTGCGCGCCGTTCACCGTGGCGACCGCCATTTTGCCCGATAGTAACGGATCTTCCGAATAGTATTCGAAATTGCGTCCGCAAAGCGGATGACGGTGCAGATTTACACCCGGCGCCAACCATACGTCAATATAGCTGATCAGTGCTTCGGCAGCAACGCCTTTGGCCATTTTTTCGGCAAGCGACGGATTCCATGTACACGCGATAAGCGTTTCACAGCCCCATCCGGTCGCTTTTCGTCCGAGGCGCAGACCGCCGGGGCCGTCTGCCGACTGAATTTCGGGAATCAGATATTTGTTTTGTACCGCCGTACTTCCGCCGATGGCGCCGGTGCAGTTGTCCACTTTTCCGTCATGACCGACGGTGAAGGATACGAGCTCCTTTTCGGACATTTGCGCCAAAAAGGAATCGATATCCGCTTTCCCTTCCAGCACATTACGTCCGGTGATAACGGCTTCGGGGGTGGTGCGTACGGCTGTTTCCGAAACAGTCGGCTTGATCGCCGTATCGGTAACGGTTGACGGCAGAGTCTCGTAGCTTCCGTCATCGCGCAGACGCTTTTCCAACGCGGTAGGCGCACAGTATTGGTGTAGCTGTTTTGTTTTTTTCGTTTCGGTAACGGTATAGGCGCCGCACGGGTTTTCCAGAGCATCGACCACACTGTTTCCGACATAGAGCGTATAATCGCCTTTTTCCAATACATACGCGCTTTTGTTTTCCGAACCCGTTGCGCCGAGGTCATCAAACGACGCCATATCGGAGACGGCAAAAGAGATCGATACGTTTTCGCTTTCTCCGACCGCCAGAAGGCGCGTTTTGGCAAAGCTCGCAAGCTCGGCCTTCGGATTGCCGAGCTTACTGCCGTCCGTAAGGCGAGGTGCGCCGTAATAGACCTGTACGACCTCTTTGCCGGGTACATTTCCGGTGTTGGTCACAGTGACGGAAACGGTGATTTCCGTGTCGGTAGCCGAATATGAGGCGTTTGTAAAAGAAAAATCGGTATACGATAAGCCAAATCCGAAAGGATAGTTGACTTTTTTCTCAAATGCGGTAAAATAACGGTATCCGATATAAATGTCCTCAGTATATTCCGTGTAATTTTGATTGTCAAATCCTTCGTTCGACGGATAGTCGGCGATATTTGCCGCAAACGTCGAAGTGAGCTTGCCGGACGGATTTACTTTGCCCAAAAGCAAATCGACAATCGCGTTTCCGCCCTCCGTACCCGGATACCAGGTGAGCAATACCGCCTCGACGTCAATACCGTCCGTTTCGCCGACAGTCCACGAAGTATCGATCGCGCCGCCGGAATTGACAAGTACGATCACCTTGTCGTACAGTGCGGAAAGCTTCTTAAGCATGGCGGTTTCTTCATCACTCAAGTACCAATCGCCTTTTTCCGCTTTACGATCCTTTGTTTCGGTTGCATAACGTGAAAAGATCATGATCGCCTTGTCGGTCGAGGCGCGTGCGGACGTATACATTTCTTCGTCCGGTATGTAGCTTGCGTCATTGCGGTAAGCCTCCGCCAGCGGCTTGTACAAGCTGATTTCCCCGGCCTTTTCGGCATTCTCCAAAGCGCTTAACAAATCGACGGGCGTGTAATTCGGCGTCAGCTTACTTGAACCGCCTCCGCCAATCTGAAAGCCGTTTGTTGTTTTTCCCGTATACACACACGAAGAACCGAATACGGCAACGCGGTCGGTGCTTTGAAGCGGAAGTGTGTTTTTCTCGTTTTTCAAAAGCACCATGCCCTCTGTGGAAATCTCGCGCGACAGCGGTTTGTTTCGGTCGTTCAGTGCATAGCCTTGCGCCGCAAACGGTAGCAAGTTCAACGCAAGCAATACCGCTGTTAAGATAAGACGTACGGAGTTTCGTTTCATGAGAATCGCATCCTTTCGGCTTTTTGTAGAATTCGAACAAAGTAATCGGCAGAATCACTCTATCCTTGTACATTATAGCACAGTACATTCTCGGCTACAATGACAAAATACGTCAAAGTAAGTGACAATTTTCGACTAAACTGACAAATAAGGAGCTACGACAGATGATTTACGAAAAAATACGCGACGCTGTTGACGAACCGCTCGTCTTTTATACCGATCATGTACAGATTTGCGAACATCATCATGCCAGTATTGAGGTTGCCCATATCCTTTCGGGAAAGGCAAGGCTGTCGATTGACGGCAACGAATACACACTCACCGAACGAGAGTTTGCGGTTGTCGGCAGTAATCTGATACATTCGTATTCGGAGCAGGAGGGGCTTTGTATGGTGGTTTTACTTCCGCTCGTATCGCTTGCACCGTTTCGCAGCACCCTGCTCGGCTGTACCTTTTCGCCCTGCGTTTTTTCGGACACCTCGGACGGTTTTGTCCGCATCCTGTTTGATACCATGAAAAAGCTGACAAACGGTCACCTTGATTTTTTCGATCAAACCAATAAAGCAGCTCTTATGCAAAGCCTTTCCGAAGCATTCATGACCTTTGTTTTCGGGCGAACGACCTTTGTCAAAAAGACAGATCGCAGTTTGGCGGACAGTGTGGTTATCCATGACTATCTGTTACTGAACTACACAAGCGAGATAAGCATAAGCTCTTTGGCCAAGCACTTCGGATATACCGAGAAGCACATTACCGATATCATCAAATGCCTGTGCGGCATGTCGCTGAAGGAATATGTATATATGCTTCGAATAGGTGAAGCCAAACGTCTTTTGTTGGATGAGCTGACCTTGGAAGAAATTTCCGTGCGCCTCGGCTTTTCCTGTACGCGAACCTTTCTTCGCGCCTTTGTTAAAATTACGGGAATGACACCGAGCACTTACAAAGCAAGCTGTCACGACGATACGAGCCGTCTTATGTTGCCGAACAACGATCTGTATCTTCATTAACCTCCCACGAATAAAACAAATCGAGAGGTCTGCTTTTGTGACCTCTCGATTTTGTATTTCTATTTTACTTTATACGCATCACACATCGGCGTAAGTTTTACGAAACCATCCCAAAGCACGATCTTATCGCCTGTGTCGAGTGTAAAGCTTTTGTCCGAAATAACACGGACGGCTTGTTTCTTATCCACGGTAACGGTAAAACTCTTGACATTTGCAAGCCGCTTTCCGTTATAATCGGCAAACACGATCGTATAGGTTCCTGCTTTATCGAGCACAACGGTCGCGCTCTTTTTGTCCGCACCGAGCAAAAGAATTTCAAATCCGTCAATTTCGTTGCGGTATGCTTTTACGTTGTTGTAGGTGTCCTCATACACCTTTGTTTTGCCGAACGACGGGAACTTATCCGTTCCGATTTTCTGTCCCCAAAGCTGTTCATCCTGCGTTCCCTGCAAAAGATATGCCACTTCGCCGCTTGCAAAATCCTCAACCTCGACCGCCCCCGTAAAGGTCGGCTTTTGAGTTACATAACCGTCGTTTGAGGAATAATCGCGCGTATCCTTGGCGTAATAAACATTTGTAAAGCTGCCGTAGCCGCTGTTCGCTCCCACGGGCTGCATGGCGGAGGTGTAACAATTCCGGATTTCCGCATAATTCTTGCCCACAAGACCGCCGCAGCAGTTACCCGAAACAGCGGCCAGGCCGAAGCAGTTCGTAAGGCCGCCGTCGGGCGCGTTTCCGACCAAGCCGCCGACATCTTCGCCCTTAACGGTCACGCTCTCGGAAACCGAGCATTTTATAATTCTCGCAGAGGAATATCCCGCGATACCGCCGGCGTAATTGCCCTCAAAATAACTGTTTTCGATATGCAAATCGGTCACGGAATAATATCCCAGGTTTCCGAAAAAGCCCGCATTGCCGTTTTCGACCTTGCAGTAAAGACCCGATACGGTATGTCCGTTTCCGTTGAACGTACCGCTGTAATAGGAGTAGTCGGCGCAGGCGATCGGAGTCCAGGCTCTTGCGCCGACGGCCGTCGGATTGTCGTTTACTTTGATGTCCTCCATCAATTCGGCGCTTATGTCGTACTTGCCGTAATCATTTACCTGCTTTGCAAACCAGTACAGCTGACCGGCATTGTAAATCTCGTAATAATCGTCCCATTCGTAGTCGGGCGTATCGTTGTCGTTCAAGATGGCTGCCGCATAGCTGTTGCATTCGCCCGTCGCGCAGAAGCCGTTTTCGTCAAAGGAGTGGTTGGCGCAATAGTGAATAACGGCGGCCGAATAGGCGGTGATATCGAAGCAGTCCGTCACGTCCGTGTCGTTGTAAGTGATCTTCGCTTTATCGACATCCATCTCCAGTCTGCCGCTTTGCGGATTCTCGACGATGACCACATTCGAAAGCTCGAACAGATCCTCGTCCAACCCTTCTACCGTGTAGGACGTTTGGTTCGGCGTCTGATCGCCGTAAAGCGTTTGGTCGCTTAAAGTGATATACAGCTGTTCCTTCCAAATTGTGTAATACGGATTGGCGTTGCAACTGATAGCGGCTTCCTCAAGTGTCTCATCGATGGTGTAGTTGTCTTTGTCACTGCCGTAAAGCGTTATGTTTGTCATCCGTGCCGACGGATAGTCGCCCGGAACGCTGTCGGATACGGTGATATTTGCCGCACCGATCTCCACGCTTACGTTGTCTTTGATGTCGAAAGCGGGGTACGCGCCGTATTGATAGGTCACGATTCCGTCCAAATCGATTCGGTCGATCGAAACGACTTTGTTCGTGGTGTCGTAGGATTTGTTGTTCGCGTGTATCTTGGTGACCGTCAGCTTCTTGGGGGTAATCGTGAAGCTCTTTTCGACCGATACCTCTCCGACCGTCATGGTCACGGTGTGGTCGCCCGCTGTTTTACAGCCTCCCTCGTGGCAGTAGGTGAGGGAAATTTCGACCGGCTTTTTCCAATGACTCATCAGGCCTTCCGTCGTGTAGCTTGCTTGGTAGGCGTAGCCTGTGTAGGTCGTGTCCTCTGCTTCTAAAACGACCGTGCCCGTTTCGCCGCAATCGGGACAGGTGATTACGATTCGGTCGTTTGCGTCATCCACGTCGCTGTAAACAATGTTGTGCGGTTCTGTTTTGTCCACCGCGCCGCAGCATGACCAGGTCAGCGCGTGTGTTGCTTTTTTCGTGTCGATCCAACTCTGTGTGCCGGTGTGCGCACTTGCGTTCTTTTCGCCGTAGGAGGTCTTGCAGATATCACAATAGGCGGAGTTTGTACAGGTGGGCGCACCGCTGTGGGAATGCTCCGCGATAAAGGCGTCACAGCAGGCGTGATATTCGCCGTGCGTGTTCGCGTCGGTATAGACATAATACACCTCATCCGTGCGGTGGGTGTTCGGATCGATGGGGATATAGCTCTCTCCGCAGTCGGAGCAATAGCCGGGGCTCAAGCAGTCTGCCGCGCCGCCGCGATGGTGCGGCTCGGTTTTGGGATTGTTGGTATAGCTTTGCTCGTCGGTTTCGCAGTTCGCGTAGCCGTAGTACACCGCGCCGTGGGTGTTGTAGGGCACAGGGAATGTATCGACCGTTTTGCCGTTGTCGATGTTTTGATACCAGTTTGCGCCGCCGTTTGTCGAGCCGTTCAGCTTATAGGCGGCTTCGCCGCTTTCCAATTCGGTGCTTGTTATTTGCGACGCACCGGATGGCGTAGTTCCGAACTCGTTCAGATAGTGGCAATTCTTTACATTTACCCTGTTGTTATAGTTGTTGTTATAGTTGTTACCGTACCGCGCAATTGTGTTGCAGCCGCTTGTATTCATGTTTTCATCGAATTTTGCCGCAAATAAGCAGTTGTTTAAAGTGATATGACGGTTCACCCATCCGACAAGACCACCGCAGTTGGTTGTCTTTTCGCCTGTCATCGAACCGAGAAAAGCGCAGTTGTAGATTTCCGGCCAATATCCCGAAGAAATACCGACAAGACCGCCGTGCGTGCCGTCGCCGTCCACGGTGGAGATGATGTCAACAAGGCTGATGCAGTTTTGGACGGTTACATATGCGTCGGAGATGCACGCAATCAGGCCGGCGGCATGCTTTCCCGAAGCCTTGACCGTTCCTTCGACGATGAGATTTTTAACGGTCGCGTTTCTGCCGACAAAGCCGAAGGGGGCGGTGTGCGTTTCCCCGACGAGAGCGACCTTGAGCGTGTGTTCTTTGCCGTCAAATGTCGCTTCGTACGGCCGGGCACTTGTTCCGATACGGAAGCTCGGATAGGCGCTCATGTCGATATCATTGTCCAAAACGGCGGACAGCTTGTTTTGACCGTCGCGCACTATTTCGGCAAAATTATTCAACTGTTCGGCGGTGGTGATGTGAATGATACCGCTGCTTTTCTCCATGCCGCAGACCGAGCAAACACCGTCCGTGTAGGAGTGGCCGAGAGCTGTTCCGTCGGTTGTGCCGCAGACATTGCACGTTTTCGGCTTAAAGCAGGTGGCTGCGCGGTAATCGTGCGTGATGGTGCGCACATACCCGCAAATGTTGCAGGTCGTGTCACAGTTGTTGTCATACACATGTTTTTCGTCGGCTATCGTACCGCAGAATTTACATTTTCCTTTGTGAGAGGTTGCGGTCGATGTCCACGAATCGACGGCATGACCGGGGTCACGGCGAAGGTCTATGGTATAGGTTTCCCCACTCTTCCTGGAACTCTGCGACATTTCATATTTATTGGTACAGGAAAAGTTTTCAATCGTAAACTCATAGTATGATGGCACCCGCTCACTATACACTTGTGCCTTAACGGTAACCGTGCTTCCTTTTTTAACGGGAGAACCGTAAACATAGGGCTCCAACCAATCATCATTGTTACTGTACTCGGGTGTCCCTATCCAAAAGCCGTCAACAACCGGACTTTTAACATAACCACGAGCAGCCTGCGCTGTAAAGCCCGACACAAGCAGGAAAAGCACCGCAATCAGAGAGAGCAAGGATTTGGTTTTCTTCGGTTTCATTTGAGTTCACCTTTCTTAATCATGTTGGTTTCGCCTCGGATTCGATTGTTTCGTTTTTCGCGTTTAGCATCTCCGGCATTCGGTATGCAGGCGAATGCAAAATCTGATACGCATACAAATACGAATACGCTGAAAATGCGTATATATTGTAGCATGGAAATCGCTTTTTGTCAATATGCGGTGAGCCGTTTCGTTGCTTTGTACAATAAAATTTTACAAAAAGCAAGCCGCACAACCTATGAGGTTATGCGGCTGAACCGTATTTGTTTGTTGCGCTCAGTTGAAATATCTCTTCAAAAGACCTTCGAAAGCTCTGCCGTGTCGCGCTTCGTCGCGAGCCATCTCATGCACGGTGTCGTGGATGGCGTCCAAACCGGCTTCCTTGGCGCGCTTGGCTAAATCGGCTTTACCGGCGGTCGCACCGTTCTCGGCCTCTACACGCATTTCGAGGTTCTTCTTGGTGGAATCGGTAACGACTTCGCCCAAGAGTTCGGCAAACTTGGCGGCGTGCTCGGCCTCTTCGTAGGCGGCCTTTTCCCAGTACAGACCGATTTCGGGATAGCCTTCGCGGTGAGC
>CAZYFX010000022.1:0-20313 GCA_964646725.1 uncultured Oscillospiraceae bacterium
TTAACGATAGGTAAACCTTTTAATTATTCCCCGTACCTTTTAACGATTTACCCGTGGGGTGTGCATTTGGTATCAAAATAGGTCACTTTTTTCAGAAAAATGCACTTGCTTTCGCAAGTGCATTTTTTATGAAATAAATTTCTTGCGGGATTTGTGAAATGTGCTTCACGCGTGAAATACGGCTTTTCCATATGAAATGCCTGCACGGGTGTGGCTCTTTCATTGCGACCGACCGAGAGCACGCTCAAAGGGGCGGTATCGAAACGTATCGATACCGCCCCTCGCTTTTATTCTGTATTTATCGCTTACTTTGCGTATCCCGTCGTGATGGTCGCTTCGAAATCGCCGACATCGTAGGTATAACCCAGATATTCGCAAAGCGTGTCATACGGCAGCAGCGGTACACCGTCGAAGTATTCGAGGGCGGTGTGCATGGTCTGCTCCTTGCCGTCCACAATAGCCTTGTTCGAGCCGATGGTCATGCTGACTTCATGTCCGTTGCCCTGTACATACAGCGTCTCCGTGGCCTTGTCCCAATAAGCAAAGGCGCGGATGGCGGTGAACGTACCGTAACTCGGAACAGCCGGCACCATGATGTGTCCGTTTGCGTCGGGATTGACCACACCGTAGGTCTTTAAGGTCTTGCCGTCGATGACGATGGGCTTCTTGGCTTCGTCCTTGAGCAGCTCATACGATACGAGCTCAAACGAATTCAAATACGCCGGATCCAATCGCAGCGTCTTTAACGTTCCGTGCCAACGGCTGTTATTTCCGATGTTGACATAGTAGGTATCCATATCACCGCCGTTCGGATAGGTAAATTCGGTACGAGTGGCTTCTTCGATGTTCGGATAGCTGTCCGTCGAGAAGAAGAAAAAGCCTTGCAGATTTTCCTGAACCGAATCCTTCTCGCCGCGAATGGTGACACGGATATACGAGCAATCGTCGATGTTGATGTCGAGCGGCTCCTTGTTCATGATGATGCTGTTGCCGGTGGAGGTCGCCGTGTAGTGACCTTCCTCAGTAAACTTCTGAGAGCCTTGTGAATACAGGTGATAGGTATCCATGTTGTCCTCGGTCACGCTAAAGGAAGCAATGACCTCCTGCGGGTATTCCGAAATATCCTCATTGTACATCGGGGACATCAGGTGACGATCCTGCGGATAGAGATAGCCGAGACGCGCCTTTTGTGCGGCGGTCGGGGTGACGTTCTTCGTATCGTCGGGCTTGCAGAGGTTTTCCTTTACCGCGTCAAGGTAGGTGAAGCCCAGACCTTCGGACGGCATCATGTAGGTACCCTCACCGTATTCGTTCCAGTTGGACAGAACAATCATCTTGTCCAGACCCTTATTCGTCAGGGTCGGAAGAACGCTTTCCTTGATGAAGTCACACACACTGCCGATACCGGGAGCGTCAATCGAGCCGGTGCGCTTGCCGGCCCAGCCGAGGCTGTTGAAGCCGGTGGAAATGGTCGGAATGAGGAGAATCTTTTCTTCATCGGGCACGTCCTCGCGCTCGTTGTAGGTCAGATAATTCTGCATTCTGCCCGTCTGGCCGTACCATTTTGCACCGCCCTGGTTCCAGTGGTAGGCGTAGGTCGCGTCGCAGCCGATGGACGCAAGCGTCTTGAACTGATCGGCGCGGGTGGAGTGTCCGTCACAGCACAGGAACAGTAAACCGTCGTAGCCGAGATCGATACAGGTCTTGCGCAAGTATTCCACGGCCTCCTTGGCATCCTCAAGGCCGTATTTGGCCACCAAAGTGCCAACGCTCCAAATTGTAACGACCGGCTTGTTATCAACCGTCATGTAACGCGGGTCGGTCAGATAGTATTCCACCCAGTACGGGACGATGTTGGTCTTGAAGTCCTCCAGGGTGGTGGTGACGGAGGAGTTTTCCCATTGGATGGCGAATTTCATCTTATCGCTGTATTTTGCGTTGAAGAAGCCGTCGTGGATAGCCGTGTCCGCACTGCGGGACGGCTTGATGGCGCTTTGACCGTTGCCGTACCAGCAATAGATCTGATATGAAACGCCGTGCTCGACCATGAACTTGATCTCCCAGTCGGAAACCTCCGGCAGCCCCTCGTCATAGAAGCCGAGTACCGGGATGACCTCTTCATAGGGCGAGATGCAACCCCAGCCCTTGTGGTAGCCTTCTCTCCACAGCGAGCAGACGTTCATACCGATGATATACTCGGTTTCGGCCACGACCGGCTCGGGAACATAGTCCTCATATTCGAACAGCTCGGTCATGAAGGTATTATCGACCTTAAAGGACATGTCTTTGGTCGTGTTGGCACGGATAGCGAATGCATCGATGGCGTCGGACGCATTGTCGAAATCGACGGTCGCAACGACCTTACCGTTGATCTTGACGATGGCCTTGGCCGTTGTCGTATCGGCTTCGACGCGCAGTGTGTTCCAAAGGTCGGTCGCAAGCGTCTTATCGACGGTCTTGCCCTTGCCGGTAACCAGCTTGCCGTTCTTGGTGGTCAACGTCAGAACATCCGTGTCGCCGTTCGACCAGGCGAAGGTCAGACCGTCGGCATAGTTGTCGGCAAAGAAGATGAACTGCGTGCAGATGTTGCCGTTTGCACTTGCAACGGAAGCTTTGGCTTCAAAGGGCTTGCCCGCTTTCAGAGAGGCGTTTAATTCTCCGGCCGTAGTGACTTCGTTTTCACCCGCGTCGATGACAAAAGCGTTCAGAGAGCCGCTGTTAAAATCGTCGGTGAAATAGTAATCCTTGGTCAGGTAAACCGAGCTTACGTTCAATAAGGGCGTACCCTCTTCCGTCGTGCCCGCTTCAAACAGCGTTACGGGTAAAGCCTTGGCATTGAGAGCAAAGGTACCGGAATAAGCGCCGTTCATGTAGATGTCCGCCGTTTTGTTATCCAAATCAAGTGTCGCATCGACCCACACGGTCTTGTTTAAGGTCGCGCGCATACCGAGCGGATATTCGCCGTCGGGCGTTTGGATGTAATAAGCGGTATCGCGCGTGATGATGCGGAAAAGATCCTCTTTTTCCGTACCCATGCGGATATACGCGCCGTTGGGGTCGTAATCGAGCTTGAAGCTCACCGAAAGATCCAGAACGCCGTCCGACTGCTTGTTGATGTAGCGGCGTAAGAAGCAACCCGCATTGTCAAGCATATCGTCGAGAACGTTGGTGGTGTGCGCATCCGCATTGATCGCACCGCCCGCATAGGAATAATCCCAGCCGGTCTGAAGCGAACCGCCGTACAACAGCGTCGGATTGTCGATGAGATAGTGTCCGGCTTCCTTCGGCGTAAATTCCTTCACCGTCGCATCACGCTTGAGCGTACCGGTCACACGCGTCTCGGGAAGAGCGATACGTCCGATGATGGCGGCCGCCTCGGCACGCGTGATCTCGTCATTCGGCAAGAAATAGCCGTATTCGTTCGAGCCCATGAGAACACCGGCGCGATACAGCGTAAGCACGGCCGTTTTGTAGTCCGCGTCGATCGGCAGATCGGGCACATAGCCGATGGCATTGATCTCGTTCAGATAGCTTGTCGGGAGCGTACCGGCAAACAGCTCCGCCATTTCGCTGCGGAGGATGTTGCGCTCATAGTCGGTATCCTCCGGCATCCACAGACCGTTTTCGGAGGCATACTTCACATACGGCGTATACCATTCGCCGCCGTCGGAATCAAACGTCTCCCCGTCGTTGTAGTAGATGTTGCGGATACGCGAGGCGATGGTAAGTCCCTCGGCCACCGACATGTTTCCTTCGGGCGCGAACAGACCGTCGCCCGTGCCGTTCATAAAGCCGAGCTCGTAAGCGCCCTTGACGCTGTCATAGAACCAGTTGTCCTTCGTCACGTCGGAAAACTCGTTGCCCTTGAAGGTCTTTTGCGTTTCGAAATATGTTTTCGTGCCACCCGAAAAATCAACGGCCGACTTGGTGATGATGTCGTATTTTTCGGGGAGCGTATTCGTCAAGTAGATATAGTCGATTGAAAAATCGGCAGCCTGGTTGACGGCGTCGATACGAATGTTGGTGATCGTGCCCTTCCAGTTCTCGTTGTAAGAGGTGTCAAACACCTGGACAATGTACTTACCGCCGGAGGTTTTTCCTTCGTAGCTCGGGTTGGATATGCGCGTTGCTTCGGAAAGACCTACCGTGTCGGTAGAAAAGTATAGATGCGAACAGTTGGAAAGCGTACGTTCGTTCTCCCACTTCATGCTGAATACCACATAGCGGTAGTCCTCGGCGGCCACCGACAGAGAATGAGATACGAATGGGTCGTAGCTTCCCACCTGGTTGGTTGTCGCCTTCAATTCGAGATACCCGTCCTTCGGGGTTCCGGTGCAGTTGGTTTTGTGCCAGCCGTCCATTTCGCCGTCGATGTCAAAGTCCCAGCGAACATCCTCCGCAAACGCGGAAAGTGCGGTCGCACCGCACACAAGAAGTGCCGACAGAGCGGTGACAAGCAGCCGTTTTTTGAGCTTTGCGTGTTTCATGCTAACGTCTCCTTTGTTGATTGATAGGGGATTTTCTATATTATAGTACACTTACGGGCTGTTGTCAATGACCGTTCGGCTCTTTTTTTATCTTAAATTGACTTTTTCGGTCAAACAGTTGGTCGGAATTGAACAGTTTTACCGTCAGGGGAGAAGGGATCGTTGGCAAAATCGACAGGTGCGATAATCGGAGCGGCGCTTCGCCGCTCAATCCCTCAGTCAGCTTGCGCTGACAGCTTCCCTTTACACAAGGGAGCCGCTTGGAGAGTGCGAACTTTAAGTTTTTTGTGCTGAGCCGAGAGTCCCGCCCGACGAACGGCGGAGTAAAAATCGCGTCCGCAGAGTACAGGCTTCATCAAACTACACCCGCGAATATTGCCGCGCGGCTTCCGCACCTATCCGTTTTTAACAGATTTTGCGCTTGCACCGAGTTTCGGCGGTGGCGTTTATGCCGCCGAAACGGTGTAAAAAACGCGTCCACGGAGTAATGATTATTTCAAACTAAGCCCGCGAAAATTGCCCCGGGGCTTCCCCGGAGCAAAAGCCCCCTGACCGAGGTCAGAGGGCTTTTGCTCACATTTATTTAAAGGAGAAAAACACTGTCTGTTTTGTTTGGCTTACGCCATGTCTAACTTGAAGGTCAGATCGAACGTCTTGTTCGACAGATCCTCGTCCGAATCGCGATAGACCGTAATGGTCACCTCGTCGCCCGCCTTGTTGGCAGCCTTGAGCGTATTCAATTCGGTAATGGTCTTGACCGGAGTGCCGTTGTAGGCGGTGATGATATCGCCGCGGCGAAGTCCCGCCTTGGCCGCCGAGCCGTCCTTGTTGATCTGAACGACCAACACACCCTGCGGAATGTCATAATATTCGGATTCGGAAGCCGAAATGTTCGAGCCCGAAATGCCGATCACGCCTTCACCGCTCACAAAATCGTTTTCCGGACGCTCGGTCACTTTGCCGTATTCGATGAGCTGGCTGATAATCGGCACCGCACCGTTGATCGGAATGGCAAACCCGATGCCCTCGTATTCCGAGGTCAGCTTCAGGGTGTTGATACCGATTACCTGACCCTTGGAATTGATTAACGGCCCGCCGGAATTACCCTTGTTGATGGTCGCGTTGGTCTGCAAAAGCGTCATGGTCTTTTTGCCGCTCGTCGAGCTGTCCGACAGCTCCACATTGCGGTTGATGGCCGAAATGATGCCATCCGTTACCGTGCCGCGGAACTGAATGCCCGCCGGGCAGCCGATTGCGATAACCTCGTCACCCACGACCAGACGGTCGCTGTCGCCGATCTCCATCGGGATAAGATCCAGTTCGGTCGCGTCGATCTTGATGACCGCCAGATCCGACAGCTCATCCGAACCGATGAGCGTGGCTTCCACCTGCGTGTCATCGTTCAGATAAACCGTGATCTTGGTCGCATCCTCCACCACATGGTGGTTGGTGATGATGTAGCCGTCCTTGCTGTAGATAAAGCCGCTGCCTACGCCCTGCACGATCTGCGGCTGGGAGTAGTAGTTGCCGAAAAAGCCGTAATAGCTATTGTTCGACTGCGACTCAACGACGATACCCACCGTGCTCGGGCCGCACTTGGTGGCGACCTGCGCCTTGGTCAAGCCCTCTCCGGAATCCTTGAAGGTCGAAATCAAGATCGTTTGGTTGCTCTGCGAAGCAGCGGAGTCATCGGTGTCGGTCGAGGCGTTCACGTAAGGCACTTTGTCGGAAGCTGCACCTTCCTTTGCCGTCTGCGTATAGTCCATCGCCATAAAGGACGCGATGGCAACCGCCGAAACCGTGAAGATCGTCAACATACTGGCCGCAAACACCTTGAAGCCGCGGGAGGACTTCTTTTCGGTCTGCACCTTGTGCGGCGCGTTCGCCGAAGAATCCCACGCACAGCCGTTGATCGGCTCACCGTTCGTTCTTTGGTAAGAATAGGTGTCGCTCTGCGGATGATAGGTGACATGCGAAATGCCGTTCGGCACGTCGGTGTTCGACGTTTGCGTCGGAATGCCTGCGGTCGGCTCGGCGCTCTCGACCTGCGGCGCGGGCGAGGTATGTTCATCGGTCACAGGTGAAGCCGCTTCTTCGGGAGCATGTGCTTCCTCGGGAACCGGTCTTTCCTTGGGCGCGTATGCGTTTTGCTCGTCGGGCACGGAGAGATTTTCTGAATTTCTTTCAAAATCGTTGTTCATAGCGAGATTCATCCTTTCGTCGAATTTTCGTTTTTTTCGTCGAAAGCGGAACTTGCTTCCTCTCTCGATTACGCATACAGTTTACCCCACGATTCTGATATGCAGTCGTTACAAATGTGTTTTTTTCGTGAATTATTCCGAAGCTTTCAAGAAATTAAGCGTCAGCGTCACGGCTTCGGCGCGGGTAATGGCGTCGTAGGGACGGAACAGAGACGCATCGCCCTGCACCAAACCCATACCGCGCGCAATGGCGATAAAGCCGACGTCCTCGCGCTTAAGGTCGCTGTTGTCCGCAAAATCGGTAATGAAGATGTCCGGCATGGAGGCGATCTTGTAGTAGCCTGCCGCGTCGAGAATATAGCGCACGGCCTCGGTGCGGGTCAGCGTCCGATCGGAGGCTTCTTCCTCGGGCGCGGACTCGGACGGATAGCGTCCGAAGAAGCTCATCAGATTCAAAAGCTCCTTTTCGGTGATCACATCATCCGGACGGAACAAAGAAGCGTCCTCATCCGAAAAACGGAAGTCCAAATCGGTCAAGCGTCTGATGTCGCTCTCGGCCCAGTGTCCGTCGATATCGGTGTATGTCGGATGAACATCGGGCTTGTATTCCTCTCCGGCATAATTGATGAGCTTGCCGGTCAGAGCCGAAACAAGGCTCGTTCCGTAGTTATAGCCCGACCACACGAGCCGCGTGTAGGTTTTCGTGTCGTACAGCTCATCGAGATCCACATAGCCGTTCTGCGTGTCGGCCATATACTGCTTGTAGGTGTAGTCGGAATTGATCTCGTAGTTCAATCCGAAGCCGTCGGAATCGAGAAGTGCCGCATAGGCCTTTTCGGGTGCGACGGCCTTTTCGGGCGATTCGAAGGTCACATCGTCGTACCAGCTGTAGGAGAACGACGTGACTTTTCCGGTCACGCGATCCACCGCGCCGTATACGCCGTTGTAGGAGAAATCGACCCCTTCGTTTACGCGCGTGTAGTTTAAGCGCGTCACACGGTAGATCGCTTCGCGCTCGGCGTCCTCCGTGCCCTTAACATATTCGATCGGCGTCGATTCGTGACTGTCGGAAAGACGGACGTTTTCCATATAGGTCGGAATCTGCGTCGCGGCAAAGGTGCGGAACAGCTCGTCGGCCTGTTCGGCGGAATAGACCGGCGCGGGCGGCGTTTCGGTCTTTGTATCGTTAACGTAGAACTCATAGCCCGGTACGCTCGTACGGAAAGAGATCAGTTTGCCCGTGGAAGCGTCCACGGTGGCGCGCATGTAGGCGGAATAGTAGCCGTTTTCCTTCGTCGCTTCGCTGTAAGGAGCGGAGAAGGAGATCACCCAACGGTAGCTTCCCTTATCCTCGCCGTCCGCAGCAGACAGCTCGCGGTAGTCGTTCTCGCACACCAGCTGTGCGTTCACCGCCGTGGCGGATTCTTCGATATACAGTGCGTCGTTTTCCGTGACCGCCTTGACAGCCGCGTCGCGGGAAATAAGGTTCTTCAAGGTTTCGAGAGCGGCAAGCTCCTCCTCGGAGAGCTCGTAACCGCCGTCCTCCTCATCGGATTCGGCCGCATCGGATGCGCTTTCAAGCTTGGCGAACGAATTGGAGCCGCCCGCACCGGTCGTATCCACGTTCCAGGTGTTTCGCTCGGTATAAATTTCTCCGGTCACGGCGTCGGCGGCCAAATACGAATTTTCAGGCGTGTAGACAAGATAGGCTTTTCGTCCGACCGCCTTGCCGTTGTCATCGTACTCGGTTTTTAAGCGGTAGGACAGCTTCATGGTCTGCGCCGCCGTCAGTGCTTTTTTCGCGTCCTCGGCCGACAACGTGTCGGAAGAAGCGAACGTCAGACCGTCGTGATAGGTACAGCTCAGGCTCGTCACCTCGCCGGTCACATAGTTGACCATAACGGTCGCGGTATCGTCCGGAACGACGATGTCGTTTTCATAGCGGGTAAAGGTATAGTAAAAGCTTTGGGAATACAGGCTGCTTGCATACGAATCGGTAAGCTTCATCGAGGACGCAGCCTCGGGGCAGAGTGCGGCAAACGTCTTTTCGGCGGTCGCGGCAAGTTCCTCTTTGGAATAGCGCGGAAGTGTGACCGTGCGCTTGCGGGAATAATCGTCTTTCGAATAGGACGTGATGCTTCCGTTTTCGTCGGCGGTGACGCGGATACGACCGTCGCCCTGTGAGTCCTCCCAGGTAAAGCGCCAGGACGCCGCACGATAGTAGGTAGGCGAATCGTATCTCCAATCGAAAGCGGTATAGGTGTCGGGAACGGTAAAGAGCGGACGAATCTTCTTCAAGATGTTTTGCATATCCTCAGCGGTCGGCTCGGAGCTTTTTTTCGTGCCCGTAAGGCTTGTGTCGCGCGTCGCGATGAGCATATCGGTCGTGCCCAGTACATCGGGGTCTTCGACCTCGACGGCAGTTTCGGAAGCAAGAGCCGACCATGCGGTACTTGCGGTCAAAAGCCCGGCAAGGAGCAATAAGCAAATGTTTTTGCGTTTCATGGCGATTTTCCTTTCTGTATGACGTAAGAGGTGGGAACGGATGGTTTTGCTTGTAAGACGCAGAAAGAAGAAAAAAGTTCCGACTCCGGCGAAGTAATTTTCGCGGCGGCGAAGCGCCGCTCCAATATTCGCGACCGAATTTATATGAAACGGTAAAGCTTCGTCCGCGCATTTCTACCCCGCCGTGCGCCCAATGGGGCTTACGGCTCGGTACAAAAGACTTTGAAATTCGCACCTAACGGTCTCGCTTGTGTAAAGGAAGCCGTCAGCGTAGCTGACTGAGGGATTGTGCGGCGAAGCGCCGCCCGCTACGGGTGCGTACGATCGAGCTCCAACGAATAGATGCGCGACTCTTCGCTCTGCCAGGCACCGTCAAAGGTCACCTCGACCGCAGTCACTTCTCCGTTTGTCGGCAAAAATACCAGATGACGGTCGTTTTCCTTTACCGTGTACAGCACCTCAGCTTCGCCGTTCGGCCGCGTTACCCGTACCGTGAAGCTCTTTGCCAGATGCGCCGGCATTTTCATTTTTTCAAAACTTAACGGCACGTTGCTTCGCATACTGTATCGGCGGTATTGCGCGTTCTCGTGTACCGATTCGCGCGAATAGTCCGGATCCAAAATCAGACGAACCGTGCCTTCGATCGGCTCGGAATAGCTCAATCGGATGCTCTCCCCCGCTCCGCGTGAAATGTAATTGACCGAATCGTTCGCATCCGGACGCTCCCGACCGTTGAACAGCAGCTCGCGCTCCTTTTCCGTCAGATTGCTTTGCGCGCACCGCGTCTTTTCGTCCACCGTGCGGCAAAAACCGGGCAGATAACAGCCGTCGTACATCACCTCGGTCTGCAATTCCCGAACGTAACGCTCGCTCACCTCACGCGGCGGACAACGGTGCTTCGCGCAGAGCGCCGCCGCATTACCCACCGCCTGCCCCATGATCGCACAGGTCGCCATTACGCGCGTGGCGGAAAGTGCCGCATGGGTGGCACTGATGTTGCGTCCCGCAAAGAACAGATTGTCGATGTTTACGGAATACAGACACCGATACGGAATCCCGAACGGAGACGGCGCGGGATGATAGATTGTCGGCTCACCGTCGTGACGGAAACCGGCGGGATTGTGGTCGTCCATCGTCCAACCGCCGTAAGCGATCGTGTCGTCGAATTTTCCGCCGCTCTCCACATCGGATTGCGTGAGCACATGCGCCCCGATGTACCGACGGCTTTCGCGCTTGCCCGGCAAAAATCCGACCCATTCCAACTCCCAGTTGTCCGCGTCGTGTTCGCCGTGATTCTTGATGTGATCCCACACGCCGAACGCGACCTTCAACAGCTCGTGACGCAGCTTCTCCGTGTCACGAATGCTGTCATCCTCGCCGCCGAGCTCGATCCACCAGAAATTGTTGTCCTTGTCCTTCATGGAATGCCCGCGATGCGGAAGTGCTTCGTCCGTTTCGTAGGTGTACGCCCACTCGGGCTTGACAAACGGCACTTTTTCCGTGTGCTCACGCGCCTGAATCAAGCAGGACATGCCCATCGTCCGCAGATCGGCCTGCTTCGGAGCGATGCTTTCGCCGTATTCCGCACGCGCCTCGCGACCTTTCGTCCACTTTGCCCCGACAAGCGGCGCCAAAATGCTGTCGCCCGAACAGTCGGCAAAGGTATCGGCGCTTATGGTATGGAATGTGTAGGTCGTCATTTGCCAACAGGTGACCGATTCAATGTGGCCATCGTTTGCTTTCGCGTCGATGCAGGTGGTATTGAGCATGAGGGTCAGATTCGGCTCGTTCACCGCCTTGGAGTACAGGACACTATCCCAAATCGAAAAATTTAAGTACGGATTGACGTGGTTGTTTTCCAAATCCAGCTCGCTGACGATACCGGACTCCATGTTGTTCTTGCCGTGTGCGCCGCGCACCCACATACGTATCTCGCTCGACGCATTGCCGCCGAGCACGGAACGCTCCTGCACCAGAATCGTCTTAACACCCTTACGCGCCGCCGCAACGGCCGCGCACAGACCGGCAAGTCCCCCACCGATGACGCAGAACTGCGTTTCGTGGTAGATTGTTTCACGTGAAACATTGGTTTTCATAGTTTTCCCCTCCCCACCATGCGCCCATTGGGGCTTGCGGCTCAATGCGGCGTTTTCCAACGGGCGGACAGACACGTCCGCCCCTACTCTGCGCCACAGAATGCGACGTTTTCAACGGGCGGACAGATACGTCCGCCCCTACTCTGCGCCACAGAATGCGACGTTTTCAACGGGCGGACAGATACGTCCGCCCCTACTTCTTCCCTATTCACTATTCCATATTCCCTATTTTACACCGCCACATATGGCAGCGACCCTGTCATATACGGCAACGGATCGACCTTCACGCCGTCCTTGATGATCTCAAAATGAACGTGTACACCGGTCGCGTTTCCGCTTGCACCCAGCGTCCCGACCTGCCCGCCCTGCGGCACCAGATCGCCCACCTCGACCGTGATCTCGTCGCAGTGCGCATAGCGCGTTACAATCTCCTCGTTGTGGCGAATAAGGCAGTATTTTCCGTAGGAATTGTTCGAGCCGGCCTCGATCACCTCTCCGCCGTCGGCCGCCACCACCGGTTCGCCGCGTTTGCCCCAGATATCGATACCCTGGTGGAAGCTGTTCGAGCCGGACATCACGCGCCAGCCGAAGTAGCTGGTGATCTTGCCCTCGTAAGGATAGATGTACGTCCCGGTCGGTTGGCAGGCGCGTTCCCATTCGCTCAAGGGACGCGTTCCCACGCGAACGATTTTGTTGATCGGAGAAAGCGTAACCTCTTCGCCCGTCACCTCGCGCCCATACACCTCGCCGTTTTGATAGTATGCATTATAATAAACGATTTTCTTCCCGTTCTTCCCTTCGCGAACCAAGCGCCGCGTCCCTTCGGCAAGCGTCTCGTCTTCGACTGTCTCCACCTCATACGGGACAGGCTCTTCGGCCTTTTCCTGCTTGACAAGGGACAGAGCCACCGACACGTTCTGCTCGGGCATGGAAGAATTGTATACCGACAGGCTGTTATCCGCCTTGCGCGGGCTGTCGAGCGCGGCGTAATTCAAGTCCAGCGAATAGGACACCAATGCGGGCGACATACCTTCGAATAAACCCCAATCGATGAAATGCAGTCGATCCTTCATCCATGCACTCTCCTCGTCCGAGAGCGCGGAGGAAAGCGAAAACAGCTTGCGCACCTCGGCGCGGCTTAAGAAATAGGAGCGCGGATATTTGTCGGCGATGATGGTCATGTTGTTGTCGTAGATGTATCGCTCCACCGTTTCTTCGTCATCGGACGCTTCGCTGTAGTGTATCTGCCAAACCGACATATAATCCGATATCGCGTCGTAAAACCACTTTTCGGTCGAGGTGACCGCCGCCAACTTTCCGTCCACATACAGCCCGTATCCATCCGACACAAAGCGGCTCATATAGTCACTGTAAACGGAGGTATCGTCCGACGCTATTTTTTCCTTATTATCGTACAGACTCGGCACAAACGACAGATCGCAGTCCAGAACGATCGGTGTTCCGTAGCGTGCCGAAAGATCGGCTTCGTAGCGTTTTTTGGCAGCAAGCACATCCGCCACATTGAGCGTGTTGCCGACGTAGGAGCCGTCCACATAAACGTCCACCGCGTAGTCCGTCGAAAGTCCGCGAAAAATATGAAGTGCCGCAAACAATGTGAGGCACACGGCGGTTATCGGGAGCAGGGCCTTATAAATCACGCGAAAGAATGCGCGAGTGGCACGAAGCGAATTGTCCATACTGCGCGGAATGCGGTTGACCTTATGGAAAAAGCGGTCACCGGCGTGTGCGGCTCGTTTAAGAACGTGAGTGACGCACGCGGCAGCATCCAACAGGTACAGACAGAACGACCAGATGCCGAGTTTGGCAAGCTTCTTTTTGTCGCCTGCCCAGCCGAGCGGGTGCTCATGAATGCTTTTATATTTGTTTTTTCGATCGGCGGGAGCCGTTTCACAGCGGTTATGGCAATACAGATACAACGCATTGAACAGACTCTCGTGTCTTGCAAGGCCGTCCGCACGAAACAGCGCATACATATCCCGCACCGAGCCTTCGGACAGAAGTGTTTCACGTGAAACATTTTCGACCTCTGCGGCGGAATGTTCTTCGTACGTTTTCGGTTCGTTTGAAGCGAAGGCTTCGTTTGGATTTTCGACCGAATTCGACAGGTTTTGCATGGGATCAAATTCCGTGTGTTTCAATCTGTGGATTTCCTTTCCGCAGAGGCAGGCAAATGCGCTTCTGCTAAAAAATACGGATGCTACTTCATTGTAGCATCCGTATTATACACCATAAACAGGAAAATGTCAAGCCCGCGGCGCGGCGCGGAAGCCGCGCGACGATATTCGCGCGGGCATAGTTTGAACAAACCGCCACTCTGCGGACGCGGGCTTACACTCCGTTTCGGCGGCATAAACGCCACCGCCGAAACTCGTTTTTTTGCAAACGAGGTTATATAAAGGCGCTTCGCCGTTAATCCAGATCGTAAACACAGATCGCGCCGTTCTGGGTATTGAGCACGACTTCATACCGCCCGTCTCCGTCGATATCCGCTACAACCGGCGCAGCCGTCACTCCGTTGTGCACATTCGGTTCCTTGGCCGCCGGAAGCTCGGTCTTGCTTAACAGCTTGCCTTCGTAATTCAAAATGTACAGATATCCTTTTGTGATCTTCGAAAGGTTTTGCGTTTTATCGAAGGTGGAAGCGAAAATGACCTCTTTCTTTCCGTCGAAATCGATATCCGCACAGGCCACAGGAGACGCATATTCGTACAACGGGCTGGTACGCTTGGTCAGACTGTACGGCCAGGCATACGGCTCGGTCTTGTTCAACGAGAAGCAATGCACCTTGCCGTCGTAGGAATTGAATAATATCTCGGACAGTCCGTCACCGTCCAGGTCGGCCATGACCGGCGTCGCGCATACGTTGAGAGACAACGACACATCCGAAGTGGTGAGCGGTTTTCCCGTGTCAAGCGGAAGCGTGCTCCAGTCTGCATCCAATGCGGCATTCTGATAGCGGGTGCGGTCGCCGTTCAAGAGCGCGACTGTCATATATTTGGACGTGTTGTGCCAGCCGCCTTCCTGTTCAAACGCATAGCGGTCGCACATAATAGCCGTGACCGCGATCTCTTCCTTACCGTCACCGTCCACATCGCCCGAGGTCACGCACGACTGCCCCAACTCGGCGCGGTATCGTTTCTCGCGCGTGTCGTAGGAAGAAGCATACCAGCCCCACAAGCCGTTTTCCCGCTTGATCTCTTCGTTGTAGTCCTCATATAACGGAATGTTACTCCACACGTCGTTTCCGTACACGGAAGAATTGACGCGCACCTGTGTTCCGTCATGATGGAAGGCGGAAACCGAGGACAGGTCGGTCGCGGCCAAGACTTCAAGCGTTCCGTCGCCGTCCAAATCGGTCAAATGCAGACCGCTCATATACATGCCCTGTGTGTTTCCGGTGGTACCGTACGAAAGCTGCGGCCAGCCGGCGCGAATGCTTCCGTCGTAATTGTACACATAAACGGTGTTGCGCGTGGATTCCAAAGCATAGCCTACGACAATTTCCGCTTTTCCGTCACCGTCCAAATCCGCGGCCTTGACGCTTCGTGCCGGTGTGCCGGGATTCGGATTCTGCGGCCAGCCGGACTTGAAGTATCCGTTTTTGTCGAGCACGGAGATAAGGCCGTTTCCGTGAACGGTGATGACCTCCTTACTTCCGTCGCCGTCGATATCGATAACGACCGCGTCGCACCAGGTGTGTCCCACGCTTTTTCCGAATTCGGCAAAGTTCTCCGAGCGGTCATGTCCGGAATTGACCTTCCATTTTTTGTTTCCGCTTGCAGCGTCCAATACGGTAATGGAATAGTTGGAGAAAATGATCTCAAGCTTGCCATCGCCGTCCAAATCGGTCACGACCGGCGCATTGTAATAGCTTTCCTCCGTCCAGTTGCCGAGCGTGCCGGCATTTTTGTATTTCAACTTCGGTGCGGCCGCGCACATAAGCGTCGATGCGGCCATCACAGCCACCGCACATA
Source organism: uncultured Oscillospiraceae bacterium (assembly GCA_964646725.1). GTDB lineage: Bacteria > Bacillota > Clostridia > Oscillospirales > CAG-382 > UMGS882. Next base: position 15,285 of record CAZYFX010000022.1, read on the forward strand.
TAAGCGTTTTTACGGTATGCTTCATTTTATCCGTTCCTCCGTTCAGTCAATCTCAAGAATATCGCTTTTTCCGACCGTCAGGTAAATAGAGCCCTCGCTGGTGGTTTTCAGCACCATGACCTTCAAGTCATGCATATCGGAAAGTCCGTAAAGGATCAAATGATCGATATAACCCGCGCCGCCACCCGAGTAGTCGATCGGTCCCTTTTCAAAGCCGATACGGTAGCCGTCCTTTTCCAGCTCGGTCGGAGTCGTTTTTTCTTCGCTGGTGTAAAATACGCGAACGCCGTATTCCTCGAGCGGATCAAACCAAAGGTAAATATCCTCGTCCTCCCACGAGGCATACAGCTCCCCGATTGTGTTGTCCACCGCATCGTACGGAAGGGCAAGCGCAAGACCGGAGGCGGTGCCGTCACCATTGTTTTCGATGCTTATGACATCGCTTTTACCCACCGTCTCGTAAGAAGCGCCTTCGCTGGTGGTCTTTAATACGATGACTTTCAGATCCTGCATATCGGAAAGTCCGTAAAGCATAAGATAGAGGATATAGCCCGCGCCGCCGCCCGAGTAATCGATCGGCCCCTTATGAAAGCCGATACCGTAGCCGCTTTCTTCCAATTCGGTCGGGGTCGGGGTTTGGTCGCTTGTGTAGAATACGCGAACGCCGTATTCCTCGAGCGGAGAAAACGAAAGATAAACCGTATCGCTCTCCCACGAGGTATTCACATCCCAAACGGTGGTGTCCACGGAAGCAAAAGCAGACTCCAGCCCCGCACCGCCTGCGGAATAATCCCCGCCCTGTGCGCCGTAAACCGCAGCGGAGATGACCTTTTCGTCGATCAGACGGTCGGCCAAGGTGTGCGACGAAAGCTTCTTTTGGATACCGAGCGCCGTGTAGCACATTTCGATCATCCGTCCGCGCGTCAGCTCGTATGTCCAGGTCGCGGATTCATCGGTTAGCCCTAAACCGACGGCATAAGCGGCCGCGTTCTCGTAGGCAAAATCCCATTCGGCCTCGCTGTAGCCCAGCACGCGAAGAAGCATGGCGCAGAACTGATTGGTGGTCGCCACATCGTCGGCGGCAAACCATGTGTCGCTCGCACCGTTGACCAGATAATTCTCATACAAATAGCCCACATGATCGCTCGCCCAGGACGGTACATCGGAAAAAGGATGAGCGTTCTGCTGATAGATCGCCTTGTTTTCCTTTCCGAGCATACGGGTCACGGTGACGGCCAACTGCGCACGGGTCGCATAGCTGTCCAAGTCCATGCTTTCCGCGCTGAAAACCGTGTCGTTTCCCTTTAAAAGTCCCAGATCGTACAGATTTTTTGCGGCCGAGAGCTGCTTATCCGTATAGGCATGAGCGGACACGGCAAAGGCGCTCCCGATCGCAAGTGTACACAAAAACGTTTTAAAAATTCTGCTTTTCATGAAAATTCAACCCCCGCCTTGATCGGCAAATAAGACAAATTGCAAAACTTACTTCTATATTATACCGTATTACGGCCGAAAAGTCAATACATATTTATAAATAAGTGAATTTTCTTGACAAATTAGTGAATTCCCAAAGTAAATTCCACAGTGGAATTTAAAGTGGAATTTACCGTGGGAAGGATTTTGTGGTAGAATTAAGTCCGGGAAAAGGAGGCCTCGGACTATGACCAACGAAAAGAAAAACAAACACATGACACTCGATGACCGCATCGAAATCCAAGAATGTCTTACCAAAGGCATGACATTCAAAGCAATCGCCGAACGAATCGGGAAAGATCAGACAACGGTATCCAAAGAAGTAAAACTGCATGGGAAAGTTTACGCAAACGGATTTACCAAAACAAACGAAGGCTGCCCCAAACTTTTGAAAGCTCCGTTTGTGTGCAACGGCTGTCCCAAAAAGAACCATAGCAATTGCCAATATTCTCGAAGGGTATACCATGCCAAAACAGCGCAGGCCGAATACGAGACGGTGTTGTCGGAATCAAGAGAAGGCATTCCTCTTACCAAGGAAGAGTTTTACAAAACCGAAGAGATCATCTCGTCTGCGGTGAAAGCAGGACAAAATATTTACCACGCCATCCGGGCAAACAATCTGTCGGTATCGAAAACTACGGTATATCGACACATTGAATGCGGATATTATACGATTTCAAAGATCGATCTTCCTCGTGCTGCCAAATTCAAACCGAGAAAAGCGCAAAAAGGCGAATATGTGCCCAAAGGCGTTAAAATCGGCAGGAGTTTTGAAGATTTTATGCTTTTCCTCGAAGAAAATCCATTTGTCAATTTGGTGGAAATGGATACGGTGATCGGAAGAATCGGCGGAAAAGTCATTATGACGTTTCAATTCGTAAATGTGGATTTTATGTTCGGATTGCTGTTGGACAACAAGACCGCCGTCGAAGCCGCAAGCAAAATTCGCGCGTTGAAAGAAAAGCTTCGTACATACGGAATAAGCTTCGGAGATGCGTTTCCCGTTTTGTTAACCGATAACGGCGGTGAATTCAGCGACGTTTTTGCTTTTGAAAATGGGCTGAATGGGCAACCTGAAGCTAAGATGTTTTTTTGTAATCCAAATGCTCCGTACCAAAAGCCTCATGTTGAAAACAACCATACCTTATTCAGAGGAATTGCACAAAGCGGTACTTCTTTTGATAATTGGACTCAAGAAAATGTCAACCTAATATTTTCACATATCAATGCCGTAAAGAGAAATCAATTCAACGGAAAAAGTGCTTATGATATGTTTACGTTTACATATTCTGCGGAGCTTGCCGAAGCTTTGGGAATTTCTTTCGTTGCTCCGAAAGATGTTGTTCAAACCTCGAAATTGCTGAAACATTTTTCCTAAAGTAAATTCTACCGCAGTGGAATTTAGTCCGGGAAATTATTCTCTCGGGCTTTTCAGTCGCGCTGTTTTTTAGGGCTTGAGCTCGTTTTTTCTTGCTTTTGCTTTGATTTCGACGTGTTTCCCACTCTAAATTCCGCCTATTTCTCATGGTTAATTCCACTGCGGGTCTACTGTGGATTTTACTTTGGGAATTCACGTTCTTGACAAATTCTCCTACTCTGCTTTTTTCGCAAGCAGTGTCGAAAGAAGTCCCACAAGCATGATACAGCACCAGGATAAGATGGTACCGCCCCAGCCGAAGGCGTCCATGATCGGCACGACGGCCACATTAAAGACGGCCGAGCCGATGTAGCCGGTGCAGTCGATGATCCCGTTCACGCTTGACACCTTGCCGCTTTTGCCGAGATTCGGAATGTAGATGCTCCAGAGCGTGGCCGAGGAAACGCTGCAACACATGAGCGCCAGCGTGAAGAAAATCAAGCGCGGAATCGGCGCATGGATGAAATAGACCAATAAAAGAAGCACGGCCGCAAGGGAAAAGAAGATGCGTAAAATCGTGATGTCCTTTTCCTTCAAAAGCTTGAATATGTAAAGACTGACAAACGGCATACAGGCTCTGCAAAGCGCAATGACGGAAAAGATCGTGTTGGTGGTGCCTTTGTCGAGCGAAAGAGCGTTGGTGAAAAAGGAGGGCATCCAATAGTTGACGGAAATGGACGAAATTTCGACCACCATGGCCACCAGAAGATAGGTGGCGAAATTGGGGAGTCGAAGCAAGGCCGCAGGATCAAACCTGCTTTTTTCGGATTTCTTTTGCGTGTGTGCAAGCGGAACGACCATGCCCTTTTTTTCAAAGACCGTGAGACAGGTAAAGCTGAAAAGCGCCATGGCCAGCGTCAGTCCGCCGGACACGGCAAATACGCTCGTCCACCGCAAGAGCATGGCGGCAAGACCCGCAAGAAGCGGCCCGGCAAAGGAAGCAAACGAAAGAAAGACACAGCAGAGCCTTGCATATTTCGGGAGCGTGTTTTCGGAAATGACCTTGACGAGCGGCCCGCGAAGCATGGAAAGTCCGAAGCCGACCGCGCCGAAGCAGATCATTCCGAGCACACCGCCGGACACGACGGAAAAGCCGATCAGACCGAGCGCCGTGATCGAAAGCCCCAGCGTTACCATATACTTCGGCTTGACGATATCGCCGATAACGCCGTTGAAGATCTGACCGACGGCATAGACCACCATATAGATCGATGCCAAAAAAGCGAGGTATTCTTCGGTATAGGCACCGCTTGCGACCATTTCGGGAGTAAACACGCCGAGAAGGTTTCGGATGTAGTAGCTGATGATGTAAGTGAAAACCGACACGAAGCCGATTTTGAAGGCTTTGCGTGCCGGTGACAGGGGGGAGAACGGACGGTTATACATGGATTATACCTCTATTTAAAAAGCGGATTGCGGCGAAGAGCGGTGAACAAATAAATATTGAAAAATGAATGATGAGTATTGAATAGTGAATAATTGAGGCGGAGAGTATCGTAGGTTTTGGCATTTTTTGTAGATTGGGCTTCCGCGCCGCCTATTTTACAAATTGCTCATATATTGTGCGGATGGCCTTTTCGTATTCGGCATTGTCCACACCGACGATGATGTTCAATTCGCTGGAGCCCTGGTCGATCATGCGGATGTTGATGTCCTTTTCGGCAAGCGCCGCAAAGACCTTCGCCGCCGTACCCTTGGCGTTCTTCATACCGCGTCCCACCACGGCAATCAGCGCGATGTTCTTTTCGATGTTGATGCTGTCCGGAGAGGTAGCGGCCAACAGCTCGGAAATGAGCACATCCTCGCGTCCCTCAAGCTCGTGCTCGTTGACGACCACACTCATGGTGTCGATGCCGCTGGGCAGATGCTCAAAGCTCATGCCGTTCTTTTCGAGAATTTGAAGAAGCTTGCGTCCGAAGCCGATCTCCTCGTTCATCATGTCCTTTTCGAGCGTCAGAACCGTGAAGCCCTTTTTCCCCGCCACGCCCGTCAAAATGCCGCATGCCTTGTCGGTATGCGTGACGATGAGCGTGCCCTCGTCCTCGGGGGCGTTTGTGTTCTTGATGTGGATGGGAATGCCCGCCTTTTTGACCGGGAAGATGGCGTCCTCGTGAAGCACCGTCGCACCCATGTAGGACA